>JBCBIK010000020.1:0-44419 GCA_038524545.1 Cyanobacteria bacterium J06623_4 | reverse complement strand
CCCGGCTGTCGACGCCCAAATAGCCGCCATTGATGATGTCGTCTTCAGCGTCGTAGTTGCGATGTCCGACGTTTAGGCTAAAGCTAGGCTCGCCATCACTCAGCATCGCCCGCCCTTCGAAGAAAGTCACATCTTCGCATCCATCTTGAGAGAGCGGAATAAAGGTATTGACGCCGATAATGTCATCAAAGCCAGCGCTGGATGTGTTGTAGCTCGCCCCAAATCGAGTGGGAATGTCTAGTCTGTCATCATCGCAGGCATTTTCGACCGGGATCGAGGTAGGCGAATCGGTATCAGATGAGATATTGGGCTCAGCAGGTGCAGCATTAATATCTACAGCAGGCGTATGCTGACGATCAATCCGGCTAAGCTGAACAGGTGCAACGGTTGCCTCTACTGAAACGGTTGGTAAAGACACTACTGATGAAGACACCGTACTCGACAAGGGCATCGTGTGTGCTAGGGGCACTCGCGATTCTGTAGCTGCTAAGGGCGCTGCTTGCTGTGGCAAGACTGCCTTTGCAAAAGGCTTCGCTGTGATGACTTTAGCCAACGCGCTAGCGTCGTCTGCAAGCTCTTTGGCATTGTGCTCACTTGCAAAAGCAGAGAAACCATAAAAAACAACAAATACGCTGGAGACTGCCAAAAACAGTGCACGCACAACCTTTACCTGCAGAGACTCCCAATCTGGCATAGACATTTTAATTACCTAAATGAGTGAAATTTCTTGTAAGAAGACATCAGAACAACTTGTGCGCAACACAAAAAGTGAGCACAAAGGTTCTATGATTTCGCGACGTGAGCTTTAGCTAGGTATGAGAACAGTCCTGGCTAAAAAAGCAGTCGCAAATATTCGTGGGATAGCAAACCCTTTCAATAGGACAACAAACAAGCGGACCAAGGCTTTTTAGTAAAAGCAGTGAGAAAGCAGTGAGAAAGCAGTGAGAAAGCAGTGAGAAAGCAGTGAGAGAAACGATCAAAAAGCAGTGAGAGTAGCTCAAAAGTCGTCCGCTTCTGGTTTGTTGTGTGAGGTAGGTGCGAAGCGCGATCAAATCCGTAACTTCACTTAGGCTGTCTGTGAGCTTAAAGTGAATGGCACAAATTCAATTGCTCCATTATTTTTCCCACATATATTACTTTTATTACATCAGTGAACCTATGGAAGTCAGGCTGTTTTGAGATGTAAGGATTGTCTGCTCGCCTTCTGTGCTTACCCCTTTTACTAGGTTTTTATGAAGACTTGAGCGGCCCCTGAGAAGCTTGATTGACAGGATATTCGCTTTTTTGAGGAAACTTGTTTGTATCGTCTGCTTACAATGGCGATCGCACAACGTAAATGTAAGATCCGTTTGTAAGGCCAGCAACCCTACCTGTCTGTCGTGCTCTAATCTTTCTACTGAACCTGCACGCGAAAGCGCACCGCACCGTAGGCGTTATTTGGGGTGGCCGGGCCGGTGGCCGGTGGCAAATCTCCCAAATCGACGACGACTGCGCCTGTCTCATTGGTCCCGCCGCAGTTAATATTCGAAAATATCGTTGTCGGTTCTACCCCGGCGGGAAAGTAATATCCTGCATCGCCGTCGTCAGCGCCGGTGAGGGCAACTTCATTCCCTTTAAAGTTGAGCGCTAGAGTGAGGGGATTTGGCTGGGTGCCTAGCGGGTCGGCTGGTGGGCCGCTGCGATAAGCGTCAGGGAGAAGTGTCGTATGGGTTGGGATGCGATCGCACAATAAAACGCCGCGAGCCGTAGCTCCGCCCACAGACAAAAAATATAGGGTGTACTCGATTTCATCAGCAGCTTCGGCGGCAGTGCCATCGCTGGCCGGCTTCGCCTTGCCCCCATTGAGTGCCCCAATTAAAAAATTCTCAGGCCAATAGCTGTGATTGTCGTCCTCAGCCCGTGGCCCGGTGGTATTGTCTACAAACTGGTTGAGTACTGTGCCGTCATTGGGGTTTGTGTCGCGGTGCGATCCAATGGCCGTAATGCGCTTCACCAGTAATACATGAGGGCTACTCTCTAGAGAAAACAACCTGATAGGGTAATCTTCTACTTCTCCATCTGTGGCTACTCCAACAGATCTTTCATCGATCTGTGGAGTAGCAGGTTCGTCAGTGAGCTGGCTAGTCGTAATTCGAAAGCGAGCATAAGACTCTCCCGCCGAGACTGTATCGGGCACCGTCCAGCTTAGATTGCTGAGCGTTTCACCCGGAGAGACAACAGCGCTCGTATGCTCCTCTGGCTCAAAGCGGCCATTCCGGTTAAAGTCTATCCAGCCATGGAGAGTGGCGTTGTCATTGGTTTCGTTGTTTACAGGGATGTCTTCTAGGCGGTAAGGGCCGCTGAGGGGTGGTGCTGAGAGCGTGACAAAGCCATCGTCACTGTCATCGCTGGCATTGCCCTGGTCATCTACCCCTTCCACAAATCCATTAACGTCTTCGGTGATGCCGCTACCCAAGCGGACAAGGGTCGTTAGCAGCGCATGGACTGGTCCATTGTTTTGGGCGAGTGTATCGTAGTCTCCAGTGGCGTTTGCTGAAGAGGGATCGGGCGCGTCGCCAAAGTCTGAAGGAACAATGGTGATGAGGGTGTTTGGCGGTGGCTCGCTAGGAAAATAAGTCCACAAATCGAGGGTTTTGGTATCTCCAAATGACCCTGTGCACAGGCTATTGGTGTTGCCCGGATCGGTTGCAGAGCCAAATACGTTGTACCCCGGCGCGGCAGTGTTCGATCCTACAGCCAGATTGGATGAGGGCTCTAACGGTGGGCCGCTGCCGCAGAGCGGATCGTCAGTAGGGTCGCCGTCTGTCGGATCGCGATCGCTCACCAGCTCGCCATCTAGAGTGTAGTACCCCCTATGGTCATAAAATCCAACATTGTTGCCGCGCGGATTGGTCGCATTCAGCAGATGATACACCGGTCCGCCCGTGGGGTTGTTTTCCACGTCGCTCATCGGGAAATGATATTCACCGCCGCGAATTTCAATGGCATAGGTAAACGTGCCGGAGAGAAAAGGCTCTCCCCGATTGTTAAAACCATCCCAGGATGCAGCCTGCAGGCCAGGCGCTGACATAAAGCCTCTCAGCACTTTGTTCTCTGGGGCGTAGGGGTCGAAGTTGCTCCCGTCTTGGCTGAGAATAATCTCGTAGGTGCCCGAGGGCAGATTGCTATCAAAATAAAACGTGCCGCCAGCGCCTACCGAAGAGGTACTGCCGGTTAAGTTTCCAACAAAGGACGCTGCCTGCACCTCTGGCAGAATGGGCGAAATCGGAATGCCCGTGCCCTTCTGGTTGCCGGAGTAGGGGTCGTATATGGGCAGGGCGCTGAGCACACTCGGGTCAATTGTGTTGAAAAATAGGGGATATTGCGGGGAGGCGCTGACGACTCCGCCGAGCGGGTTTGAAATATTGCGATCGCTGCCTACAATATCGTGATAGAGCGGTGTGCGGCCATCGCTATCCAAATTGCCAAGCTGATTGCCAAACATCGTGAAGCCAAAAGGGTCGATGCCATTGAGCTCAATGCGGTAGCGATAGCCATCAAGGGTGACCGGATATACCTGAGAGTGGAGGTAAACCTGATTACGACCCATGTTGATTGCTAGGTTGAAGGTATGCAGCCGCCCCGTTTCGTCGGTGGTTGCATCGGTGCGATCGCGAATCGTCACATCCCATGCTGAGATGCCTGTTCTTTGGTTGCCGCCAGTGCTAATGGCTTCAATGTTGTTTTCTATGCCCAGGTTTGGGCTGAGATCGCTATTGCGTCCGCTAGGGCCGTAGATTGCAACAAAATAGATGCCGGTCACTGGGGCGGCGTAGTAGCAGGGGGTGTAGCCGTCTGTATTACCGGTACCATCAATTGAGGCTGGGCCTGCTAGCTCTTGGATGCGATTGGTGATCATGCCTCGGCCTGGTTGGTCTTTGCTGCAGGTAAAGTTTGCGATCGCGGGAATCACTTCATTGCCTACCGCACCTGTCACGGTCCCAGGATGAAAGACTTCAATATCACCTAAGTCGAAGCCAACCGTACTAGACCCCATCAAAATATATTCACCCTGATTGGCATATACCCTCAAAAGCGTACGCCTACGAAAGCGGTTGCTAAAGCTCGACCGCCATTCGATACTGCCCCGATGCCCCGATGCCCCGCTGGGAAAAAGATCTCGGCTTCCTTCCGCTTGCACCCGAGGCGAAAATGTTCCGAGTGTCCCAAGCGTCCCTAAAAAAACGCAAAGGCCTCTTATCAAAAGCCCGCTAGACTTTACACCGCCATCAGGGCCTTTGGAAATAACAGAAGGGTAGTGAAGCATGACTGAGATAGCTATGTGCTAGGCGTTCTCTTCTCAACAGAAACGGCTTGAAAAGCATGATTTCGCCAGCAGTATTAAGCTCAAGTAACAGAAGAAGATTCTGAAAAAGCTCTCAACGCTTGCCAGCTATTTTCTAGTCGATTTGAACCTGAAACCGAACCGTCCCATAGGCATTAGGGGGTGCCCCGATGCCTGTGGTTTGGGGTAAGTCTCCAAAATTAACGACAATTGCCCCGTTGGTATTCGGGCCACCGCAGTTGATATCTGAGAACTGAGTGGATGGGTCTATCGTGGGCGGAAAGTAGTAGCCGCGATCGCCGTCGGCTGCGCCCGTCAGTGACACTTCACTACCGTTAAAGCTCAATGCGATGCCCCGCGATTCAGCCGCATCTCCTAACGGATCCGCAGCTGGTCCACCGTTGTAGGCATCTGCCAAAAAGGTCGTGTTTTCAGGAATGAGGTCGCACAGCCATACGCTACGAGCCGTTTCATCTCCGGCAGAGAGCAGGTAAATGCTGTACTCTACTTGGTCGGCTGGCGCATCGCTCAAAGGTCGAACTAGACCACCATTGAGTGCACCGATAAGATAGTCGTTTGGCCAGTCTTCATGATCATCAGAAGAGCCGGATACGCCGTCATTCACCACCGTATTCAGCGGTGTTCCATCAAGGCTGTTCTCAGCTCTGTTGTTGTTGATGGCCGTAACTCTCTTTACCAGCAAAACCTCTGGATCGCTCACCACCGGCTGATAGCCAAAGTCTGCAATATCGATGGTGTTGATTCCTGCAGGCATCGCTACAGAAAATGCACTCGTGCTCGACGTCAGGGTCCTATCTGCTAGCACGTTGTTGGTATCAGTGACCTGTGCGATATAGTTACCAAAAATCAGCTCGTTAAATTCGTAATAGCCGTTGCTATTCGTGGTTTGTGTGGCTAGCGTTGGCTCATCAGTATCGACAATGCCATTGCCATTGAGGTCCCAAATCAGGTCGACGGTAACGCCTGCAATGTCCGGTTCCCCTGCATCTTGAATGGCGTTTCCATTGGTGTCTTCCCAAACGCGATCGCCAATAATAGACAGTCCCCGCACGCACTCCGCACCATCAAAAGAACTATGAATACCTGTTGATCGAAAGTCACCGACGGTTCGAAAGGTATTACCAACCACTTCCATTTGCACGATGGTGTTGTCGGTGACGAGTGCCCAAAGTCTTCCCTGGCCGTCTTTCGCAATCTGGAAGTTAACGCTAGGAGTGCCGGGGCCTGCCGTGAGGCCAGTAAATGTGCCATCGGTAAGATCGTAGGTCCAATATTGCGGGCTACCATTGGACTGCCCCAACATCAGCCCATTGTTGTCAATAATAAAGTCTCCCCAATTGGCCCTAGCTCTCGTCAAAAAGTTGTTAATCCCGATAGGAGTAATGGCCTGCACAGTGCGCCCATTGGAGCCTGGCACGAAGTCAACTTTGTAGATTTCAAAAATGCCGGTATCTACCCCCTGGTAAAGAGACCCATCGTAATAAGCTGCGCCACCGCTGCCTAAGTCAAACCCTGCCGGAACGGAGGAGAGATAGCTGGTAAAGTTATTCTCTATCGTCGTGTGCTGTTGCGTAATCGGGTTCCAGGCATAAATGCTGTTGTTGTCAGCATAGTAAACGAGTCGCCCTAGGTGGTCAGTCGCCATACCATTGGCGGTTGCCAAAGCGTTTGTGGTCAGTGGGAGCGCCGCGCCACTTTCTACGTGCACCGCGTATATGTTGGCAGCTTGGCCAGAATACACTAGGTTGTAGGCCGCATTGCAAACCCCACCATTGCCACTACCTGGTTCGCGGATGATCACCGTATAGTCTTCTACTTCTCCGTCGGTCGCTGGCCCACCGGGCGTGGCACTGTTTACGCTTGCATCTGTCGTTAGCCGAAAGCGAGCGTAGGTCCTACCTGCGCGCATGCCGCTAACGCCAGACCCACGCCACTCAAGATCTCGCCTCAGGGCTCTAGATCCTGTAGATGGAGGCACCGATTGACTGGTGTATTCATCGGCGTCAAAAGTTCCGCTCCCGTCAAAATCTAGCCAGGCGTGCAGTGTTGCAGATGCGTTGCCAGTGTTGGTAACGACGATGTCGGTATTGCCAATGGTGTAAACATTGTTGTTGGTAAAGAGCGTAGATAGAAATGTGACACCGTCCTCATCACCGGCATCACCCGTACCATCTAATGGGGTAACTGCGTCGGTCTCGCTATCAGGTGAAATCGTGCCTAAATATAGATTGGAGACAACGGTGTGATGAGGGCCGATTGGTTCGCTATTGTTGCTGCTGTTGCCAGCGATCGCGTCTGTGCCGTAAGTGTCGGGGGCGTCTCCATAGTCGCCGGGTAGACCCATGGCCAGGGTCCCTCGCTGCTGTGAAGAGGGACTGGTTTGAAAAGGAGTAGCGGGAGCAGGGTAATTTACCCGGGCATTTGCTCCCGCCGTCAAAACGTCACCAGATAACAATGCACACGTCAGCAGCGCTAAGGATGTGAAGCGGCAGGGTGCCCTGCTGGTTGCAAGTCGTACGTAGTGCAGGTAACGTTCGGACATTGTAGATGGCTTAAAGTAGGGTCTGTAAGATAAGCAAAGGGCATTTCTTACGTTTCTTACTTTATTAATCCCATCAAAATAAGCTAATTATCAGCAATCCTCAAAAAAGTAAGGTTTGATGGATTAGAGGCCGGTTTTTCGGGTGCCGATCGCGAAATGTAAGATCTATGTCCGTCGATAAGTACGCATCTTGAAAACCCCCGGCGTTTGACGATGCAAATACCGGGGGTGGGTAAGTTTTGCGGCTAGTCGACAGCGATCAATCTACAGCTACCTGAAACCGAAGCAGACCGAAGGAATTGGTGGGTGTTCCATCAGCCGTTGCATGAGGAATGTCGCTCAAGTCCACCACAATCGCACCGTTGTCGTTGCTGCCACTACAGTTAATAGCGGTCCCAAGTGCAACACTTGGATCGACCGAGGGCGGAAAGTAGTAGCCACCTGTACTGATGATTTCATCTCCGTCGTTGGCATTGGTCAGGGCAACGTCATTACCGCTGAAGCTCAAGAAAATGCCGCGATCGCTACTGCCTGGAGCGGCGGGTGTTTCACTATTGTAAGCGTCAGGGACAAATGTGGTGCCAGTGGGGATGCGATCGCAAATAAACACATTCTCCGCTGACGCCGCGCCATCCGACAAAAATGAAATCGTGTACTCTAGCCGTTCACCGGGTTTGACCGCGACAGTCTCAACTGCCGTGAGGTCGTCAATTCCGCTGAGGCCGTTTAGGTAGCTCTCCACTGTCCCTGTCCCGCTGCCAATGTTCTCGCTGATTGGAGGTCCTGGCCAGTTTGCCGCGTTATCGTTATCGCTTTGGGTGCCCACATCAATGTAGCTACTGTCAAAAAGTTGTTCTGTTGCGAGGCCCCTGTCGATGGCTGTGATTCGCTTTACGAGCTTGAGGTTTGGGTCGGTGGCGAGGGGCTCGGTGACGGCTAATGGCGTGGGGTCCTCGTAGGGCGCCGTAGGCGGATAGTCTGACGGGATGCTAAGGGGATATTGGGTAGGTAGATTGGTCAGGGTAGATTGGTTGAAATAGTCACCGGGTGCGAGAGAGGGGCTTAGCTGCACATCTGCTGTGATGGTGAGGGTTTCTCCGCCTGCCACGACAGAATCTTGAGCGGGCAGCGTTAAGTTGTTGATTTGCAGCGTCTGACCGCCGTTGCTAATTGTTGCTGTTCCTGTTCCATTAGAGACTGTAAAGTCTCCAGTAAAAGTCCCTTCAATCGGAGAGCCCCCAGCAACGCTTCTCAGGTCGTCCTCGAAGGTGACGCCGGAAATGGGTAGCACATTGCCCGTAGCAATGGTGTACACGTATCTGACAATTTCTCCAGCCGGAGAGGTGGTGATGGCGTTGTCGTCGGTGTCGGTCACTGTCTTTTCCATCGCGGTGGCAAACAAGCAGCTGACGCCGTCGTGGTTGCCACCGTTTGGTGTGCTAGAAATAGCTGTCGCTACACCGTAGGTAGGACTAGTTTCATCGGTGTCGACTTGGTAGAGCGTGTTGGTAGAGTTGCTGCGGTAGTAAAGCACACCGAAGGCATCGACAAACTGAGAGCCCGCATTATGGTTGAACCCAGTCGGATTGGTTGCCTCACTCACAATCGTAGGCGGAAAATTTCTGATGTTTAAGATAATCAGTGTGTCTTGCGAGCCGTGTTCATTGACTGCATACACGTTTCCGTTGGTGACAGACGCCGGATCTCTTGGATCAACTGCGAAGTCATTGAGCCTAACGTTTGAGATGCTCTGTTGAGAGTTGATAATGGTGGGTGGTGTCGTTGTTAGGTCTAGTGTGGCAAAGGTTCCCTGTCTCCCAATGACGTAGGTTCCGTCTGATAAAATTGCTCCTGCAAAGAAATCCCCTGACAGTGCCGTTGTTCCATTTGGACTGCTGGTAACCGGTTTGCCCAGTGAGCTGGCAACGCCGTCGCTGCCAATCTTGATGATGTTTCCAGGACTGTAGGGACCCGTCGTCGGCGCCCCAGTTTCTGGGTTGATATGGGCGTAAATGTAGTTGTCTACGGGGTTATACGCCAGCGCGTTGTAGTCAAAGTTGATAGGGTAGCCGCCGCCTGTGGTGGTGGCTGGGCCAATAGGTGTGAATGAAAAAGTTTCACTGCTTCTGTTGACGCTGAAGAGCTGTTGGTTGGTCCCGCCACCTGGGCCAATCGTGATGTAGAAAGTCGAGTCGCACAGGAAGGGCGGTCCCACTGGCAGGTTGCCAGAAACGAGCACTTGAGTTTGTTGTGTGGCGCTGGCTTCTTGCCGATGGAAGGTCGCATCGCCATTGATCGGCGCACCGGGAGATTCTGTTTCTGTTGCTGCTGTGGCAGGCACATCCACGCTGTCAGCATCTGCGTTGTCTTGGGTGTACACATCTAGGTTGTTGCCGTCGTCAATGTAGGCCTGGTTGCCGCGATCGCCCGCAGGAGTATCTCCTAACACGACTATCAAATCGCCTTGGCTCGTATCTGCTTTCACGGGAACTCGCACGGTCACTGTTCCACCGGACGCGATAGAGCCTTCTGGTAAACCAATTGCCGTGCCTGTTGTCACTCCACCCGATGGAATATCGATAGGTGCGCCCAGCGTTGTTGTATTGGTGCCATCGGTATCGTAAGCGATAATCTGAATCGGGCCGATGGTGCTGCTGTCGAAGGTACCGCCAGTCACGGTGACAGCATCTGGAATGAAAAATTGGGTGGGGTCGTTGCCCACGTTGGTGATGTCAAAGGTAAAGTACACGACATCTTCTGGGTTGATGTCGCCATCGCCTTGGTCTGGTCCTGCATTAGTAACGCCGCTAGGGGCTTCTGCGACTCCAGCGGCAGAAACAACAATTCCCGCTACTTCTGCAACCGTTACGCTGACAACATTGGATTCAACGTTTTGGGTGCCTAGGTTAGGGTCTGTGAAGCTACCGGTGGCTTGGTTTTGGATGATGGTGCCGGGGGGTGGCGTGCTGGCAAGAGCGATCGCTGCTGAGAGCACAGTACTGCCAGATACCAACGCGGCAAGTAAGCATCGACTTACCGTATTGTTTTTGTTTTTACTTTTGCTGTGGGATGGCTTTGTAGCTTGTTGGTAGACCTGCGGCATGGTTAGAGCACCCAAAAATGGGCTAGCTGACGATTTTAGAGAAGAGAAAAGGAAGTCGTATGGGTTGGCTTAGGGAGTGGTGCCAACTCGCGTGGTAAATCGGAAGCGCCCATAAGCATCGTTCGGCGTCGCTTGGCTGGTGGTATGCGGTAGCTCTGTAAGGGCCGGATTGCCAGTGCCAAGTGCGCCGGTGATATCGATTTGGAGAGTGCCGTTGTCGTTGGTGTCCTGTAGGTTGCAGGTGGCGGGGACGGCGCCGCCAGCGAGAATTAGCTGCGTGCGATCGCTGCCATCGTTTGCCGCCGTTAACCCTATAGGTGTGCTGGTACCAAGCTGTAGCTCCACATCTGTGCCCGGGCCATAGGCATCGGTGACTAGGGTCTGCTGGGGAAAGATGCGATCGCACAGCCGCACATCTGTCAGCGGTACGCCTCCCTTGTTGAGAAAGTACACAGTGTATTCCAGCTCGTCACCGGGCTGCACCGCCCCTGCATTCAGCTCTCCTACCAGATAGTTATTTGGCCAATTAGGTTGGTTGTCGTAGTTGGTGTTTATATCGTCTACGAAGGTAGCCAAGTTTGTTCCATCGTTCGGGTTTGTTGCCTGCCCATTCACCGCTGTAATCCGTTTTACTAGCACCAACCCAGGTGACACAATCACGACATCTTCGCCCGTGCTAGAAGCCGGGACATAGCTAGCGCCGGGCACATCTGTTCCGGCCAAAGATCCTGCTTCGTAAGTTGTGTTGCCTCCGTTCGCGCCCGTAGCTGGTGTAATGAGTCGCCCTGTCGTTGATGCGCTTGGGTCCAGATAGCTCACATAGGCAGGATTTTCGTAGGTTCCATCGGGCGTAGAATGGACGATATCTACTGAAAACGTAATGGCAACAGATCCATTCTCAGGGATCACGTAGTTGCCAAATGAAGGGGCGCTGGCCGTTCCGCTGTTAGCAGGAGAGACTGGTCCCGTTGCGCCACCTGCCAGCGTAGCTGTCGCGCCAGATGCATAGGTAAATCCTGACGGTAGCGTGTCCTCGATTTGTACATCGGCGGCTCCGCCCGAGCCACTGTTGTTTACGGTAATGGTGTACTCTGCTGTGCCAGGGGCCGTTCTTCCACCAGGCGCGCCTGGGTTTGCTTCTGTTTTCGCCACAGTGAGCAGAGGAAAACAGTTGGCGCCTTGCTGTACCGGGGGAACCACGGCAGGATTGAGCGTTCCTACGATGCCAACTGCACCATCGGTAGCATCGTGGGAACTCCCCGCACCGCCGGCTGCCAGTCCGCTGCTGCCGCCTGCCACATCTACATTAGCGGAAGGCACCTGCCCGCTAGGACTGGTCGAAACAACGACGCCGCCACCACCCCCGCCGCCGGGGCCGTGCTCATCATTCAGGTCGCCGTTGGTGTTGCCGCCATCGCCACCTATGGCCTGTACGGTTAATCCTGCAAGATTGCCTGACTTGGCAATCAGCGCAACCGTACCCCCTGCGCCGCCACCCCCAGCCCCGTCTGGCGCACCAAACACTTCACCTGCTTCGCCAGCGCTACCGTTAGAGACAATCGTGCCGGACCCGACAAACTGGTCTGCTCGAATCATCACAATGCCCCCGCCCTGACCGCCGCGAATGCCGTTGGTGTCATTGTTGACATCGCCGCCGCCGCCGCCGCCGCCCATGATGAGGCGATCGCCCACCGGAGAGGTAATCGGAACTGCCCCACCAATCCCACGAGAAAACAAAGGCCCCATTTGGTCCGACTGCCAGCCAATCCCGCCAAATCCGCCTTCGCCACCGTTGCTACCCCCGCCGCCACCGGCATTGTGCGCGTTACCCCCACCGCCAGCATTACCCGGTGCGCCTCGTCCGCCATCACCGCCCGGTAGCTGGTCTGAGCCCAAATCGATGGCGGTTGTGCCATCCCAAGTGTAGTGGGGTGTTCCCGCGATGCCTTCACCCTTACCGCCGACTTCGGTAGAGGTCGTCGGCGCAACATAAATACCGTTGTTCGATCCAGAGCTGGTGTCGTTGGGAATAAACCCTCCGCGAAAGCCTCTTTCTGTACCGTCGATAGTAAAGCCGTTAAAGTTCATATCGCCTGCGATATCGAGAGCGAGTACGCCGCCCACATTGCCATTCCAGTCGGGTACGGTAATGTTGCTGGTGAGAGTCAAGCTGGCATACTGCACCATGCGAATCACCTGAAAGGTGCGCCTGCCTCGGGTCGCTGTTGCATCAGCACTGACGTAGGTATTGATGACGCCATCATTTGCGTTGCCGCCTATGAAGGTGAGCGTACCGCCTGTGGCTGCGCTGATGTTGTTAGTCGCTCGCACAAATTCATAGATGCCGGTATTGCCTAGGCTGGTCACTCCTTTTCCGTCGTTCGCGGCATTTCCAGAGCCGTAAGATGCCGTGTTAGAACTGTTAATTTGGGCGTCCTGCATCTGAATAATCATCAGCATGTCGCCCACTGAGATATCCACATTGGCACCGCCTACATAAGCGCTGTCTACAGTAAGGGTATTGTCGCCGCTATTCAGCGTTGTGTTCGATAGCGGTGGAAAATAGCTGTTAACGATATCTGTTGCGTTTACTGGCCCATCTATGCCCGGTGTTGCGCATACATTAGGACCTGCGATCGCTGTACGAGTAGGAAGTGCTACAAAAATCTGTGCGGTGAGTAAAGCTAAAGACAGAGTCCCTGCCAAGAGGTTATGGGAACGGTTCATAGGGGTGTTTGCACCACAGCAAGAATCGACTAACCTGTAGCATTCCCGTTGTATATCAAGTTTTGTTGGTGGAAATAACTGAAATGACGCTTTCTTTTGTTACTTTTATCTCCTTGAGATAGCCAATAGACAGCTCACGCCCTATGCCACCATAGAGCGTGAGCTACACCGTGAAACTGTTCTATTTCAACTAGTCGATTTCCACCGTAAATCGAACATAGCCGAAGGAATCAGTAGGGGCGCCTGGGCCTGTCGCATTGTTAGCCGTACCAGGAATGCGAACAAAAATACCACCATCCGTGTTGCCTGCTGCAGGGCAGGGCGCGCCTGGGGTTGCCCCTGCCGCAAAGAACTCACCGTCGTCATTAGCGGCGGTATCGCTTAATGATGTATCTCCCGCGTTTCCTAAGTTCATCACTAGGGAATCAGGGACGTAGGTCGTGTTCTCTGGTACAAAGTCGCAGATTTGGATGTTGTTGATAGGCGTGTTTCCATCCGAGAGGAAGTAAATGGTGTAGTCTACCTCTTCGGTAGGTTCAGCCGTTGAATTTTCAAAGCTTCCCTGAAGAAAGCCCGCTGGCCAGTTTGCCGAATCATCATCGGTATCCGCAGGGTCATCGTTGACACCTGTAATCGCGGTTCCGCCAATGCTAGTAATTCGCTTCACTAGGCGCAGGGCTGGGTCAGAAGCTACTAGGGTAATGTTGTAGTCTTCTACTTCACCATCCGGCGCGGCGCTCGTGGAGGTCATGCCGTTAGCGGTATCGACCGTACTGTAGCGGAAGCGCGCGTAGGTACTGCCTGCAGTCGCACCGAAGGGAACCGTCACCGATAGTGACTCCGTACCGCCTGTCGAGGAAACATCCGTTGCGATTTCTTCTCCTGCTTCAAATTCACCGTCTCCGTCGAAGTCTATCCAGGCGTTGAGGATGCCCGTGCCAACGGTGGTTACATCTAGCGTGTAGGCCTGACCTGCGATCAGGCTCTCGTTGTGCAGTACCGGGTTAGTGCCGCCATCGTTGACAACCACACCATCGTCTTCGAGCGGGGGACCGTCATCTTGAGAATCTGTCGCTTCTGCGTCTACGACCGAACCTAAACGGAGCGCTCCCACCACGTGACTCGGGCCTCGTCCGGGTGCGGTTTGGTAGTCTCCGGAGCCAGTGCCTGTCGTCGTATCGGGGGCATCGCCATAGTCTAGCTGCGCGTCGCCTACTGCAGTCGTCTGAAGGCTGCTAGCCTCTCTCTCAAAGGCTGGGCCGCCAGTAGGGTCTCCCGGTGGGGTGATTCCGCCGCCGTCTGCGTTATCTGCAGTGTTCACATCAGTCGTACTGCCAGGTGGTACGGTGAATGCGCCACCCGGGACAACCTGAACATTTTGATCGCCGGAGTTTTGGCTAACTGTGTTACCTAAAACCACTGTGATATTGTCAGTACCCGGTGTAAGCCCAGCTGCGGCTTTCACAGGTACTCGAACGATAATAAATCCATCTTCATCTACCGAGCCACCGTTTGGCAGCTGGTTTGCACCAGGACCCGCGAAGGTGCCAGTGTTGGCGCCAGTGTTGACATCGATAGCCAACGGCGTGGGGGCTCCCCCATTTTCGCTGTAGCCAATGATCTGAATGGGGCCTGCTGTGCCAAAGGTGGCATTGTCGAGACCAACGGGTGTGTCAGGAATAAAGAATTGAGTTTGGTCATTACCAATATTGGTGATGCGGAAGTCGAAGTACACGACATCTTCTGAGCCAATAATGGTGTCACCTTGTGTAGGGCCCGCATCGGTCACGCCAAACGGCGCTTCGGAGACGTTTTCGTTCGTAACGCTAATACCGGCGACTTCTGAAATCGTCAGGGTAACCGTGTTGGATTGCACATCAATGACGGTATTTGTTGCATCGGCGGGGTTCTGAAATGAGCCGAAGGCGGTGTTGTCGATAGTGGTTCCGGCGTCAGTGCCCTCGGCTATGGCAGGCATCATCCAGTTACTGAGTAGTGCTAGCCCGATCAGCGGAGGGAGACAGCGCTTAGCCGTTTTTCTAAGTCGTCCGGTAGTTGCTTTCATGTTGTTTGAGCGTAGGTATGAATTTAATAAAGAGAAGGTGTTTGGAAAAAGCTGTTCGCAACCCAGTCCGACTAAATCTAGAGACTTTATCGGAGGTGTTAATCTACGGTGACGCGAAAGCGAATGAAGCCATAGGCATCTGTCGGGGTGCCAGGGCCTGTGGCATTGGGGAGCTGGGCGGGGGAAGGGGCAAGGTTTACAATGACGGTGCCGTTGTCATTGCTGCCGGGGCAGGGGACACCCGGAGTTGTTCCTGGCGCGGCGACAAATTCAGCACCATCGCCATCAGTGTTGGTATCGGTGAGGTTGCTGGTTGCGCTGTTGGTAAATAGCACCATGGATTCGGCGATGTAGGTGGCGCCCGTTGGGACGCGATCGCACAATTCCACGTTTGTTACTGGATTGTTCCCAGTTGCTAGATAATAAATGGTATATTCCACCTCATCTCCAGGTTCAACAAATCTTTCTGTGGCACCTGCTAAGAAGGTGCTGATGCCTGCGCCGCTGGTACCTGCGGGCCAGTTTGGATGATTGTCGTTATCATCTGTAGGATTATCCACGCTGTCTGTGAGGCGGTTGCCATTAATCGCCGTAATCCGCTTCACCAGTGCCAGGTTAGAGTTTGTAAAATGGCCAAAATCGTTGCCCGTATCCGTCACATTAAAGCTGCTGCCAAAGCTAGCGACTTCTAAATTGTCGGTCGTAAATGTGTTGTTTGCGGGCGGTAGCGAAGCAGGATCGACATCTAAAACAAAGCCACCGTTGGCTGCGAGAATAAAATCAAAGGTGCCAGCAGGGTTCGCCGAATTCTGGGAGGCAAGGAGAATATCGCTCCCATCGACTACGCCATTCCCGTTGGCATCTCTATACAGCCGCACGGTGGCATTCGCCGTACCTGAGTCACCACCATCGAGTATCGCATTCGTGTTGGGATCTAGAAATACGGTTCCCGTGATTCTGTTCGTATCTTCGGTGAGGCAGGCAAGTCCCTCATAGTCTCTGAGCCCAGGAAGATTGATGTGGCTAATTTCTGTTGCTACGCCAGAGGCCTTGTTCACGCTGTAAAAACGGTTTCTGTCGCTGTTGGGCGATGCGTTGTTGCCGGTAGTTGCATAGAGGCTGCCGTCATTAAAGGTAGAGAGGCCCTCTACGTCGCCGACGCCGAAGCTGCCAATAGACGTTGTTGATCCGTCTGTGATGTCGATTTCGATTAGGCGGTCACCGCCGTTATTGCTGTTGTTTGCAATGCCATACAAAACGCCTGTGATAGGATCGAAGGCGATATCGTCAATATCATCAAACGGCGTCGAGCTTTCTGAGTCAATGACCAAATAATCGATCCCTGGGCCAAACGCATCGGAGACGTGGGCGCCGCTCGTCGGGTCAATCTGTATGAGCAGATCTTCGTTACCGTTACCTTCTCTTTCTACACCGAAAAGTTGACCTGTAAAAGGGTTAAAGGCAAGGCTATCAACATCGTTAAAGGGTCTGGTGCCGTTGCTGCCGCTACCGGTGCCGAAGAGGCCAAGATTGCTGTAGCTGCCAGTGCTGATATTTAGGGTGCCAAGGCTGTCAGCGTCTGCCGCGTATAGTGTGCCGGGGAAGGCTGGCCAGTATGCGATCGCTTCAATCTGCGGTACGCCAGACGTGGTCCCAATCTGGCCTGCTGCGCCTGTGTTGATATCGACACTCACCAGCTGATCGCCATTGTCTGCATAGGCGTAGCAAATGGTGCCGCTGGGTGGTGGTGTCGTGATAACGGTCGTTACGGCGCTATCACGGTTATTGTTCACGTTGGGGTCGGTGATATCGAGGTTGCGAGAGGCCTCCGCTGTGTTGGTAATGGTGCCAGAGGCTGAGCTGGAGAGTTCGCCGGTGATGGTGTAGGTGGCTACTGCCCCATTATCCAAATCTAGCGTGGTGTTGATGCTGTTGCCGTTGCCGTTGTCATCGCCGCAGCTACCGTTGCCGCTAGTGATAGCGCAGCTCCATGTCACGTTGTTTAGCGATGCGGGTACTTGGTCTTCAAAGGTGATGCCTTCGGTATCGCTAGGGCCGCCATTGGTGACCGTCACGGTATATATCAGGTCGTCGACTCCAGGCTGAGCGTTGTTCGATATGTTGACAATTTTATCAACAATAATGTCTGCTTCTCTAATGACAATGCCACCAGAGAGATCCACATCTATAGAGGGATAATAGACCCAGGTATCGATGCCTCGGCGATTGCCAAAATTACTTGTAAAGGCATGTCCCCCACTGGCACTGTTGATACCGGTGAGTGCTTCCCTTGGACTGGGAGCGCCGCCATAGCAGTTCGATTCGGTGTTAGGGCTTGTGTTGGTTTCTCCGCTGGCGCAAACAGTGTAGTCAGTGCCTGTGTTGCGATCATCGTAGTAAATGTTGAACGGATCGTCGGCAGCACTGGTTGGTCCCGCAGGCTGATTCAACCTTTGCAGAATGATGCCACTATTACTTTGTTCAGCATCAATTAGAGGAAAGTGGGCTTCTCCTGAGTATTGATTAATCCTGATGTTGTAAGGGGTGGAGCTCGCTGGAACTTTGACCCCATTGCCATCTAGCCCATCCCACAGAACGCTGTTTGCCCCGAACACGGATCTGCCTACAAAGGTTCGGTCATTGCTGTTGCCATAGATGCCATCTTGATTGAGATCTAGCGTGATAGAAAAGGCGCTCTGAGACGTGCTATCGAAGGTGAGCGTGCCGCCTAGCGGTGCCGTGCCTGCTTGTCCTACCGTCCCCTCAATACCGGTGAAGGCAATATTTGTAGGCACAGGAGGCGGAACTGGCAAACTGTATAGCCAAGTGTTGCCGGTAGGCGAGTTTGCCGAACTCGGCATGCTGCTGTCAGGCGTGTTGATAAATGTTTTGTGGGTCACGTAAATGCCTACGTCCGGATCGTTTGGATTTTGAAATCCGTATCCGGTGGGTAGCTGTCCTGGGTTGCTGCCTTCAAACTGCAAGGAGCGAAAGATAGAGTCTCCTGTTGTTGTATCAAAGAACCCATTGCGATTGGCAAAAAAGATAAATCCAAATGGATCGGTCCCGTTGAGATCTACCCGATATTGGTAGCCCTCCCTGGTTAAAACGGTAAACCTGGAGCTGAGCGATCGCCCATTCGCTCCAATATTAAAGGCATAGTAGTTGGCGTATACGCGCCCCGAAATTTTTGTTCCTGCGCTGGACCGCACGGTCACATCCCACGCGGCTACGACCCCAATATTTGGCTGAGTCCAGTTGCTTGTTCCACCAATTGCGCTGGGATTATCGGCAGTGTTGTTTTGGTCAGGGCTAACGAAGTCAATCTCCCAGATGCCGCTTTGCCCGGTACCCACTGTTAGCGTACAAGGAATAAATGTTCCACCGGTGCCATCTCCAGGACCGGCGATTTCTTCCGGCCTGTCAGCAATTAAGCCACTCGTTCCGCAGGTTCCAGCTGTGCCGCTAGGATCGCGGTAGTTGATAATACCAGTGCCTATGCCCACTGCGCTTGAGCCTAGGTCGATGGTTTCTCCTGAGTCAGCGTACACTTTGATGATGCTTCGGCGGGGAATGTCACCATTTTCATCGGTACGAAATTCTAGGTAGGGTCTATCGCCACCACTACTGACTAAGTCTTGGCTACCTTCTGCGTGAGCTGCCGTCGTAGAAAGTCCTGCTACGGATCCTAAAACCGCTAATCCACCTAAAATTTTGAAGTAAGTTTGTTTCCCCATTAGTTAGCAGAAAATTCCTATGACGAGCGATCGCACCGGTCAAAATACTGAACAGATCAAAACATCAAATCAACACACTTAGTTGAGTTTTCCCAATCTCAAGACCGAATGCTATCAAGGCTCTATCTGTAAATCCTCCTCCTGAGTAACAAAGGTAATATCTGCCCCACGCACATCTTTAAAGACAAGTTCCACTCGGCGATTGCGGGCATAGTTTGTGCGGTCCGTTTCTTCTACTAGCAGTGCCGTTTCACCAAAGGAGCGAATGGTCATTCGCGCGGTGTCAATCCCTCTGCTGAGCAGATACTGACGTGCGCTTTCTGCTCGACGCCGAGCGAGGTCAAGGTTGTATGCCTGAGTGGCCCTTGAGTCCGTATGTCCATGCAGCTCAACAACAATGTTCGGATAGTCTTCGAGTACTGTCGCAATTTCGTCTAAGACTGCTGCACTTTCTTCGCTAATGTGGTCTTCGTCTAGCGCGAAGTGAACATTTCGTGGCACCGTTAGCGAAATAACCTCTGGTATGGGTGCGGGTTCAGCAGGCGGTTCCATCACTGCAGACGGCGCAGTTGTGCAGTTAGGCATGCTTTGATTTGTGGTGTTCTCAGAAGGCGTGTTTGCCCGCTCTTCTAGATTGCGAATCGTTGTGTTTTTCGCAGGTTCGGAAGTGCCATAGACTGGATCTGTTGCGATCGCACTCAGCACTTCTGTGCCCACAAGTGTATCCAGCACAAACTCAAATTCACCTTCTTCATTCACCGTTTGAACTGCTAACGGCTCGGAGAGGGGGCCGTATCCGTAGGCGGGGCCGTAAGCTTCGTACAGCTGCACCTCACTATTCTCATCCGCCGTGCCACGAATAATTGTGCGACCATCGATTACAAAAAAATCAGAACTGACAAACAAAGGTGCATTCACAGCTCCGTTGCCGGTATCTTGTCGGCGGTTGTGAGAGTTTCTTCTGGGGTTGGGGCCGTCACCTCGCTGAAAATCTTGCGGAGTGCGATCGCGTCTTGCATTTAGGTCGATGCTCAGCCCTTCTATTTGCTCAAACCGATTGCCGGTAATGACATTGTTGATGCTCTGCGTATTGGGCCCCTGCCCAAATGCAGTGACGACGACGCCACCCCCTTTTTGGTGAGAAATGCGATTATCAACAATCTGGTGATTGCTACCCATCACATACACTGCCGCTCGGCGCAGCCGCTGCCCATTGAAGCGAATATCGTTGCCGGCAATGGTCACCGCGCCCTCCGGCTTAAACATAAAAATGGCGCTTCCGTCATTGCCGCACATCAGATTCTCTTCAATGCGGCCTGCCTCCACGCGCCCATCTAGCCGAATCCCGTCCGGCATCCCCGAGAGCCCGTTACCCACCAAAATATTGTTGATTACTTCCAAGTTGTCGGCTTGGCGACCGGTGATGACGCCGCTACCGTTGTGGTATTGAATCCGATTTTGAAAGATCCTCGTGCCCTTACTGTCGAATACTGAAACGCCGAAGGCAGAGCGCGTTTCTGGCCAGCTCTCATCGGGTAATAGGCCTAGCCAATTGTGTTCGATGACGATGTTCTTGGGGGGCGTTGTCTGCGGTTGCACAGTCTGGGCTGCATCAGCCGATTGATTGTCTCTGTTGAGTGGGATGTGTCGATGAGAGATAAAAATATCTGCAGGCGGTGTCGAATTTGTGATCTGCTCGGTCGCGTTGAATCCGTAGAGACTTAGCCCGCGCACTGTGATGTCATCCGCGCTAATCGTGAGCCCCCGAAAAATTGATTTCCCCTCAGCCGGATACACTGAAACGAGTGGGACGGGAATGGGGATTTCTGCAGTGGCTGATTGCTCGGCATCGTATCCGGGCTGGGTGGTGCCATCGATGGTCACGCCGGATTGCACGATGGGCGGCAATACTGACGCCAAGGCAATGTCTGTTTGCTCTGTTGGCAGGTCGAAGGCGATGAGCCATCGGTCATTGCTGGATGGCTGTAGTTGAGATTGTTCTGCGGGGCTGAGGTCGTTGATCGCTAGGGTGCCGTTGGTGAGAGCGATCGCTTCCCGCAAAGTCACGACAGCATCTGACTGAATAGGGCCATCAAGCGGACTGTTGACGGTGATTTGTAGTGGCTCAGATACGGGGGCGGTCGGTTGTGCGATCGCATCGGCCAATCCTACACACATTCCCACCGCCGCGCTCAGCGTGATGCACCCAGCCAGTCGCCGATATTCAAGATGCTTCAAGGATAAATATGCCATCTTTCAAATCTCAATACTCAACTGTGTCTGGATAGTTCTCTTCGCTGTCAGAGGATTCTGATAGCAGCGCATCTAATAGATTTTCTGCACTGGTGGTTTCAGTGTGTTTTCCGCTGTCCGCCTCGCTCTCGATTTCATTGAGCATCCTTCTTTCAACGGCGTTCTCCACCGCGCGATCTACTGTGCGCTCAACGGCGGTTTCAGCCGTGTTTTCTGTAGCATTCTCAGCAGTCGGCTCATTCTCCGTCGCATTCTCAAGAGATGCTGCGGTAGGCTGCTCTTGAGAAGAGTCGTGGGAAACTTCAACAATAGATTCGCGCTGCTGAACAGGCGCGGCAGGCTGTGTTCCAAATCCGTTCAGCAGGCCGCTGAGCTTGGCGGTCGCCCCAATGTAAAATCCGCCTGCGCTGCGATTTTCTCCAAAGTCATAATCTGTTGCGCCTCCGCTGTAGCCCGCCGAAATTCGTAGATCCGGCAGTGGATAGTACCCTGCTTCTACAGAAAAACCGGTTTCGTTGTAGCCGCTGCCGCCGAGCCAGCGCGCTTCGCCGACCACATCCCAGCGGTAGCCGAGCCGGTAGGTTGCTCTTGCCTGGGCGAGCTGCACCGTGCTGTTGCTCGAAAAGTTGTTGCCAGCGGTGCCAATATCAGTGCTGCTGTTGCGAATGGCGTACTTGCCATACAGCTCCCATCGCCAGTCGGGGGCATAGATTGCCTCTGCTGAGAAGAGATGTTCTTGGGTGGTGGTGCTAGTACCGGTGCTCGCGGTGACGGGTAGCGTGTTCGGGTTTTGGCGATACTCGTAGCGTAAGAGCGCATTGAATCGGTCATCATTGGGGTCGCGGTAAGCTAGCCCTAGCTTCAGCAGGCTCGTGGTGCCCGCCCCTCTCAAGCTCTGATTCGCCGTATGGGCCAAGCGATAGTCACCCAGCACGGTCAGCGCCGGGGACAAGCGGCCCAGGGCTGAAGCTGTCAAGACGGTGTTTGTTCCTTGCGAAGAGCGCCGATGCTCAAACCTCGTACTCGCTTGAAAGTCAGCACTATCGGTGTAGGAGAGGCCAACGTGATAGCTTTCACCGCCCGAGAGCCTGAGCGCAGAGGCGTTGTTTCCAGAGGCGAAGGGCTGACTAACCTGCGTGCTGACTGCCGTTTCATTACCCAGGGTGCTAAATGTTCTTTCATAGCCCAAGTCTAGGTTTAGCCCAGGCGCAATCACAATGCCTTGCTCAAGCCCAATACTGCCCCCTATCTGCCGACCATCCACCGTCGAAAATCGACCTCGAACGGTCGTGTCTGTGCTGAAGGTGTGCTCTCCCGTAACGTCCAGACTGGTGGAGCTACCTCGGCTATTGCCCCCGCCCCCATAAAATATTTGGTTGAGGCCTACATTGACGCCGGGCATCACTTCCCAATTTAATCCCAGCAGCGTGCGACTAGGGTAAATAGGGTCTACGTTAGAAGAAAGATTCAGTTCGTTTTGGGCGACAAAAGAGAGTTTTCTGGTGATGGGCGTTGTAAAGCGACTCCTGAGCTGGTCAGAAGAGACATTGCTATCGCTGTTGATACGGTCAGTGCGATCGCGATGAATCCAATCTACTTCTGCCGTGCTGCGGCCTATTTTCTGGGTGAGCCCCAGAGAATAGGTGGTCAGCGAATTATCGACCGGTTGGCTTGTGGTTTCTTCTATCCCAGAGAGTAAGGGAGAAATAAAGGGATCGATGCGGGGCGTCGTACCAAAGTTGTCTTCATGGTCAAACTGGGCTCGCAGTGTCGTGGTAGCCCCCAGCTGCCCAGAGAGCTGAGCGCCGTAGCGGGTCTGCCCCGGCACAAAGCTAGTCGTAGCTAGGTTGCTAAATCCCGTATCGGTGGAGCGGTAGTAAGCCCGGCTGTTGAGACCGCCTAGGCTACCGTCAAATTCCACGCGATAGGCATTTCCAGAAACGGTATCGCTGCTGTCAAAGTTGTGTGAGGAGCGAGCGACCTCTGCGGTGAGGTGTGCATTCTCGCCTAGGGAGATGCGAGTATCTGCGCCGTAGAGTGTAAAGTCTCGATTGCCTTGATTTTCTGTGAGGTAGCTGGTGCCCAGCCAAGACTCTCTTCCCTGCTTACGGTTGAGCGTGTACTGCAAGCGCCCTGCCAACACATTGGTATCGCTACCATTCTCGTATTGATAGGTGGCGACGATGCGACGAACCAACAGCTGACCAAACTCATCGACCGTCGTCTGCATGATCGGGTCAGAAAAGAGTAGTGTTCCTCTGTCGTAGTCGATGTCGTAATCAAGGCCTCGGCTTAGCTGCTGACGGTCTAAGACGGTCCCTGGCCTTTCGAGTTCTTCGGTCTCTAGATAGACCGTTTCACTGCCAGAGACAATATCTCTTTGCGAGGTAAAGTAAAAGCCGCTCGTGCCATCCGGTGGGATCACATCTCGCTGAAAGCCTTCTACATTGTTGGCATAAAAGCCTGTCGCAGCCAGATTGCCAAAGTTGTAGCTGGCCTTGAAGCCGTGTAGCTGTCGCGTCGTAGAAGTGAAAACCTGAGCCGGGGTGGCAAATTCTTCGGTATCAAAGTCCCCCCACATTGCGTAGTCAATACCCGCCGGATTGGAGGGCGAATTTCGCTCAAACCGCAAATAGAGGCTATCGAGAGAGGGGGCAACGGCATCTGTGTGTGAGTCGTCTCCGTAGGTCGCGTAGGCATTGTCGCAGCTGCCTGCGCTAGTGCTAAAGAGTGCGGTTTCTCCTCTGCAGTTTTCATTTAGGCTGCGATCGCTGTTGTAAGCACCCGTATACAGCCACTCACCCAAGTTCCCTGTCGCAAAAACAGCCGCATCGATATCAACTTCGTAGCTGTTGTCGCCATCGATTGGCAAAAACTCTCGATAGCTGTCGTAATAGTCAGTGCCACGTGCCCCTACCCGCAGGTCCACAACGCCAGACAACAAACTTGGCCGCTGCGGCGTCACAAACTGGATTTGGCCAAAGGCTTGGTAGCCACCCACACTGGCCTGAAGCTGTACCAAATGAGATTCGAGTGAAGACTGCAGCTCCGCAACGAATTCTCCATCGTTTACCAAGACCTGAAAGCCCGGTGCATCTGGGTCTTGGTCGGCACCGATAAATTCGCCATCGCTTGCTCGCAGCGTCGCGACCGTACCCCACAGAGAAATATTGCCCTCTTCGTCTAGCAGCTGTCCTCGAATGGGACTGGTCGAACGACCGTCTGAAGGAATTGATCTGGGCGTGAGTAAAACAAGTTCGCTAGGGCCACCCCGAACAAAGAGCGGCAGACCTTGCAGCACTTCTCCGGTATCTGTTGAAACAATCTCAAGTAAGTTTTCGCCTGGCTGCAGGGTAACGCCGTACCAAGTCTGTGTTCTGAGCCCGGTTTGAGAATCAGTTTCTGTTCTTCCAACGAGATTGACATCTACCTCTCTGCCGTTTGCCAGCAGCGCGATTTTGGCACCGGTTGGAAACCGCAAGACAACCGGCGTCGATGGAATATCTAAAAACGCGCCCGATTCTGGGCTCAGAAACTCTACTTCACTAGCACCCACCGAGACCTGATTTTCCTCAGCCTCTGCGAGATAGGTCGGTGTGATAGCAACAAGGGAGAGATCGCCAACATCATAAACACGGCTGCTACTGCCACTGGCAGGCGTGCGAACGGCGACTTCTACACCCTCCTCGTCTGAGCGGTTAAGCTCACTGCCTGGCGCCATCAGCTCGTAGGGGGTGAGGGTCACCCAGTCTGCAGAGCGCTTGTCGGGGATATGATCAGAGAGGTCGATAGAGAGCTGAGTGCCCGGCCTTCGAAAAATATCTGCTCTTGGGTCTGCTTCAGAATCTGGCCCTGAGAGAGCTAGCCAGTCTGGTTTGATCGTGTCGTCATCTGCTTCTGCGTTTCCGCTGAGCCGCGCGATGAGCGACCGATTTTGTTCTTCTTCGTCTTCTTCCTCATTGGCTGAGCGCAGGGCAATTTGAGGAATAGCGGGTTCTTCTGGCTCGAAGAAAAGCTGGGAGTTGCCTAGCCAAGGCGCTTTTTTTCGTTCAGCAAGATAGTCAGGGTCAGAAGATGCGATCGCAAGCAATACAGCATCTCTTTCTGTGACGGTTTCTGTCTCTGTCTCAGGATCGGCGAGTGCTATCAGAGGGGCATCTGCAGCGGCGACCTCATCTTGTTCTTCGTCTTCTTCATCCTCTTCGATATCGTCTTCTTGGCGATCGCTTTCCCCATCTGTCAGAATTTCTTCTTCTACCTTCTCCACGCTCACTTCAGCGTTTTCATCTGCGGAGGCGGATTGCTCTGCTTCCACAAGCTGAGCCATTTCCAGGGTCAACGCGGATGAGACATCGAAGGTTGGCTGAGTTGCTGTATTGGGAGAAAGGTCAACAGCAGGTAGCGGTGCACTAACTGGTTCTTCAATATCTAATGTGATTAAGCTGCTAGCAGCTGCAGGTTCGGCAGCAAGCTGCTCAGCGTTCAAATAATTTTGATCTGTTGTATAGACGTCTGTTGCGTCAACATCTGTGGCGTCAATGTCTGTGGTGCCAAGGTCTGTAGTGCCAAGGTCTGTGGTAACGACAGCAACGGCGTCTGGTGCAGGAGTTGAGATAGGCTCAGGGATGTTGCTGGCAATGTAGGGAGATAAAACAGCCTGTTTTTCGCGGGCGAGGGCTGCTGCTGTTTCTTGAACTTTTTGACGTTCAGCGATCGCTCGAACTGATTGCCCGTCTGATTCATCATTATCTAGCGGTTCGAGGGCATCTACCTGAGTTTGTGCTGCCTGCACTTTGGCGGCGCCAATGAGTAAACCCAGCGCCGATAGTATGCCGACTACACCGGAGTGCAAGATAATTCTGTTGCCCGATTCTTTTATCATGGCTACTCTTGCACCTCTGAAAAGGATGGTGTAACCCCGAAGTTCATGCGAACCAGCCCGCCCGGAGCCAGGTTTACCAGCCGAGAGTGACTATTTCGTTCGATAAAATTGAGGTTTGGTGCGAGCGTATAGCCTGGCAGACTGCTGAGATCTAGCGTGCCTGTCCGCTGACCCGGCAGCATCTTTTGTACCGAGAATAGGCCATCTGCATCGGTAACCACGCGATTACCATCATCTAGAAAAATCACGGCATTGGGAATGCCTGCTTCGCCCGGTTGTTGTTCTCCATCAAAGTTTTTATCTTCGAAGACTCGGCCAATCAGTGTGCCGCAGTCGGAGAGAATACCTGGATCGAGGGTGGTGCGATGGAAGCTCGGCCCATCTTGCAGGCGAAACTGGCTATCTGATCTGCGCCCGGTAATGAGGGCGCTGTTGCGGCCAGAGCCTCGGAGTGCGTCGGGCGTAATCCTGACTGCGTAAATGATATCGAGGGTTTGGCCAGCGCCGAGCGGTTCACCAGCCACAAAGCGAACATCGTTTCCTACGTGTTGGGTAGTAATATCGACAATCGTTTCGCCGTTTTGTGCGGAGACGGAGTCGGTAATGAGTTCGAAGCCGACTGGCAATGTGTCGATGGCGGTGACAGACTCTACAGCAACCGGGGCAACGTTTTGAACGTTCAACCGATAGACGATGACATCTCCTGGCTGCGCCGCTGAGCGGTCGGCAGACTTGGTGATGCTGAGCTGATTTTCTTCACAAATGATGGAGTCTACGCCCAGCTCAAAGAGCGTCAGCGACTGAAATTCAGCATCTCTAATTTCGATGCTACGAGAGATTTCTGTTTCCCCATCAATGGAGATGGGCTGCCCATCGAGCGAGGTTGCTCTGTAGCTAAGCACTGCCGATGAGAGCGCATCTACTCGGGTCACCCCCAGCATCTCAATGAGAATTCTCCGCTCGCTAAACGGACTGTTCTCAGGTGGGTCAATGACTAAAATGTAGTTGGTGCCTGCATTGGTTTGCCCCTGCGTCTCATCGAGTAAAAAGTTGTAGGTGCCTTCTGATGAGAGTGGGAAGGGATTGATATTTGCTGTGTTGGGTGGAATACTATCGTCGCCGGTAGTCGTGCTTAGCTCTACGAGGCCGCCCGGTAGAAAACCACTGCTATCGGTTTCAAATAGTGCCATCGAGAAGCCTGCATAGCTATCTAAAGCCTCTCCGTCGCAGCCCAAAAGTCTTCCAGACGGGTCAATCAGTGGCAGCGTTACATTGTGCTCAATAGGATTAGAGATTGCGCTGTTTTGTATGGGTGGGTTGGCACCTGTCGAGGGGCTAGTATATTCTGCGGTTGCTCGGTTGATGGTGCTAGGTAATGTCTGTGCCAGCACATGTTCAACCGGATGGGTGAACATGCTGACGAGCAGCAAAGCAGCCATCAAGCGATTCCGTCGCCGAGAGGGGCGAGACGGTCGTAGGGAGGAGAAAAATGGCATTGGTGGATAGATTGGGTTTGCCCTCAACTGTTGGCGTAGAGAGGCTCATCTATGGCTATAGGTCCGTCAGCTCTGGTATTTCACACACATGAAGTTTGCGGTTGACCAGACCCCGTAATTGGCTAGCAGCAAGAACTCTGAGGCTAGCTATTGCAGACCTGTAGCGTGTTCCAAAGGTAAGAGGGCACAGTCCGCCGAGCGCGTAAATCTCAAAACAACAAAGCAACGACAATGAAGTAACGACAATTTTGTTTCGCGATGACTGATGAAATAGCTCTGGTGCAAATGTCTGATGTATTCATACAGCTACAGAAGCTATGTAGAAAAGAGAAGGCTTTTGGTAGATGACTAGATCAGAAATTTGGGCTTAGGGGAGGGATTGCAGCTCAAGATGACATGGGCTGCAATCCCTCCTTAGCGAGACTTACTGACGAGACTTACTTAACAGTAACTTCGTGAGAAACTGAAACCGCTTCAGATGCATCTAGATCTTCAGCAAATGTCCACTTAACGTGGGTATATGCTTCAGCAGGTGCTGGCTTCATCTCTACAGTGCCATCAGGCATTACGACTTCGATCATAGGCTCAGCTACATAGCTTGCGCCATTGTCGATGCTGTAGGTTGCTTCAGCAGCGCTGTTGCCCTTCTGGGAGCCGATGGTGAAGGTCATCGCAGCTGGGATAGGCTGCGTAACTACCAGGTTCTCAGCGGCAATGTCGCCACCGTTAGAAGATTCAACTGCGTAGCGCAGTACATCTCCGGGCTGTACAGTTGCAGAGCCTTCAAGCGCCTGCCACTCAGCTTTCTCTTGTCCGTTTTCGTCAGTGACGATCACTTGCTTTTCTACGCCCATTTCAAGCTTTACTTCAGGGCGAAGGAGACGTTGTGCGATCGCACTACCGGCTTCTTGCAAGCTAGCAAATACAGGCGTGCTCACAGCGAAGGGAGTCGCTGCTACCACAGCCGCAATGCCCAAACCAAACATGAACTTACGTTTCATAGGAAAATTCAACCTAAATAAAAGAACAATCAAGAAATAGATAGTTGATAAAGAGACCGCAGAGAGGATAGCAATATCCTCTCTAGTCGGATTGAGGTCTTAACAGACCGTCCAAGTCTCTACTGAACTTGGCGAATGAATTCTAGGGTGCCAGTTGTCTGAGGTGCTACCGTACCGACATCGTTGCGGTAGATAGTTACGGCAGAAGGTCCTGTTGTCTCAGCGGCAGGCTCAGTTGTACCCAAGCTAGTCCCGACATTGAAGAATTCAACCGTACCAGCGCCGGAGCTAGCCGCTGTACCGAGCTGGTGGAGCGTTGTGGTTGCCCAGTTGTTAGTACCACCGTTGGTGACTGCGTTGCCATCCTCTGTGAGGATAAAGCTGTTGGCATTGAGAAGAATATTTCCAACCGGAGCAGGCGTTGTCGCAGGGATAGTATCACTTCCGTCTTCAGAAATATTCTGATATGTGATTCGGTAGGTGATGTTATCGCCAGGACGAACATCGGTGATCGCAGAGAAGTCCTGCAAGAAACCAGTGTTGATGACGCTACCGTCTGCTCTGGTGCCCTGAACGTTCGCTTCCTTGAGCAAGGTCATGAAGCCGGTGTACACACGATCAACCGTAATGTTTGCGATATTCTCAGTAGTAGGCGTAAACGAACCGCTACTGTCGTTATCTACAAATGCCACAATAGGCAATTCATAGGGGCGAATTTGCGGTGTACCCACAGGTAGGTCAATTTGAACGGTGTAGTCTTCGGTGTTACCTGGCGTAATAGTGCCAACTTCAACAGGTGCATCAGTTGTCGTGTATGCGCCCCCGGTTACAGTGTAGGTCGCTGTGTTGCCACTATTAGGATGGGTAATCGTAACAACAGTCCCATCAGGTAGAACTGGACCGTAAGCACCCGGCCAACTGTCATTCGTCTCATCACCGTCATCCAAGAAGTCAGGCAGATCAGCAGCATCACCTGGTGTCAGCGGCAGAAGCGTGATGGTATCGAGCTGGTTGGCAGCTGTGCCAGGTACACCGACCGTGTTGGTGATGGTAATAGAACCTGGATCGCCAGTTGTAGCATCTTGAATACCAACATCTGGTCCAGCCACAGGTGTTGCTACGTTTGTAAAGTCGTCATTGTTATCGGCGGGACCGATTGCACCAATCGTGCCTGCTGGACCGTTCAATAGGTCGCCAGGTGTTACTGGAATGACGTTGACCGTGATAGGGACAACGTTGGATTCACCATCGTTGCCGGTACCATCGTTGGCGTTGAGGTTCTCTTCTGGGTCGAGCTCATCAGCAATGCCGTCGTCGTTGACTGGATCAAAGTTGGGTGCGACACCTGTGATGTCCGCACCGTCGTCCAAGTTGTTAGGACGTTGGTCACCTGATTCGTCATAGACGATGTTGTCGCCAGGATCGCCTGCGGTTTCACCAAAGATTTGAGCGATGTTAGCAATGTTGCTGTTGCTGGTTGTTGGTAAACCAGTTGTGGCTACTCTGAAGCTAAATCCAGTGACCACCGGGCCAGGCGTACGAACACCGTTTGCTGTCGTATCGAAGACGAAACCAATCCGTCTCACACTAGCCGCTGCTGGCTCTGTCGTAGTCCACGCAGCTTGTAGTGGGTTATTGCCGGTCAGAGCGGGGTCATCTGTCGAATACACAGTTACCCAGTTGGGGCCGGGTGATGTCGGTGTAAAGGTGTCGTCGTAAACCGTATTTTCTGGAATCGCATCGGAGATCAGAATCCGGTTTTGGGTACTTCCATCAAGGGTGATATTGGTACCTTCAAGGTCTCCAGGGTTTACACCCGTGAATGTTGCATTGCCAACCTGATACGAAAGATTGTAAGTAATCGTGTCATCGTTGGGGTTCGTGTCAGTACCGTTATCGTTGTGGGCAGAGGTCTTGAAGATGCTTGCCTGCGCAACGTCGGGATCCACATTTGTCGCGTACTCAACTTCCTGGAAGTTCGCGGCTTCACGCTCACCATTAGTTGGGGCTTGAGCGCCTTCATTCAATGTGCGGACGTCGTCACTATTTTGTCCAGCGTCCGTACTATCAGCAATGTTCTGCTGATTTTGAGTGCCGTCTGCAGGTGCAGTTGTGTTGTCGAGCGTATTACCAAACTGTACGCCAACATCATCACCAACCCCTGTACCTGTCACTTGAACCGTGACTCGAACGGTAAAGAAGGCGTCAGGTGCAATGACACCGCCATTGGCCATACCAGGACCTGATTGGAGGTTGGCATCACCGGTTACCAAGTTTTCCGTACTCGAACCAGTTGCCGGAACCCCTGCAATCGTTGGAGGAATCGCGACGGTGGGATCTGTCGAATCGCCTACTTGGGTGGCAGTGCCTGGATCGACAACATCAACTCGGAGGATATTTCCGAAAGTGACACCAATATCGTTAGCACCTGGTACATGAACAAACGTTGGTGCATTACCAGTGTTGGTTACGCGGTAGTCAAAGGTGATAATGTCGTTGTTCACAACACTACCGTTGTTAACGTCGTTATTACCAGCTATGTCGACTCTTAAGCCAGCAACTTCAGCAACATTGATTGTGACGGTGTTTGAAATTGCCTCAAAGTTGTTAGTGCCGTCGTCATAGGTCGCTGTAGCCGTGTTCTCAATGCCAGTACCAGCAGGTGTGCCTGCCGCCAAAACGGCGCTCATCATGTTGAAGACGCCTGCAAATGCTAGGGCAGCTGCCAAAATAGGCTTCTGTATCTGCCAGCGGAATGTCTTTTTAGTTTTCAATTTTGCCATTGTTGTGATGCCAAATTATTCAAGCAGAGTAGGTTGAACTAAGAAGGTTTCTCAATCTCGGTGAGACGCCACAGAAACTGAAGAGGCCTTGAGCACGGCCATGCAGAGCTGTGCTCAAAAAGATTCCTTCTTTTCGAATAGATTTTGTTCCGGATGACAGACAGGAGCCTGGTATAGCTATATGGACATGTAGCTGTATCTAGAACCGAACCAGACTTAGCCTGCCCACCTGTTACATCTGTGGGCTAGTTCAATTTACGTAAATATCAGTTGTTGTTGTCTTAAATATTACTGATAGAGAATCTTCGGAGGCTGTCTGGTCTTCTTTTGATGTTGTTAGTAACAGATACTGACAGTGCCTGCATAATCTCTTTCTTATGTTGTTCTTTTAGTCGCTGAAATTTAGTCACCGTAGCAAAAAGCCACCTTCTCGAAGAAAGAAGGCGGCTTTGCGTAAACTCACTTTTGCTAAAGTCTTGCGCTCAATTTATTTGATTTGCTGAGTAAACCGCTGTTTTATGCTGCGGGGCTTATCGCGTGGGTGCCAGGGATGGTAGCGAAATGATGTAGCGATAACCGGAAGCGTCTGAACCCTGTACGGTGGCTTCTCCGCCGTGCATTTCTGTCAGGTGTCTACTTAGCAGCAGGCCAAGCTCCTGTCGGGAGGCATCCACCTTTTTGGCAGTCGCCAAAGCTTCAAAGACTTCGCCCGTTTCAGTGGCGCCCTCACCCTCTGTCGGCGGCTGCGGGCTGGCAAAGACAGGGGTTGCACTGGGCTGCTGTCCCTGCGAGGTGGGAGCCATCTGCGTTTGGTCCCAGGCAATGACGGCTTGGGGGAGGTCTTCTCCTAGCCAGGGGTTCGAGACCCAGAGTGCCAGGTTGGCACTGTCATCTTTGCGGGAGACGTGCAGCCGGATGGTGCTACCGGCTGTCGACATTTTTATGATGCTGAAGACTAGGTGATAGATCAGCTGCTTGACGACCCGCTTGTCGAGATTCCAAATGCGCGAGCCTGGCTCAACGGTAAGCTTGAGCTGAAGATCTTGTTGCTTAGCAATATTTTCGAGAGAAGCGAATGCCTGCTGCCCAATCATTTCGATGTCGGCAGTGGCCACCGTTAGCTGATAGCCTTCTTCTTTTAGGTCGCCAATCTCAACAATTTCATTCACCATGGTCAGCAGCTGCTGGGAGCTGCTAAGAACAATCTTGGCGTATTCTTGTTGCTTTTCGCTGAGCGGCCCATAGATTTCTCGGCTGAGCATGCTGGCCATGCCCGTGACAGATGTAAGCGGGTTTCGCAAGTCTTGGGTGAGCTGCACAATGAGGTCGAACCGGACCTGATTGACTTTTGCCAGTAGCGGACTTTCGCTGCGATCGCCTGCGGTAAAGGTTGAAGGTGTCGTCAGTTCGCTTTGTTGTAGTGCTTGGAGTGCTCTTTGTTTTTCAAATTCGCTCATACTCCAGCGAGCACTAAGTTCTAGGAGTGCAATCTCTTGCTGGGTAAACTTGTGGGGAAGCAAATCCATTACGGCTAAGGTGCCGATGCAGCTCCCTTCAGTGGTAACTAGGGGAACACCTAAGTAGGACTGGATGCCGTACTTCTGCACGAGGAGACTACCAGAAAAGGCAGGATGGCTAGTGGTATTTTCTAAGACAAAGGTCTTGCCACTATCTACAACTTGAGTGCAAAAAGATTCTCTTCGGGGGAGTGTGCGGGCGGCTGCGAGCTGATTCATCAGCCCCAAACTGGAGAGCCCCACGACAGACTTGAAGCGTTGCCAGTCGGTATCGATGACGCTGAGAATGCAGATTGGCATGGCCAGCAGCCGAGAAATATTTTGAGTGGCTTCATCAAAAACGGGAATGGTGTCGTTTTCGAGGAGGTTGAGCTTGGCTAGGATAGCTGTTCGAGATTGGTCGCGCTCGTGAGGGGAGAGGCCTTCTAAAAAGCAAGAAAGCGCCTGCAGAGAATTCTCTGCGGAGCTGTTGGGGTCTTTTGCATTGTTAGAAGTGCCGTAAGTCATGCGCGGTGCATTTGGAAGGGATTATTTAGTTGACTTCATCATTCCCTAGGGGGTGATAAAGTCAACCCGTAGCTTCACAGAATCTTTGAGCTGTAGGGGATTGACCTTCGCCGAAAGTGGATGATTCTTGGCCAACCTATCGGTAAAAACATGCAGTAGACTGATGAAGCGAATGGGCCACAGCATATGGCCCTCAATATATATGATGATGCAACATCGTTAGATACGGTTTCTGTTATGCAATCTGCTATTCCTGTCGGCACACTCTTGCAAAGTCACTACAAAATTGTCCAGCTGCTCGGACAGGGCGGATTTGGCCGAACTTACTTGGCAGAAGATCAGGGCCGGTTTAATGAGCGTTGCGCGATCAAAGAATTTGTCCCTGTGAAGGGAGAAGACCGATTTTCTGATAAAGCGACTCAGCTGTTTCAGCGTGAGGCTTCGGTGCTCTATCAGATTGCTCATCCACAAATCCCCAAATTTCGAGCAACGTTTGAAGAAGAAGAGCGATTGTTTTTGGTGCAAGACTATGTCGAAGGGCCTACGTATCACGATGTTCTAAATCAACGAAGAAATCAGGGAAGTTCGTTTTCTGAAGCGGAAGTGAGACTGTTTTTGCGACAGATGTTGCCAGTGCTCGCGCATATTCACGCTAAAGGGATTATTCATAGAGATATTAGCCCAGACAATATTATTTTGCGGCAGGCGGATGGCCTCCCGGTACTGATCGACTTCGGCGTGGTGAAAGAAGTGGTGACACGGATGCAGCTGAGTAGCACGGTTGCGCAGGCGACGACGGTGGGCAAGGCCGGATATGCGCCCAGTGAGCAGATGCAAACGGGCCGGGCCTATCCCAGTAGCGATCTCTACGCGCTGTCGGTGACGGCGATTGTTCTGCTGACTGGCAAGGAGCCCCAGGGACTTTTTGACGATGTGAACTTCACCTGGCGATGGGAGGAGTGGGCCACCGTTAGCCCCGGACTGGCTAGCGTCTTGAACAAAGCGCTGAGCTACCGACCGGGCGATCGCTATCAGTCAGTCAGCCAAATGGCGCAAGCCCTGCAAGCCGCCGGGGGCGAGCCGCCCAATATTCCCGCCAAACCGCCGACGCCGCCCCCATCTCAGCTGAAGACGGTTGCCGTCGGTCGCCCCAACCCAAACGCCAATCCGAACACTGGTGTCAGCAACCCTACGGTGAGGCGCGAGGCCACGGTTCGGCAACCTGGAGAGCGCTTACCTGCCAATGCAGCCAATGTACCGATTAATAGATACGGCGATGACACCCGCCTAAAAATGCCTTCTGAGCAAGATCGCGGCTCTTTTCTCGAAAATCCCCTAGCCGTGGGCGGCCTAGCCGTAGGGCTAGCAGCCGTAGCTGGATTTGGCGGCTGGGCCGTGGTGCAGTCGCTAGATCCGCCAAATGTGCCCGAACCCACCATTACCTCTCTACCGCCGCTAAGCAGCACACCCACCCCAACGCCTACCCCGACTCAGGTCGAGCCCCAGCCGGTGGAATACGAGCAGCCTCAGCTACGACTCACACCCGATGTGACAAAAACGGTAGAGGGCAATATGCGCGGCGGCGACAAGGTGAACTACCCGCTGACCGCAGAAGCTGGGCAAACCCTAACGGTATCTGTGGCAGATGAAGGCGTTTTGCTGACGGTGTTTGGTCCTGACGGTGAGCCAGTTGGGCGTAATGCTGAGCGGGTGGCTAGGTGGGAAGGTGAGCTAGAAGAAGATGGCGAATACCGAGTACAGCTAAGCCCTGTGCGAGGCGTCTCTAGTAGTGACTACCAGCTAGAGGTAACGCTGGGCGCACTGCCCATCCCTGAACCTACAGAGCCCGAGGTGCCGGTAGAGCCTGAAGGCCCTGACCTCAGCCTGCCAGAAGACCCGAGTGATGAAGATCCCCTACCGGTAGAAGAAACGCCCGGCGACCTCCCCGAAGAGCTGCCCGGAGACACTCCTGTACAGCCCGATGTGCAGACCCAGCGGGTTTCCTTCCCTAGTGGTTCAGATGGAGTGCTAGTGGCAAATAACGTAGGGCCCGGGCAGGTGAAGCGATATGCTGTGAACGCCCGAGAAGGCCAAATTTTGTCGATTAGCCTGGTAGAAGCTCAGGGGCCGGTGGTCTTCGATGTGCTGATGCCGGGCGGGGAAATGGTGGCGGATGCTGAAGGTCTGCAGCTGTGGGAAGGCTTTTTGCCGGTCGGCGGCGACTACAAGATAGATGTCAGAGCTAACCAGTTTTCTGAATTTACGCTGGAGATTCGGGCAAGTTCTTTAGTGCCAACGGAATGATGCTGTTGCATGGTTGTCTTTCGGTGCAACTAAATATCTAGCGAGATTTAGCAAGAAAGTAGGGGTTGATGGCGGCTTTATTGATTGCAGGGACAAACACGGATAGCGGTAAGACTGTGCTGACTGCGGCACTGATTGCCTACTGGCAGCGGTATTGCTGGGCATATCGACTGGGGGTGTGTAAGCCGGTGCAGTCGGGGGTGGGCGATCGCGAATTTTACAGCCGAGTATTTGACCTAGACCAAACCCCCGAGCAGATCAATCCGCTGTGGTACAAAGCGCCGCTTGCGCCGCCCGTGGCCGCTGCGCTGGAGGGAACGCGGGTGGATTTGGGTAAGGCATGGCAGGTAGTTGCTGACCTGCAGGCGGAGCGAGACTGGGTGCTGGTGGAGGGGGCGGGTGGCCTCGGGTCGCCGGTGACCGCTGAGCTGACGGTGGCTGATGTGGCCAAGCAGTGGCGACTGCCAACGGTGCTAGTGGTGCCTGTGAAGCTGGGTGCGATCGCCGCGACGGTGGCCAATGTTGCCCTGGCTGAAAAAAAGGGCGTGCAGCTCTGTGGTATCGTCCTAAGCTGCGTGCAGCCTTGTACCCAGAGCCAGATAGAAACCTGGACACCTATTCACATGCTGGAATCTCTGACGCGGGTACCGGTGCTGGGAATATTGCCCCATCTAAAGCAGGTGAAAGACCACGAACAGCTGGCCGATGCCGCCGCTCAGCTAGATTTGGAGCGCCTAATGCCCAAAGCGTTTTGGGCCTAATCTTCAGTCACGGTTTTCCACTGGCCTAGAAAAAATCTGGCAAGATAAAAGGGCAGCCACGGAGACCTTATGCTGACCCTTTCTCGGCCCCTGACCACTGATTTTTCGGCGCTACGACCTGAAATTCAGGCCCTGCAGGCCGACCTCGTTGCGTGGCGGCGACGGATACATCAGCGGCCAGAGCTGGGCTTTCAGGAGGAGATAACGGCTGACTTCATTGTGAATTTGCTGTCGGAGTGGGGGGTGACCTACGAGTGCTCGGTGGCGAAAACGGGCGTGGTTGCAACGATTGAGGGGAAGAACCAGCGTGGGAAAACAGGAGAGAACGGTCCTGTTTTAGCGATCCGGGCGGATATGGACGGGCTGCCTGTGCAGGAGCTAAATGAAGTGCCCTATCGCTCGGTTCATGAGGGCAAAATGCATGCTTGCGGACACGATGGCCACGTGGCGATCGCACTGGGCACCGTGAAGTATTTACAAACGCATCGCGACCAGTTTGCTGGCACCGTGAAGGTGATTTTTCAGCCTGCTGAAGAAGGGCCGGGCGGGGCGAAGCCAATGGTAGAGGCTGGTGTGCTAGAGAATCCAAAGGTCGATGCCCTAGTCGGACTGCACCTGTGGAACAATTTGCCGTTAGGGACGCTGGGGGTGCGCAGCGGGCCGATGATGGCGGCGACGGAATTTTTTCACTGCACGATTCAGGGGAAGGGGGGGCATGGTGCCATTCCTCAGCAGACGGTGGATGCGGTGGTGGTGGGCGCTCAGGTGGTGACGGCGCTGCAGGCGCTGGTGGCGCGAAATATTGACCCGCTGAAGTCGGCGGTGGTGACGGTGGGCGAATTTCAGGCGGGCACGGCGGTGAACGTGATTGCTGATACGGCGCGCTTGAGCGGCACGGTGCGGTATTTTGATGCGGACTATGGCGAGCTGATACCCGCGCGGCTAGAGCAGATTATTTCTGGGGTGTGTGCGGCCCATGGCGCGAGCTATCAGCTGGACTATCACAAGCTGTATCCGCCGGTGGTGAATGATAGTGCGATCGCTGACTTGGTGCGTTCGGTGGCGCTCTCTGTGGTGGAGACGCCTGCTGGGGTGGTGCCAGAATGCCAGACGATGGGCGGTGAAGATGTGTCGTTCTTTTTGCAGGCGGTGCCGGGATGCTATTTCTTTTTGGGCTCAGCCAATGTGGAGCGCGGGCTAGCTTATCCCCATCACCATCCTCGGTTCGACTTCGATGAGACGGCGCTCGGTGTCGGGGTGGAGATGTTTGTGCGAATCGTTGAGAAATTTTGTGCGATCGCCTAGCGCGTTAAGGCCGAGTGGTTCCCATCGGGCGGTGATATATATTTGGATCACCTAGACGCACCCAGCGCGTCAACCGTTATCTCTTGTGGGGCTGATTGAATAGAGTATGAGCGCTTCTCCGTCGCCGGATTCGGCACCGAATGATAGACCTCGCGATTTACCTTTGGATGGGACGATGCGGCGAACGGTTTTGGAGGCGGTGATTGAAAAGTTAGACGCCTATGCCTTTCCAGAAGTCGCCCAAAAAATTCAGACGGATATTCGCGATCGCCTAGCGGCTGATGGCTATCAAGACGTGCAGAGCGGTTTTCAGCTGGCAGAAACGCTCACGGCGCAGCTGCAAACCCTCAGCACCGACCTGCATTTAAAGTTGCACTTCAGCCCGGCTGTGCTCCCTCACCTAGAAGCGCAAGCAGAAATTCCTCCCGAAGAGCTAGCTCTGCAGCAGCGCCAGGGCGCCGTACGCAACTTCGATTTCAATCGGGTGGAGCGACTGCGGGGAAATGTTGGCTATTTGGAGCTGTTTAGCTTTGAGCCACCCGAATTTGCGGGCAATGTGGCCGCGGGTGCCATGCAGTTTTTGGCTAATACCAGCGCCCTGATTATTGACCTGCGGCACAACCGGGGCGGGTCTGCCAGCATGGTGGCCCTGCTGACAAGCTACTTGCTACCGGCGTATCCGCTGGTGCACCTCACCGATTTGCACTGGCCCCAGGCAGATCGTTTTCAGCAGTCTTGGACGCTGCCTCACGTGCCGGGCGATCGCTATCTTGATAGGCCCGTGTATGTGCTAATCAGCCCAGAAACCTTTTCGGCTGCCGAAGAATTTGCCTACAATCTCAAGCACTTAAAGCGGGCGGTGATCGTGGGCGAAACTACAGCGGGTGGGGCAAACCCCGGCACGGGCTTTCGGGTGCACGATCACTTTTGGATGTTTATCCCGACGGGGCAGGCCATCAGCCAAATCACTGGTGAGAACTGGGAAGGCAGCGGCGTCTTGCCAGACTTCAAGGTACCAACGGAGCTATCGCTGAAAACAGCCCAGCTTTTAGCGTTTAGGAAGCTGCTGAGAGACGATGCTGAAGGTCCGCTCACCGGTCAGTTAGAAAGCAGCCTAAGACGAGAATTAGAAGAGTCACTGGTGCTGATAGAAGACGACCTCAATCGAATGCAGCAAGATCTTGTCAGTGAAATGAGTAAGGTGCGGTAGGTATCTGGTCTCAGCGCCGATTAAAAACTTCAGTGTATTTACGGCTGTTGGTAATTAAACCGTAAAAATAACTACAAACTCTATGGATTTTGACGCTTTGCTGTGAATAATACAGGACGTATGTTGTACGTGTGCCTTTGATACCTAGGTGAAGTGCCGATGATTTTGCGTTCTATCGCTCTGCCAGTGAAAACCTTTTGGGCGTCTGCTACAGGCAGACAGAAGCGGGGTTGGCAGCTATGGGGAGTTGCCTTGGGCGCTGCGTGCACCTGGATATGGCCACTATCTCACTCACTACAGGCGCAGACTGCTCTTCCTGAAAAGTCTGCCCAGCAGATAGCACAGGCCACGGAGAATGTAGCGCCTCCCGCTAGTCCTTCACCAGAGCCGACGCCGTTTTCTCCTATCGCCACGGGCATTCTCGACCTATCGGCAGGCGCTGGCGAAGCGATGGAAAGTGCGGGTCATTTGCGCCCAGCCGATGTCAGCGGCCTCGCCGAAGACAATGTGGACTGGCTAAAGTCTGTCAGGCTGCCGCTGTACATTTCTCCGGGTGGTGACCACTGGGGTTGGATTTACGATGGCTGGCTAATTCCTAGGGGCCAAGCCTACCTGGCAATTGGCCGAGATGCCGGTTTTGCCATGGTGCGTGCCTACGAAAATCTATACACCTTTCCAGTGCTAGAGATTCGCGAAGATGGCTGGTTTCGGGTGCAGTATACGCCGGGGGGTAGCGCTTGGGCTCATACCTCTCAGCTGGCGCTGGGTGAGACCGCTTTGACCCTAGAGGGGTGGGAGAGTCTTTTGGAAGTGCAGGCGGCGGTGTACTTTTTGAATCCGGGGCAGGCGCAGCCATTGCGATCGCAGCCTGAGCTAGCCAACAACATGCTGAGCTTGGTTGCCGCCGATAGCCTGATAGAGCCTTTGGACTTTGTGGGGGACTGGATGCGGGTAAGGGTGACTCGGCCTACGGCTGACTGTGCGCCGCTGACTGGCTCTACCGTGACGGAAGGCTGGATGCGCTGGCGCGGTGACGATGAGGCTTCTCTGGTGTGGTATCGACCAGATGGCAGCTGTCAGCAGGGTTAGAGTAAAGGTGTTGGCGTGAGGGGTTATGCGATCGCTCTCTTTGTTTGGCCCGAGTGTCTGGTCTAAGAGCGTCAATCGCCGGTAACTTTTGGCCGGTTGAATAGCCTAAATTGGCCCACTCTAAAATATTAAGATTTTCTTATCTTTCGCAAGGCTTTTGCCGTACAATCACTTAAGCGTAGGGCGTTGGATTAATCGATAAAATTGGACGCTTTTCGCTTTTGCGCAGCGTTGTAGTAGTAGGCGTCCTTCTATGTCGATTGGTTATCTTGCACTCGTCCTCCACGCCCATCTTCCTTTTGTACGCCACCCCGAGAGCGACTTTGTTTTAGAAGAAGAGTGGTTATTTGAGGCGATTACCGAAACCTACGTGCCTCTGCTGACGATGTTTGAGGGGCTCAAGCGCGACGGCGTCGACTTTAAGCTGACCATGAGCATGACGCCGCCCTTGGCTGCGATGCTGCGCGACCCGCTGTTGCAAGAGCGCTACGACGTCCATCTCACTCAGCTAGAAGAGCTTTTAGAAAAAGAAATAGAGCGCAACGAGCACAACGGCCACATCAAGTATTTGGCCGAGTACTACGCCAAAGAGTTTGCGCAGGTGCGCAAGGTGTGGGAGCAATACGACTGCGACCTGACGAAGGGGTTTCGCAAGTATTTAGAAAGCGGCAACTTGGACATCATTACCTGCGGGGCGACCCATGGGTATCTGCCGCTGATGAAAATGTATCCGGAGGCGGTGTGGGCTCAGATAGAAGTGGCCTGTCAGAGCCATGAGGAGACCTTTGGCAGGCGGCCTTCGGGCATTTGGCTACCTGAGTGTGCCTATTACGAAGGCCTAGAGCGAATGCTGGCCGATGCCGGGCTACGCTACTTTTTGACCGATGGCCACGGCATTTTGTACGCGCGTCCGCGTCCGCGCTACGGGGCCTACGCGCCCATCTACACCGAAGCCGGGGTGGCGGCCTTTGGCCGAGACCATGAGTCTTCTCAGCAGGTGTGGTCGTCTAAGGTGGGGTATCCGGGGGCGTCTGAGTACCGGGAGTTTTACCGTGATTTGGGCTGGGATGCTGACTACGAATACATCAAGCCCTACGTCATGCCGAACGGTCAGCGGAAGAACGTGGGCATCAAATACCACAAAATTACGGGAAAGGGACTGGGACTCTCTGATAAGTCGCTTTACGATCCTTACTGGGCGCGGGAAAAGGCGGCTGAGCATGCGGGCAATTTTATGTTCAACCGCGAGCGTCAGGTTGAAAATCTTCATGGCATGATGCAGCGTAAGCCGATTGTGGTGTCTCCGTACGATGCGGAGCTGTATGGCCACTGGTGGTACGAGGGGCCTTGGTTCTTGGATTATTTATTTCGTAAGAGCTGGTACGACCAAGGCACCTACGAAATGACCCACTTGGCAGACTACCTGCGCGGCAATCCGACTCAGCAGGTGGCCAGACCGTCTCAGTCTAGCTGGGGCTACAAGGGATTCCATGAGTATTGGCTGAATGAGACGAATTCGTGGATATATCCCCACTTGCACAAGGCGGCGGAGCGAATGATAGACCTGGCCAGACGGGAACCTGCCGACGAGTTGCAGTGGCGAGCCCTCAACCAGGCGGCGCGGGAGCTGCTGCTGGCACAGTCTTCTGATTGGGCGTTTATTATGCGTACCGGTACGATGGTGCCCTACGCGGTGCGGCGTACCCGAGCGCACCTGATGCGGTTTAACAAGCTCTGGGAAGATATTCGGGCTGAAAAGGTGGATTCGGGCTGGTTGGAGAAGGTAGAAGAAATTGACAATATCTTCCCGAGCTTGAACTATCGGACTTATCGCCCGCTTTAGGAATTTTCTACAGATGAAATAGACCAACAAAAGCTGGGATGGGAAAAGTTCCCCAATCGCTCGATTTTGGCGAAAGCTTACAAAAGTGCGCAGGCTTAGCGAAGCCTACATTGGCAGGACCTATCGGCGCCTGACGATCAAATTTTGGCGTGTGATGATTGGGTGAGTGCTTCTCAACTCAGTATTTTCCGCTATGTTTGCTCTCTGGCATCTGCCCATTTTGGTGATTACCTCGCTCTATCAGGCGATCGCCTGCGCTAGGGAGGACCGGCGATCGCCCCCAGGCCGACTGATCGATGTCGGCGGTCACCGTTTGCACCTGGTGCATTTGCCACCTGTGCATCCGGTAGATCGGATAAAGCCGACGGTGGTGATAGAGCACAGCCTAGGCGGGGTGGAGGGCTATGTGCTCGCCAAGGAGATTTCTCGGGTGGCTGAGGTGTGTCTGTGCGATCGCGCGGGCTACGGCTGGAGTGAGGTGAGCTGGCGACCGGCGACAAGTGCTGAACGTGTCAAAGCACTGGATAGGGCGCTGACGAAGGCAAACATTTCGCCGCCGTATATTTTGGTGGGTAATTCGTTGGGGAGCTATCACATGCGCCTCTATGCGCAGCGCTTCCCAGAGAAGGTGGCTGGCCTGGTGCTGACCGATGGGCTGCATGAGCGAGCCATGCTGAAGATGCCGCGATCGCTGAGGCTGCTGCAGCTGCTCTTTTTTGCTGGCTTTGTGATGAGTGTGGCGGGTTCGGCGCTGGGGCTTGTGCGAGTGGCGGCGAGGGGTGGCCTGTTTGAATGGCTCAAGCCTGAGCTGCGGCAAGCCCCCTCTGCAGAACTCGGGCCGATAGTTCGCAGCTTCTGTCGGCCCAAGCACTGGTTTACCATGGCCCGCGAGATTATGCAGATAGACAACAGCGGGCGTCAGCTGAAAGGGGCGAACGAGTTCGGCTCAATGCCGATTGTGAATATTCGGGCGGCGTGCTTTTTTAAGCGGACGTGGATGACGCGGTGGTTGCCCTTGGGCGCAGTAGAAAGGTTGCGATCGCAAATGCACGACGACCTGATGACGCTTTCCACCCGTTGCACTCAGCTACCTGCAGCCCGCAGCAGTCACTTTGTTTGGATAGATCAGCCAGAGGTGATTGTTCATGCGGTAGAGCTTTTGCTCCTGCGACTGGCTCCAGTATCCGCTCGAAAATAAAAGCAGGCCCTCACAAGAGGGCCTGCTTTAAAGATGTCTGAAGCATGACTTTGACTGCCAAGTCAGCAGGCAGTGTCTGCCAATGAACCTCGCTTTATTTAGAAGCTCATTTCGGCTGCTTGGACGCGCTCGACCTGCTTCTTCTTCAATACGAGCAGAATCTGAGAGAGGCTAATCGCGATTAGGAAGGCGATGAGGCCCTTAATCCGGGCTGGGTTTTGTAGCACCAGCTCTCTTTCAGTTTGGCCGAAGCCACCGACGTTGGGGTCAGTGGTGAGCGGTGCGCCCGCTTCCACGGTGTCGCCCTGACTTACGAGCAGGGTTGCACCTGCCGCGATCTCGTCAGTAATAGTGCTACCGTCTTCCTGGGTAATAGTGACGTTGTAGCCAGCGCCAGTGTCTTCGATAGCAGAGATAGTACCCGCTGCGGAGGCGTCGTAGGCGACGTTGTTAGAAGCCTGGCCGGTGGGATACACCTGACCGCGACCTCTGTTACCGCCGACAAAGACCAGGTTTTTGCCGAAGTGGACCTTCTTGTTGGTGGCTGGGTCGGGAGAGAGAACGGGGAAGACGATTTCCTGATATTGCTCACCCGGAATCGGGCCTACCAGCGCCCAGTTTGGGTGCTCGTCGCTGTAGGGCAAGAAGTAGGTATTACCAACTTCTTCTTTAATTTCTTCAGGAATACGGTCCTCGGGGGCAATCTGGAAGCCTTCGGGCAGCATCAGCACGGCGCCAACATTGAGGCCGCCCTTGCTGCCGTCGCCCAAGACTTGCTGCGAGTCGAGGTCGTAGGGCACTTTGACCACAGCCTTGAACACCGTGTCGGGCAAGACAGACTGGGGAACTTCGAGGATGGTCTGCTTTTCGCCTAGGTGGCAGTTGGCACAGACGATTTTGCCGGTGGCTTCCCGGGGGGATTCGTAGTTTTCTTGGGCCCAGAAGGGGTAGGCCTCGGCAGACTGTGGCACGAGCCAGCTACTGGCCAAAAGGAGTAGCCCGGCTGCCAGCAAGACGCCTGCACTTTTGGTGAAAGGCTGAACGAGTGAACGGGTGAACGTTGCTAGCCTAGAGAAGAGTGGCTGCGGAGATAGGGAGATAGGAAGTAGGGATTTCATGCGTGCTAGCAAGTGAAATAAGTTTGATTAGAGAGCATGGGTTAGCGCGTATGACTTGCGCTGAAGGTTACCACCAGGGGCTATCGCCAGTGCGAAAGTCGGTTTCTTCCCAGTTGGAGAGCAGCACGGTGTCGTCTTCGGTGACATCGGCGTGGGCTAGGGCGAGTGAAAGCGGTGCCGGGCCGCGAACCACCTTACCTTGGTAGTCGTACTGGGAGCCGTGGCAGGGGCACATAAACTTGTTTTCGTTAGCGTTCCAGGGAACGACGCAGCCGAGGTGTGTGCAAATGGAGTTGATGCCGTAGCTTTCGATGCTGCCCCCTTCATCGGTGACAACCAAGTAAGTCGGGTCGCCTTTGAGGCCTTGCACCAAAACACGCTCACCGGCGGTGTGCTCTTCTAAAAACTCGCTGACTTTGACATCCATGCCCAGTGCATCTTTGGCGCTGACGCCGCCACCGCTACCACCGCTACTGGGAGGAATGAAGTACTTGATAACTGGATATGCAGCGCCTAAAACGGTTCCAGTGATGGTTCCGAAGGTCAGCAAATTCATAAATTGTCGACGTCCCAGATCGGGAACATCGGGGTTTCCAGAAGCTTGAGTCATAGGTCAGCTGTCTAAACGCTACA
>JBCBIK010000019.1:36936-44797 GCA_038524545.1 Cyanobacteria bacterium J06623_4 | reverse complement strand
TGCAGGCGCTGTATGAAAAAGTTGATAGCGATCGCGACTATCAGCCTGCAGAAGCCGTTGCCCTGCTCAAAGAAACGGCAACCGCAAAATTTACAGAAACCGCAGAAGCCCACATCCGCCTGGGCATCGATCCTAAGTACACCGACCAGCAGCTCAGAACGACGGTTGCCCTACCCAAAGGCACCGGTCAAGACGTGCGAGTGGCGGTAGTTGCCCGAGGTGAAAAGGTGACTGAAGCCAACGAAGCTGGTGCCACCCTTGCCGGTTCGGAAGAGCTGATTGATGAGATCAGCAAGGGCATGATGGATTTTGATGTGTTGGTGGCAACGCCCGATATGATGCCCAAAGTTGCCAAGCTTGGTCGAGTGCTCGGTCCCCGCGGCCTCATGCCTTCTCCCAAGGGCGGCACCGTTACCTTCGACTTGGCCAACGCCATCCAAGAATTTAAGGCAGGTAAGCTAGAATTTCGAGCTGACAAAACGGGCATCGTTCATGTTAAGTTTGGAAAGGCAGATTTTCCAGAAGCCGATTTGTTGGAAAACCTAAAAGCGCTACAAGAGACGATTGATCGCAACCGTCCTTCTGGCGCGAAGGGGCGCTTCTGGCGGTCCGTATCCGTTTCATCTACGATGGGGCCTTCTATTCCGGTAGATATTCAGGCCCTGCGAGATTTGAAACTCGGCGAATAACGCTGTTTGAAGGGCTAACTAAGCAGATAGCTAAAAACAGTTAGACAACACAGGTAGATAACTAGCACCGGTAGTCCATGATTCAAGCCTAAAACTGAATACAGCGACCAGAGACAGTAGGCGCCAAGCGGTACTAACGGAAAATCTCCGTTTCGTATTTCAAGGCTTAATCTCCTACCGAGGTTTGCGGTTGAAGGCTGGCACTGTGTCCGGCAATGCTTCGATACGTATGCCCCGATCTGGTTTTGGATCGGGGCCTTTTGCTGTCGGGTCCCTTACCGGCTAATATTTACCAGCTCATCACGAGTGTTCAAACAGCAAAAATCTAAACAGAAAGGAGGTGAAATGGAATGGGAAGAACCCTTGCAAACAAGAAAGAGCTTGTGGGCGAGCTAAAAGGGCTTTTAGAGGAGTCAGAATCCGCTTTTGTAATTGATTACAGAGGCTTATCTGTTGCTGAAATTAGCGATTTGCGCAACCGCCTGAGAGAATCGGGCGCGGTCTGCAAAATCTCTAAAAACACGCTGCTGAAGCGTGCCATTGATGGCCAAGAACAGTGGCAAAATCTAGAGTCTTTGCTAACGGGTACGTCTGCGGTCTTGTTGACCAAAGAAGACATTGGTTCGGCGGTTAAAGCGTACAAAAAGTTTCAGAAGGATACTAAGAAAACTGAGCTGCGTGGCGGCGTGCTAGAAGGCAAGCTGCTAGGTCAGAAAGAAGCAGAAGCGCTCGCTGACCTACCAACCAAAGACGAACTGTACGCAAAAATCGCGATTGGCATCAACGCTGTGGCAACCAAGATTGCGCTGGGCATCAAAGAAGTCCCTGCCTCGATTGGTCGTGGCATCAAGGCGTACACAGAAAAAGACGAAGCATAGAGGCAATCTGCTTATTCTGCGTGCTCGTGCATAAGTAGCCTGCGTACAAACAACACTTGCAAAATACAAACACACACAACCATAAGGAGAGACAACTATGTCTGCTGCAACCGACGAAATTTTGGAAAAACTGAAATCGCTATCTTTGCTAGAAGCTTCTGAGCTGGTTTCTCAGATTGAGGAAGCTTTTGGTGTGAGCGCGGCTGCCCCTGTTGGCGGCGTTATGATGGCGGCTGGTGGCGCTGGTGGCGCTGAGCCCGAAGAAGAGAAGACTGAATTCGACGTCATGTTGGATGAAGTCCCTGCCGATAAGAAGATCGCAACTCTGAAGGTTGTTCGAAAGATCACTGGCCTGGGCCTCAAAGAAGCCAAGACTATGGTGGAATCTTTCCCAATCGCCGTGATGGAAGCTGTGGCAAAAGATGCTGCAGAAGAAGCCAAGAAGGCTTTGGAAGATGCCGGTGCAAAGGCAACCGTCAAGTAAGGTCAGCGAAGAGACTGACAATTATCTTTGTTTTAGAGCCAGCTTCGGTTGGCTCTTTTTTTATGTTTTCTTGCTTTCCTTATTCGAACCTTTCCGCTGTAAATCGTCTTGCTTTGCGGCTTGGACCTTTTTTTCTACGAAGGCTGTGAAGGTTTCGAAGGAGACGAATTCGGCTTCGATGTCGGGCCATTCTCGGTAGATTAGCTCGCAGGTGAGGGTCTTGTCGATGTCGCGGCGCCAAACGTCCCAGATGGAGTCGGCCAGATATCTTTGATAAGCCAGGTAGTGGACGGCGGAAATGACGAAGAGATATTTGCGAACCGCGTGGGTGAGCTCAGGGCTACGGGGTGGCAGCTTGCTGGGGTCGTGCCGGTTATAAAACGCGTTGTCTGGGAAGCTTTCTACGATGCTTTGGTGCCTTTCGGAGTAGAGATTGAAGGTGTCTATGTTCCATTGCTTTTTGCTGAGCTGCGTATTGGAGCGGATAGAAAAGGCGGCAAAAATTACGGAGACGATGCCAGCGATCTGAGAAATTTGAGCGGTGATTTCAAGCCAGTCCATAGGGTTTGGGTGGTGCTGTGAAAGTGTTCTTGGAAGCGTTCTGGGGAAGTGTTCTGAGGGCGGTGCCTGCTGATGTGTTTGAGGATACTGAGTGATGCCTTTGAATGTCAGTAGTTTTCGCAGATGGTGTGGGTTTCGTTACCAATTTGATGGACTGGGGATATATAAATCAGGGTTGGTATGGTTTTCTCCTGACATGTTGATGCTGCTATTTCAAGTTGAAGATGAGCCTTGGGCGATCGCAGCTGCCGAGGTCAAAGATCTCGTTTCTTTAGCCACGTTGCAAGCACTATCGTCTGCGGTAACTGAGCAATACCAGCAGCTGGCCGGTGTACTGAACTACCATGGCGAGTTGCTACCGGTGATTGATGTTTCTGCTGTGATTGGCGGCCAAGCAGCACCCCAAGCGCTGAGTACGCGCATTGCAGTGGTAGACAGTGATGGAGATGACAACGCTCGGTATGGCTTGGTTTTAGACCGGGCGTATGAAACGGCTTACCTCTCGGAGAAGGTTTGCTTGCCTTTTCCTGATCGGTATGTACAAGCGGCCTTAAAAGGACCGCAGGGCGTGGTGAGACGGCTTGCGATCGCGCCCCTACTTAACCACATTACTCAACCGGATGCCCTACCGGTTGACTATCACCATCGCCAGTTCGCTATTCAATAAACATTTCTGTATTAAACCAGTATCCAGACCAGTAGGGGTGGCCTTATGCAATATGACGAGACGATACAAAACGAGATTGAAAATTTACTGCGTCAGAAAATCGGTCTCAATCCCGAGTCAGTCGGGTCTCGTTCTATTTTGAGGGCGGTCAAAAAAGGCATGCGCATGGGAAAAATGCAGGGCCTCTCAGACTATCTGACAAGTCTGCAGGATTCGCCAGAGCGGTTCGAATCCCTGATTGAGTCTGTTGTGGTTCCGGAGACGAGCTTTTTTCGCAATCGCGCTTCGTTTGTCTTTCTCCGGCAGTGGATTTCGCAGTCTTGGCCGCGAACTCGCCCGTTGCGAGTGCTGAGCTTGCCTTGCTCTACGGGTGAAGAGCCCTACTCGATTGTGATTACGCTGCTCGAAGAAGGACTCTCGCTAGATGAGTTTCACATTGATGCGGTCGATATTAGCGTGCGGGCGCTGGAGAAAGCCAAGCAGGGCATATACAGCCCTTACGCCTTCCGCAGGCAGACCTACCGCAGTGATGACAAGTACTTTCACTTGGGCGTGCCAGAGGGCGTGAGCCATGGTAAACGGGTAACGCAGCGCTACTATCTGGTGGAGTCAGTGCGGGAGAAAGTAGCGTTCCATCAGGGAAACGTACTGGATGAGACGTTGCTAAACGGTCAGCCGCCCTACGATATTGTGTTCTGTCGTAATTTGCTAATTTATTTTGACCGGGAGGCGCGCGATCGCACCCTGACAAAATTAGACCAGCTGCTACGACCAGGCGGACTGTTATTTTTAGGCTATGCAGAGGCGGGCCTCGTCAACAGTGAGTACTACCAAGCAGTGCCCTATCCGCAGACGTTTGCGTACTACAAGCAGAGTCAGGCTGCGCAGAACCAAACCGTGCAGAAGCAGGCTGTTGTAGCAAATTTCCAGGCTGAAGCGCCCCTAGCGCAACCTGCTAACAATCCTCAAAAAGCAGCTCTCAATATCGACGTCAAGCGCACAAATATCAACCCTTCAGACATTCAAACGCTCGATCCAGAACGAGCACAGGCGACAGCTGTTGAGATTCGCCCGGTTCACAACGAGGATACTAAGACAGCAGCATCTAAGCGGAGTCTACTGCTGGCTCAGAAGTTAGCAGACCGGGGTGACATTCGGCAGGCGATAGAACAGTGCGATCGCTACCTTGTGCACCACCCGGCTGACGCCGAAGCCTACCTTCTCCGGGGAGAACTCTATCAGGCAGATGGGGACGAAGCAGCGGCTGTAACCTGCTTTGAGAAGGCCGTCTATCTCGAGCCCAAACAGTCAGTGGCGCTGACCCATTTGTTGTTTTGGAAAGAGTCTCAGGGCGACTTAGCAGGCGCTGCCGTTATTCGAGAGCGGCTTCAGCGCATTGTTTAGCTGGCTAGATGAGGAGATTACGCCGGGCAGTTTTGTTCGGCGTTGCGTTTGTTGAGTCTTCTAACGCGTCTTCTCTAAAGTTTTCGTTTGTAAGGTTTGCTTCTATTTTCAAGACCTTTCTTTAAAGTCTTTTATTGCCTTGTTCTCATGAAAATGTTTACAGTTTCATTAAACCGGATCAGTACTCGCCTATTGCTCAGCTATTCTGTTCCTTTGATTTGCCTAACGGTATTGGGCATGGTGACCAACACTGTAGCCAGAGAAACCTTTATTCTTGAAAATCAGCGATCGCAGATACGGTCTGCTGAGTTTGCCGCAAACGACGCTGGATATCACCTAATCGATGCCACAAGAAAGCTCAAGGGCTACGTCTTGAGGCCCAATGAACAACAGTATAAAACGCTGTATAGCAACAGCTATCAGCGCTACCTAGAAAGTATTGCGAAACTGAGTGTACTGGCAGTAGAGCAGAACGATGAACAGATGCAGCAGCTGACTACGGCACTGCAAGACGAGGGCGCTCGATTGGATAGAACAGCCCAGCAGATGATTCAGCGGGTCGAATCTGACAATGTGAGCGGAGCCACTAGCCTTGTGGCGAACCTTGAGGCCGTTCCTGTCGATCAGCGGCGGCAAGACCTACAAGAGTACTTTACCAATGCGCTTTCTCTCAATGCGCTGAACTTTGAATCTGCCCGGAATAAATTGTTGAGAACGGTATTTTGGGGAACGGGACTGGCGCTGCTAACCACTGTTATGCTAGGTGCGCTAGTGGTAAAGCAGCTCCGCCTACAGATGCAAAAGATGGTGGGCGTCGTTGAGCACAGCGGTGTGCAGGTGACCACCTCTAGTACTCAAATTGCCGCTTCTAGTCGTCAGCTAGAGGCCAGTGTCACCGAGCAGGCCGCGTCAGCTACTGAGATATCATCAACCGCAGCAGAAATTGCCGCAACTGCTGAGGAGCTGAGTATGACCATGTCTCAGGTCATGCACCTTTCTGATACGGCTGTGTCGACGGCCAGCGAGGGCAAACAAGGCCTAGTGCACATGGAGGAGACCATTCGCCAGCTCACGGCTGCGACGGCCACCATCTCTTCCAAGCTGGGGATGATTGACGACAAGGCCAACAATATTAGCAATGTGGTGACTGCAATTACTAAAGTGGCAGACCAAACAAACCTGCTGTCGCTGAATGCGGCCATCGAAGCTGAGAAGGCCGGTGAATACGGGGCGGGCTTTTCTGTTGTAGCCAGAGAAATTAGACGGCTGGCCGATCAAACTGCGATCGCCACCCTAGAAATAGAAAAGATGGTGCAAGAAATGCTCTCTTCTGTCTCTACGGGCGTGATGGAAATGGATAAATTCACCCAGGATGTGGGCATGAACGCCTCTCACATTCGCAACATCAGCGAACAGATTTCACGCATCATCAACCAGGTTCAGAGCCTTGGGCCTCAGTTTGAAACGGTGACGACTGGGATGGCCACCCAAGCCCAGAGCGCGCAGCAAATTTGCTCGGCGATGGCACAGCTCAACGACAGCTCTCAGCAAACGGCAGAGTCGGTAAAAGATACCAACCAGGCCATTTCCCAGCTGGGCTCGGTCGCGCAAGAGCTGCAGTCAGAAGTTGCCAACTTCAGGGTCGCCGTATAGCGGGCCATCACCCCTAAAAGTATGAGCACATATCAACCATCAACATATCAACCATCAACAGATATGACTGCTAGCGCCTGCTTGCTGCAGCGCCCAATGTCTGCTGAGTACCTCGCTGAGCAGACCGATAAGCTCGCAACGTCCTTACCACAGACAAGCGCGGGTGCAACTCTTAGCGCCATGATCTTTCGCTTGGGCCAGGAATGGTTTGCGCTGCCCGCAGGCCTGTGCATGCAGGTGCTACCGCCCGTCCCGGCACACACCCTCCCCCACCGAAGCAATTCCACCCTGCTCGGCGTGGTCAACGTTCGGGGGCAAATGCTCCTAAAAGTCTCTTTGATGGACATTTTGGGCCTGAGCGATAATGCTGCGGCCAGCTATGCCTCTGGCTCCTCTAAAAATCTCACCGCAAGGGCAAAGGGCAAAATTTATCCCCGAATGATGGTGGTGAAAAAATCGCATGGTCAGGGAGAAAGCGACGTTTGGGTCTTTGAGGTGGATGAGCTGGATGGGATTCATGCTATTTGGTACGACCAGATAGAAGCGGCGGCAGCAGGAATTACAACCGATGCGATCGCCTGCACGTCGCAGGTGTTTGTGTGGCAAGGGCACCGGGTGAACTTTTTAGACGATGAGCGGCTTTTTGAAGCTTTGAGGCAGCGCGCACTATGACGGCTACACAGGACTGGCACGATCTTTCTTTGATGGGGCTTTTTCGCCTAGAGGTCGAAACGCAAGTGGCTGTCCTCAATGAACATTTGCTGACGTTAGAAAAGCAAATGTCTAACGAAGGAACCGGTGACGCTCCGCAAACTAACGCGTCGCTGACCAACAGTGGGCGCCTCGATACGCTGATGCGAGCAGCGCACTCTATCAAGGGAGCCGCTCGCATCGTTCAAATAGAGCCAGTCGTCAAGGTTGCCCACGCTCTAGAAGACTGCTTTATGGTGGCCCAGCAGGGCATTTTGCAGCTTAAGAGCGACCATGTCGATGTGTTGCTGCTGGCCATTGATTTTATTGCTCGACTGAGCCTGATAGAAGAATCTGCCCTGGCTGAGCAAGCCGCTGTGTATGAAGATGACGCCAATACGATTGTGCTGTCTATTGAGGCGGTCGTTGCTGCTGCGCTCAAAGATGAGTCGCTGGATCGCTTTTCAGATGCAGAGCCGCCTGCCAAGGAAGTACCTGTTAAAACCGTAGCGCCTAAGAAAAAGATAGCGCCCCAAAAGGCCACGTCGGTCGCTAAAACTGATGAAAATGCTGCTGTTGATTTTCAGCTAACTTCGACAGCAACGGCTGAGACAGTGCTGCAAGAGGCTACGAGCGGTTCTAGTGAGGTAGTCGTTAGAACGGCTAGTGAACGTTCTGAGCGCATGATTCGCATGAGTGCGGACAACCTTAATCGGCTGATGGGTCTGGCAGGTGAGTCTTTGGTCGAGTCGAACTGGCTACAGCCATTTGCCACTTCCCTGCTCAATCTAAAACAGCAGCAGCAGTCTGTGCTCTCTTTGCTACAGCGTCTAGA
>JBCBIK010000019.1:0-36836 GCA_038524545.1 Cyanobacteria bacterium J06623_4 | reverse complement strand
TGCTCAATCTAAAACAGCAGCAGCAGTCTGTGCTCTCTTTGCTACAGCGTCTAGACCAGCAAGTATTAGACCAGCAAGCATCAGATCAGCAAGCATTGAGCAACCTAGCCCTAGGTAACCCAGCCCTAGGTAACCCAGCCCTGAGTAACCCAGCAGCAGCCAGTTTTCATACGAGTTCTGCCCTTCAGCCCTCGCAGCTGACTGGTTTGAATGAGGCGATTGAGGGCATTCAGTCGTGCCATAGTCTATTGAGCGAGCAGCTGAGTGATTTGGAGCTGTTTTCGCGGCGATTTGGGCAGCTCTCTGACCGGCTCTATCGGGAAGTGATTGCTAGCCACATGTGCGCGTTTGAATCTGGAACTCGGGGCTATGAGCGCCTAGTGAGAGATTTGGCAAGGGAGCTTGGCAAGCAGGTCCATTTGCAGATAGAGGGGCTTACCACTCAGGTCGATAGAGACATTCTCGAAAGTTTAGACTCGCCCATTACCCATCTGTTGACCAATGCGATCGCCCATGGCATTGAGACCCCAGAAAAGAGACTCGCCGCTGGCAAACCAGAGTCGGGAACCGTACGCATCGAAGCGACCCATCGTTCGGGGATGCTGCTCATTACGGTAGAAGATGATGGAAAAGGGATCGACTTTGGGCAGCTGCGGCAAAAAATTGTCCAGCAGGGAATGACGCCTGCCGACGTGGTCGACCGCTTGAGCGAGGCAGAGCTGATTGAGTTTTTGTTTTTACCCGGATTTTCGACCGCTCGTCAGGTCGATAGGGTCTCTGGCCGTGGCTATGGTTTAGACATTGCTCGCAATATGGTGCAGTCTGTGGGCGGGGCTTTGCAGGCAATTTCTCGCCCTGGGCAAGGCACTCGATTTCAGTTTCAGCTGCCGCTGACGCTTTCTGTGGTGCGATCGCTGCTGTTTGAGATTGCCGGTGAGCCCTACGCCATGAGCCTCGCTAGAATTGGCCGGGTGCTAAGGCTCCAGCCTGACCAGATTCGCTACAGCGAAAACAAACCCTATTTTTCACTGGCAGATGAGGGCGAACGGGCGGGCCTCTCTATTCGCACAAGCACAGAAAATACTGGCACTGCAGAAAACATCAGTCTAGTCTCGGCCCGTCAGCTGCTCGGCCACCCGGTTCAAACGAGCGTAGCGACGACGCTGTGTGTAGTGATCTTAGGCGAGCCCGGTAGCCGGTACGGCCTCTGGGTCGACCGATTGCTAGAGGAGAGAGATTTGGTCGTGCGGCCATTGGATGAGCGCTTGGGCAAAGTTCCCAACGTTAGCTCCGCCGCCCTGACTGAAAAGGGAGAGCCAATCTTGATTATGGATGTGGCCGATGTGCTGCAGTCGGCGGCTAAGATGGCGGCTGGTAAGTCAGTTGCTTTCTCTTCTATTTCGAATTTAGATGCGATCGCACGGTCAAGCACACAGTCGAACATCTCCTCTGGTAATTTCACCGGTCGCACCTCAGATCAAAAGAATGACGCAATGGGAATCCGCCCACGACGAATTTTGGTGGTGGACGACTCTATGACCGTACGGGCGATGGAGAAAAAACTGCTGCAAAATCAGGGCTACCTGGTCGACCTCGCGGTTGATGGCGCGGAGGGATGGAATACGGTACGGATGAATGCCTACGATCTGGTGATTACAGATGTAGACATGCCGCGCATGAGCGGGATAGAGCTAATTGAGCACATGCGCGCGTATGCGCCTACTCAAAACATGCCGATTATCGTGGTTTCTTATAAAGACCGTGAGGCCGACCAGCTTGCTGGGTTAGAAGCCGGGGCCAACTATTACTTGACAAAGAGCAGCTTCCACGACGATGGGTTGATCACTGCGGTCACCGACCTCATTGGCAGCGCTAGCGGTCGCTCGCATCGCTCTGAAAAAGTGCAGAAACGTTCGGCCCAGTCAGCGTAGTGCGCTCAGTAAACAGAAGATGAGACGCTCCATCAGACGCTCAATCAAAGTCGCGATCGCAAACGATACTCTAATTGCTTTGTCGGCCCTGCGCCGAGTGATCGCCACCGACCCCACCTACGACCTAATTTGGACGGCCAAAAACGGTCAGGAAGCCGTTGCCCTCTGTCAGCAGCTGCCACCCGATTTGGTGCTGATGGACTTGTTGATGCCAGGTATTGATGGGGTAGAGGCCACCCGGCAAATTATGGCGCGATCGCCCTGTGCCATCTTGATCGTGACGGCTAGCCTCACTCAAAACATGTCTAAAGTGTTCGAAGCGATGGGTCACGGCGCGCTAGACGTGGTGGGTACACCGACGTTTGGTCCGCTGGGCAGGGATGTGGTGACGGTGTCGGCAGCTGCGCCCCTGCTGGAGAAAATGGCCACGGTCTCGACCCTCGTCGGTAAATCGGCACGGCGGGGAGTGGTCCGCCCGTTTACCCACCCAGCTGACAGCCATCAGCTGACGCTTCCACCGCTGATTGTAATGGGCGCTTCGACGGGTGGTCCCAAGGCGCTTGCCAAAGTTTTAGGTGGCCTCTCAGACGAATTGCCTGCGGGCATTGTAGTTGTGCAACATATTGATAAACAGTTTGCAGAGGGGTTTGCCAGCTGGCTAAACGAGCAAACCGCGTTGAGTGTGGCAGTGGCCACGTCGGGCGATCGCATCCAGCCGGGCAAGGTATTGGTGGCCGCGACCAATGAGCATTTGGTAATGCAGCGCGAGCGCACTCTGGCTTACAAAGCAGTCGAGGCTCCTACGCCCTACCGGCCTTCTGTCGACGTTTTTTTTAGCAGCGTCGCCCAGCACTGGCCCCGGGCCGGGCAGGCAGTGCTGATGACTGGCATGGGCCGTGACGGTGCAGCGGGCATGGAGATTTTGCAGACGGCGGGCTGGCATACCATCGCTGAAAGCGAAGCCAGCTGCGTTGTGTATGGTATGCCCCGCGCGGCGGTAGAAATGGGCGCGGCTAGGAAAATACTGCCGGTTGGTGCGATCGCCTCGGCATTGGTCAGCGGCACTCGCCCGCGTCATAGTCGTCTTCATAGACCCGATAGTGGCCCAAGAGTGGAGCCTAGAGCCAAATAGTAGAAATTTGCTATAGACATTGACAGGTTTCTATGGTCTGGAGACTGAATAACGGACCGGGGGAACAATAGGGTAAGCCAGCTTTATGTATAAACACCAGCAGGTGCCTGATGACGGAGCCGATTGCGCAAAACAACTCACTGGGCGAACAGTCTTCTGATCCCAAGGCGGTTACCGTTTTAGTTGTAGATGATCAGCCGATGACCGTCGAATCGCTTCGTCGACTGCTGGTAGATGAAGCCGACATCGAAATTCATGCCTGCAACGACCCCACGCTCGCACTCTCTGTCGCGGCCGATTTGGAGCCCAGCATCATTTTGCAAGACTTGGTGATGCCCGATATTGATGGCATCATGCTGGTCAAATTTTTTAGAGCGCACCCCAAGACTAAAGATATTCCCATTGTTGTTCTCTCTGCTGAAGAAGACGCCGCTACAAAGGCATCCGCTTTTTCAGCCGGTGCCAACGACTATCTAGTCAAGCTCCCCGATCCCATTGAGCTAATTGCCCGCTTGCGCTACCATTCCAAAGCCTATTACAACTTTTTGAAGCAGGATGAAGCCGCTCAGACCCTAGCCCAAAACAAAGCGTTAGAAAAGCGAGTAGAAGAGCGCACTCTAGAGCTACAACAAGCTCTCAACAGCCTTAAAAATGCCCAGGCGAGGCTCATACACACTGAGAAAATGCATAGCATGGGTCAGCTTGTGGCCGGAATTGCCCACGAAGTCAACAATCCTATTAACTTCATCTACGGCAATTTAAACTACGTGAAAGGCTACGTTCAAGATCTGTTGGACTTGGTGAATTCTTACCAGGCGCACTATCCTTCTCCCGCGCCAGAAATTAGTGAAAAGTTAGAAGAACTGGACCTGGAATTCTCTTCAACAGATTTACTAAAGAGTTTTGTCTCTTTGCGGAGCGGTGCTAAACGGATTCGAAACCTAGTCTTGAGCCTGCGAAATTTCTCTCGTTTCGATGAGTCGGAAGTGAAGACGGTGAATATTCACGAGGGCTTGGAGAGTACGCTGGCGATGTTGTCTTCTGATCTGGCGGGCATCACGGTAGAAAAGAACTACTCTGAACTTCCTTCGATTGAGTGTTGCGCCAGCCAAATCAATCAGGTGTTTATGCACGTTATTCGCAATGCCATCGACGCGCTCAAGGTTCCTTGCTTACCGGGCGCCGCGCAGAGCGAGAGCGCCTCACCCTGCCTAAGCATTGTGACTCAGTCTGTACCAGAAGATAAGATCGCCATCTGGATTACAGACAATGGACCGGGTATCTCACCGGAGATTCAAAATCAAATTTTTGATCCTTTCTTTACGACGAAAGAGGTGGGGCAAGGCACCGGGCTAGGGCTCTCGATTAGCTATCAGATTGTGACAGCGCAGCATGGCGGACAGATCAAGTGCTACTCGGTTCCTGGGCAGGGCGCCAAGTTTTTGATTGAGCTACCGGTTTGTCTGCCCCGCCGCGAAATGCCTTCTTTCCCAGCAGCAGTGCCAGAAATGATTAGTGCATAAATGATTGAGCCTAGACGGATAGCCCAGTAAACCTTATTTGGTTATGAGACTTATTGGCTGCCATCAGACTTAATCGGTAACAAGGAATATTAAAATAACTTCAAAAGATTTCCACATCAGCTTTTAAGTAAGGTTTGAGTGTCGCTAGAGTTTGTGCACAACAGGGGTTCTACTATTTCTCATTGAAGTGCATCATGACAGATTTCATGCAAAGTCTCTGGGTTTGCTAACTTATTATAAGCGCCAACGAGCTAGAGTTGATTTATGTCCAGAGGCCTTCCAAATGCTTACTCAATATTGATATGTTGCGCTAAAGTAAAAGCCTTCATCTTGGGCATTATTTCCCTCATCCTCAAGGATAACTAAGGGAAGTGCATAGTCAATCCGTAGATTAAAGCTTTCGAAAGGATCGTAAATGAATCCTAAACCAGCACCTGCTATAAAGTTTTGATTAACAGTACTATTGCCATTGTTCCAAACGGCACCGATGTCAAAAAAAGGTGCTATCTGAATCACAGCATTCTCAGTTTCCTCATCCCGTGTGAGGGTAATGCGGTCTTCTACAGATAAGCGGAATCCGTTATCCCCACTACGTACGTTCTGACGATATCCCCGTAGAGATTGTCCGCCACCGATGAGAAATTGTTCTACCGGTAATAGCCTATCAGGGGTGAGCTGCAAATCAGCTTGAACGATGAGTAGATTATCTGAACTAAGGCGTTGTACCCTTTGCGCTTGACCGAGCCAGCTAAAGAATTGACTGTCAGCAGTATCGCCAGGATTATCTGTAGCATCGAATAAGCCTGTGCCAAAGCTAAACTGAGACCGTAGTCCCCAAACCCCACGATTATCTCTACTCGTGTAGTCTTGTCCGAACTTAAAAATACTTGTACGGCTACTCAGCGTGTTATCAGGGTTAGCGATGCTTTGTGGTCCTATAAAAGTTTTACCATCGCGGTAGCTGAAGCCTGTAGATATCGCGAATTCTTCTCTAAGGCTGCGGATGAGTGGCTGGCGAAAGCTAATCTCGTAGCGATCACTATCTCCGTTAATCTGTCCGGAAAAAGGGCCTTGTGTGAGTTCGAAGTTATCGAACGCAGTTCGCAATGAAAATGCTCCATCGAGCGCATTGACTGGTAGTCGGTAGCCAATATCCCAGGTATTAGCTCCCCCAGTTGTAGAGCGGGTGTAGCTAGCTGAAAGCGTATCGCCCCAGCCGGAAACATTTTGATAAGCAAGCGATGTATTGAGCCGTTCCGAGCCGGTCCCCGGAGATCCGTAATTGTTTACGCCAGCGCCAATTCGCCACGCTCCAACTTCATCGACATTTATATTTAAGATGGATTCGCCTGGAATGTCACTAGGCTGTAATCGTCCCTGAATTTTTTCTACCAGTGGATCGAATCTGAGTAGACGCAGTTGCTCTTCTAAAGTGTTTGCGTTAAACGGCGTAGTAACTCCTTGTTCTAGTCGAGAAGTGATATAGCGGGTATTTAGACGTGAAAGTCCATTTACTTGAATGTTGCTGATACTACCCTCGCGTACCTGAATTTGAACGATTCCACCGATAATTGATTGTTCTGGGAGTATGGCGCGCGACGTAATGTAGCCTAGTTCTAGATATAGCTGGGTAATTGAGTCTGACACTTGTTGGAGGTCTGAAAGAGTGACTATTTGGTCCACAAAAGGCGCTGTAATAGCTGTGATATCTGCATCACTGAGGACAGTGTTACCCACGACTTGAATGGACTCTATAGAAAATTGTATTTGGTCGTCAGGTGGAGAAGGCAATGGCTCTGACGTCGTCGGATCTTCTACAGTCCTTTCATCAGGGATTGGCTCAAGATTTTCCGGAAGCGTTACAGGGATAGGACTTCCTGATGGTAACAGTCGGTCTCGGTTAGGATTCGGGCTCTGTTGTACGATGATTGAGTCTTCAACAGTTGACTTTCCTGAGGAGACCTCGAAATCAGGACTAAGAAACTGTTGAAACGCATGAGAGGAAGTAGCGCTACCACTGAGCAAAAAGCTGCTGTAGACAAGAGACTCTACCAATACGGAGAAGATTCTAACTTTGACCATTTGACTACTTTTATCTGTTTTACAGGAACTTTGTCTTGTTCGTTACCGAAAGAAACGCAGAGCACGAAATAATAGAATGTTTTGATTACTTTTCAAGAAGAAGGCTGGAAATCTGGAGAAGACTCATCATAGACTTAAGCAACTGACATTAAATAAGCATGTGACCTTAACGATGTATGCATACCTTTGGAAGAAGTGTGTGCAAAAGCGGTTGAACTCATGCATTCGCAAGCTGTTTTTAATAATTTACATTGTTTCAACTGAATTGATTCGTTTTGATCGGTAATTATTGATTTTACTTGTGAATTCACTCAGTGAAAGATGTCCCTGTATGGATAAGGGTATCGCTAAAACATATCTGTCTTGTTATAGAAGGAACGTTTTCGTGATGAAGCGATTGTTAGCTATAAGGACTTATTTATTCCTATTTCTTATTTTTATTTTGGGAGCGAAACCTTCCCTATCTCAATCGATCACCTCTGCTGAAGACGATGCCGGAACAATAGTCAGTAACTCAGTCGATAATCCTAGCCAGTTCAATATTGAGGGTGGTACTCAAGCTGGTACTAATCTGTTTCATAGCTTCGATCAATTTGGAATAGAACAAGGCCAAGTTGCCAACTTTTTGTCAAACCCAGATATCTCAAATGTTTTGGGCCGTGTTGTTGGGGGTAAGGCCTCTATTATTGACGGATTGCTTCAGGTAACAGGTGGACCGTCAAATCTGTTTTTAATGAATCCGGCAGGTATTATCTTCGGTCAAAATGCACAGTTCAATCTCCCTGCTGACTTTACGGCAACCACCGCCAATGGAATTCAACTTGAAGATTCGTGGTTTCAGGCTCTAGGGTCTAACGATTATGCTGATTTATTTGGTGACCCTAATGGCTTTTCTTTCGAGACGGGTAGTTCTGGTGCTATTTTGAATGCGGGTAGTTTAAGCATGCCATCGAATAGTAACATTCGGCTAATTGGTGGCATGGTAGTAAACACAGGCACAGTCTCAACGTCTGGTGGCAATATCACAATTGAGGCGATACCGGAATCGGGTCTTGTAACTATTACGCCAGAGGGAAGTTTGCTGAGTTTGGGTATTCCGATAGAGGCAGTAGAAACCCAAGATGCAGCGAATGAAGAGAGCAAACCGCTGAATGCTTTGTCATTGCCTCAGATTTTGAGTCAGGATGAATTGAGTAGTGCTGCTGGAGTTATTGTTGAAGATGGCGTAGTGCGATTAACGCGGGACCCCAGCTCGATAACTATTCCGGTGGACAGGGGCGTGGTGGCTACTTCTGGCACTTTAGATGCTTCGAATTCGGCAGGCATGGGTGGCAGTATCAATATGCTTGGAAATCGGATTTATTTGGTAAGCTCAACTCTGACTGCTTCCGGCGACACGGGTGGTGGCTCTGTAAGGATTGGGGGCGACCATATTGTTGGCGAACATACAAGAGACAGCTCAACCCAGATTGCGGATCAAACTTTTGTTAGTCGTGACTCAGTAATTGATGCAGATGCAACGAGTGAAGGAAATGGTGGTGATATTACTATTAGAGCTGACGGAAATAACCTATTTCAAGGCAGTGTAAGTGCTCAAGGGACTAGTTTTTCAGGAGAAGGTGGTAATGTTGGGATTTCTGGAAAAGAAGAGTTGACGTTTGACGGTTCAGTTGAGTTATCAGCATCTTGGAGCAATGGTACTTTACTACTTGATTATGGTGCATTGACCGTTGTTGATTCAAATGATTCTTCTGCAGCTGGAAGCAATCAAATCTCTTGGGAGCAGATTAGTATGCAAAATGGTGATGTGACGTTAGAAGCTGCTGGAGAAATCACCATCTCTGATATTACGGGTGTTCAGTCTGAACGTAATAATTTGGCTCTCTTTTTCGGTGGCTCACTAGCTATTAGATCGACTGGCGGAAATATTACATTTGAAGATAACGAGGATACAATCTATGCTAGCGCCAATGTAGTCGTCATCGAAGGTGACGCTCTAGATTTAGGAAGTTTTGGAGTGCAAACAAATGATCCTAACGGCATCTTTGGAGCCAGAGATGAACAGTTTTCAGAGGAAGATCGCGAAAGGGGGGGAAGCCCATTCCTTATTAAATTAACTGCGAACTCTGGAGATCTCGCTACTGGAAATGTCTCCTCAGAGAGCAGGATGCACCTTCGAAGTTCGGACGGCAGCATTCGAGTGCGTAATTTAGAAGCCGGTAATGAGGTCTTAAACGATGAGGGTCTTAATTCTGAGGAAGAGCGCATACCGGATGTTAGGTTAGAAGCACCCAATGGTAGTGTTACTGTTGAAACGATATACGCCGTGGCTTCTCCGGGCTCATCCAAAATCGTTTCTATCCAAGCAGGGGAAAGCTTTAGAGCCACAGATACATTTTTAGTAGCTCTAGGCCCAGACTCTGTTGAGGGTACTTTGGAAGGCTCAGCTATCTATGAGCAGGCTAGTATTGTTGTTGGCCCAGGAAACTCAGAAGTGAGAATACAGCATGGAGCACCCTTATTTCAGCTCGGCTCAGGGCCTGCCATAAACAATGACGGTAATGCTCAGTATAGAGAGATTTTATCCTTTGAGTCTGGAGTCAAGCTAGGTGATGTTGTCATACTGGAAAGTATTGATCTTGATACAGCAAGGTATGTAGGAGCGAATGGAGAAGTCGTGAGTCGCGTCTTAGCTGTACCTGAACCTGTTAATGTTAATGTTCAAGATACGGTTGATAGTTTTAGTTTTACTGCAGGATCGATTGCCATAGAATCTGACAATGGCTCAGATGCCTCTTCCTACAACGATAGAACGCTAGTAGGAGCTGGTCTCAATAGTATGAGAGGTGGGAGCGTAGATATTTCTTCTAGCTTCGAAGAAGCGACAGGTGTGGGTAATAATGATGTTGTTTCAAACGGCGATGAGGCGAACGTTGATGGGTTAAGAAATAATGACCTTAGCAGCGGTAGCCCAGACAATGTTAGTAATGTTAACGAAGATTTGAGTGATCGAGGAGAAAGTAATGTTGATTTAGCTTCAGGTGATTTACACTTACGTAGCTCGGACAACATCTTTCTTTACGATGAGAGCTTGGAGAATAATGACTTAGATTACTATGATAGCGGCCTAGATAATCAGGACTTAATCGATATTGATACTGACGAGCTCGAATCTGATGGTGAAGATGACTGTGATATGGATCTGAAAAGTTTTGATCAAACAAAGTGCAACATCGAAGGTGCAGAGGAGGCAACTTTCAGCGGAGAGTTATCAGTTTTATAAGACTCGCATATTGACATCTACACAGAAAATACCCAGAGATGATCCATCATTCAGGTGTTTAAATATTCTCTTTTTATCTCATCTATGGAAAATAAAACAGGAATGTAGAGATGGAGCATGGCAGTTTTTAAGTCTTTTCAATTTTTTTCAATAGCTTTGCTCCTGAGTAGCTCCTTTCAACTGCTAAACGTATTTTTCTTCAGTGGGGTCAGACTTGGGTATGCGCGAGCAGAAAGCATTGAGCAATTTTCCGCAGTCCAGTTGTTTGAAAAAGGGTTAGAACATTATCGACACAACAGGTTTCGAGAAGCACTAGCTTCTTGGCGACAGGCCAGGATAAAATACTATGAGCTCAATGACTATCACGCTGTGAGTGTAACACTTAGCATGATGGTTGTTTCGCACATAGCTATAGGAGAATATTCAGAGGCTATTCAACGTTCTGAACCAGCTTTTCAATTGGCCAAAAACGCTCAAGATATTGACCTGCAGGTCCAGATTCTAGGTAATTTGGGAATTGCCTATGAAGGTGCCGGTCAATATGCACTAGCTCTCAATACATATCAGCAAGCTTTAGAAAAGGTGAAACTGCTATCAGAAGACTTGAAATCGATAAAGCATTCTCATATTCTTGGTCTGGCAGGAAACACATATAGTTCTCTTGGAAAGTATGAGCAGTCCATAGCAACTTATCAGGAGAGTTTAGAAATTTCCGAGAATATTAATGACACGATTGGCTTAGTTGCTACTTACGGTAATCTAGGAGTCACTTATTTTCAGATTGGGGAGACTAATCTAGCATTAGAGAATTTTAAGAAAAGTCTACATTTGGCAAAGATGCTTGATAATCCCCCCGACATTGCCTACGTTCTCAATAACATGAGTTCAATTTATCGAAATCAGGGGGACTTACCACTAGCTCTAGAGAGTGGTTATCAGAGTTTGGAGATTGCTAAAGCTGGGGCAATTCCTGAGTTAGAAGTTGAAGCCCTAACCAATATAGGGCTGATCTATGAAGAGCTAGATGACATCCGCCAAGCAATTGATTACTACAGGCAAGGTCTTGCTAAAGCTCATCTGCTTCAAAATCCTGAGATGACAGCTATGGCACTAAATAACTTAGGTCATGGTTTGTATAACGCTGGTAATTTGACCGAAGCTGAAACCCATCTTCAAGAAGCTATCGAGCATTTAGAGTCACTCAGGACTAGTCTGAATGACTCTCATAATATCTCACTCCTTGACACTCAAATCTTTACCTATAACCTTCTTCAGCAAGTTCTGGTGGCACAGGAGGACTATGAGCCTGCCCTTGAAATTTCTGAGGCAGGTAGAGCTAGAGCTCTAGCAGATCTCCTAAAGAGTCGGACAGCTTTCTCAATCAGCCGGACTCCTTCTGCGGTGAATGGTGCTGTCTCTGACAGTCCCGTCTCTGAGACGCTTTCAATAGAAAATATTAAGGCAATAGCTCGCGAGCAAAACGCTGTTTTGGTGGAGTATGCACTCGTTCCAGAAGACGCTTTTCGAGTACAGGGTCGGCAACGGGGAAATGTCTCTGAAATACATATTTGGGTAGTACACCCTAATGGAATAGTCAATTTCTACAGTCAGCCTGCGAATATACAAGCTTTACAGCTGAAAGAATTGGTGAATCAAATGCGAGATTCTTTAGGCAGAAGTCAATCGCTTGACCGAGGATTGGCCAATGCAAATCTCGCTAATTCTTTGAAAACTAGCGAAAAGCTTAAAGAGCTCTACACGATGCTAATTGCTCCTATAAAGGACGTTCTACCTAGTGATCCAGAGAGGAAAGTTGTCTTTATTCCTCAGGAAGAGCTTTTCTTCGTTCCTTTCCCAGCTCTGCAGGATGAATCAGGCACATATCTAATTGAAGAACATACCGTTCTGACGGCACCTTCTATCCAAACCTTAGGACTTACTCGCAAGAAAAAAGAATTTCTCTCAACAACTTCTTTGCAAGATTTTCGCGAACCTTTAATTGTTGGAAATCCCGACATGCCAGAAGTTTTGAATCTCAGCACAGGAAACATGACAAAACTCTCTACATTACCTGGTGCAGAAATCGAAGCGTCAGCCATTGCTATTTCTCTAGGCGTCGATGCCTTGATCGGTAGCGCTGCTTCAGAGCAGGTCATCAAAGACCGAATTAATGACGCAAGTATCGTTCATTTAGCTACTCATGGCTTACTGGAATATGGCAATCCAGAGGACACTGGTATCAGTGATAGTCCAGGAGCCATAGCACTTGCCCCTAATCTCCCAGAACAAGATGGATTCCTTACATCAGCCGAAATCTTGAATGAGCTGAACCTTACAGCGGATTTAGTCGTTCTCAGCGCCTGCGATACGGGTCGAGGAAATATTACCGGTGATGGCGTTATCGGATTAGCCCGTTCCTTTATTGCAGCAGGCACTCCGAGTGTATTGGTTTCTCTCTGGGCCGTGCCTGATTCGCCAACTGCTGATTTAATGACCGAGTTCTATGCTCAGATGAAGTATGGTCAGAATAAGGTACAGGCATTGCGACAGGCAATGTTGATAACAATGAAAAGCCACCCTGACCCTCGTGACTGGGCGGCTTTTACACTGATTGGAGAAGCTGATTGATGAGAAGATGTTGCTAGTATAAAAAGTAATGCTGAATGAGTAAGTAGGCAACATTAAAAGACTTAGCAGTCTAGTTCTCATCTGCCTTAGTCACTGCGGTTGATCATTCCACCTAATGTGGCGGATTTCCGTAGCTGTCAACGTTTTCAATTAGTGAAACCACTGATAAAAAAGAAGATGCTCAGCCAGCTGGTATACAAATGCATTTGGAGCTATCTACGCAAAGCTTTTTGTGCGGCTTGTGTAAGTTTGCAGAACTCTTGTAAATCAGGCCAAGTAGATGCATTCTCTTCATCTGCTGTACTCAGCCAGAGTAAATATTCAATATTACCTGCCGGACCCACGGTGTCAGACCAGGTGATGCCGTGATAGTGCCAGCCCTGCTGCTCTGCCGCTATGGCTACCTGAAAGATGGCACTGGCTTGGTCCTTGGGATCTCGCACGACGCCTTTTCTGCCAATTTTTTCGCGCCCCACTTCGAACTGGGGCTTTACTAAAAGGACCACTTCGCGAGGCGGGGCCAATAGCGACCAAAAGGCGGGAAGCACTTTGGTGAGGGAGATGAATGAGACATCCATGACGCCTAGGGTCGCGATCACACTCCCCTGATACAGCTCTGCTGCACTCAGGTGACGAATATTCGTGCGTTCCTTGAGGACAACTCGGGGATCTTGGCGAATTTTCCAGGCGACTTGGCCGTAGCCAACGTCGATGCCGTAGACCTGCTTGGCGCCTGCCTGCAGGAGGCAGTCTGTAAAGCCGCCGGTCGAAATGCCGCCGTCCAGGCAGATCTTATCTGCAGGCTGAATATCAAAGGTATTGAGGGCTTTGGCGAGCTTTTCACCGCCTCTGGAAACGAAGGGTGGCTTTTGCTTGAGTTCGATGGTAGCATCGCCTGCCACCAGCGTGCCGGGCTTATCGATAATCTGCTGCGAAACCTTGACCTCACCCGCTCGAATAAGACGCTGAGCCTGTTGACGCGACGGGCAGAGTCCTTTTTCTACGAGGAGCGTATCAATGCGCTGTTTTTTCACTTGTCCCGTCGTAGCCCGCTCAGCTGAACGATTCTAGCGTATCGTCTTTTGCTTGAATCTTTCACTCAAATCTCTTGCTGGGGATCTTCCGCTTAGGTGCTGGAGGTAAATGCTTAACTGTTGAAATAGGCGCGGGTGCCTCGGTCATTCAGCGCCTCTCCCAAGCGGCTGAGGGCGTGAATGTAGGCGGCGGTGCGATAGGAAACGCTGTGCTTTTCAGCCAGCCTATGAATGGTGTTGGCTTCTGTGACGATGCGCGATCGCAGCTCTTCTTGCACACGGGACAATTCCCAGTAGAGGCCGCTACGGTTTTGCACCCATTCAAAGTGACTGACCATCACACCACCCGCATTCACCAAAATATCGGGAAACAGCAAAATGCCTTTGCGATCTAAAATCTCATCGGCATCTGCCGTGACCGGGCCGTTGGCAACTTCAAAAATGTATCGAGCCTGGATGCGCTCTGCATTTTCAGCCGTAATCTGATTTTCTAGGGCCGCAGGAATGAGAATATCTACATCCAGCGTCAGCAGTTCTTCATTGGTAAGCGTGTCGTGTTCTATGATGCTGCACACACTGTCTTGGCAGTACACAGCCTTTAATCCTTTGGTGGCGGTCTGGTGAGCCCGCTTAAACTGTTGAATATCTGGAATGTTTAACCCGTTAGGCTGATAGATGCCGCCGCGAGAGTCGCTGACGGCCACCACCCGATAGCCTGCTTCAAAGAGGTGCTGGGCAATCACGCTGCCAGCATTGCCAAACCCCTGCACAGCCACCGTCAGATCTGCAGGCGACTGGCCCAGCTTTTCCATCATTGCCTGCAGCACAAAAAATGCGCCCGTTCCCGTCGCTGTGCTGCGCCCCAGACTGCCTCCCATGCTGACGGGCTTGCCGGTGATGACTGCCGGAGAGCGCTGCCCGCGAATGATGCTGTACTGGTCCATCATCCAACCCATGATCATCGGGTTGGTGTACACATCGGGGGCGGGGATGTCGATATCTGGGCCGATAAAGGGGGCGATCGCATCAATATAGCCCCGGCTCAGCCGCTCTAGCTCAAACTTAGACAGCTCCTTGGGGTTCAGCGTAATGCCCCCTTTGGCCCCGCCGAAGGGCAGATTGACCGCCGCGCACTTAAAGGTCATCCAAAAGGCCAGCGACTGGACCTCGTCGAGAGAGACCCTCGGGTGGAAGCGAATGCCGCCCTTGGTCGGTCCCCGAGTATCGTCGTAGCGAACCCGGTAGCCTTCAAACACCCGCAAAGCGCCATTGTCCATCCGTACAGGAATGGCTACTTTAAGGCTGGCCTTAGGAAACTTCAGGCGTTCCGTCGCATCGTCTGAAATGGGTGCGTGCTGGGCAGCTTTTTCTAGTCGGCGATTGGCATCGGTCAGCAGGGCAGTGGCTGGGGCTGCTTGCGCAGAGGCTGCTGGGTTCGAAGTGGCAGCCGTCGAAGTCGAAGTCATCGGGAGTTGCAAATATAAGAGGTTACAGAAAGCAGAAGGTTACAGAAAGGCGGCAACATCACTCGCCTATCAATTTTGAGCACGATTGCGGTCTTTCCCCGGTAAATGCAACGAATATCTATGGCAAAGTCTACAATTCTCAATCTGTGAAGTGTTGCAGCAGTCGAGCCAGCTAAAACGGGCCTATCACGCCGATCAGGGAGGTTTTTCTAAGCTGGTTCGTGGGTTTGCCATTGCGCCACCAACTCACTATGATCTGTACGATTACAAGTTTTTTTCGTAAGCGGTGGTTGGGACAGATCAAGTTGGGCCTCTCTATCAGCTGGTTGCTCAGTTACTCGGTCAGCGGCTAAGGGTAGATGCATTTAGTGAATTGTGGTTATTAGTCAGAGGTGCGATCGCACTCCATCCCGAAACGTTTCAAAGTCTGCAAAACCAGCCCAATAGCCTCCCAGCTGCTCTAACCATCGTCTTTATTGCTGGGCTGGCCCAGTCTCTGAGCCAGATAGTCGTTCTTTTTGTCAATCAGGTACGGCCAATACGCTTTGTGTTGAGTCTGTGGATATCAGCCCTATTTTTTGTGATTGGCTATGCATTTTGGGCGCTGAGCACTTGGGCCATGCTCAACTTTTCATTTGATAGCTACCTGCCGCTGACGGCGGTGCTGCGAACGTTGGGATTTAGCTATGCGCCGTTGATGCTAGGCGTTTTTGTCGTGATGCCTTATTTTGGTACGGCTATTTTTGTACTGCTGTCTATCTGGACGCTGCTGGCGGTCGTGGTCGGCATCGACTCTATTTCGACGTTGGGGTGGTGGGATGCCTTTGCAAGCGTTTCCCTCGGCTGGATAGTGATTCAGCTACTGCAAAAAACGGTAGGGCAGCCCATTGCTACCCTCGGACAGTGGATTACCAACTGGGTCGCGGGCGAAGAACTCATCACCAATCGCAATCGGCTGGCAGAAGAACTCTATGCCGGGTTACGAGCGACCCGTGCTATTCCAGAGCGCGGGTCAAACAATCGGGAAGACCCGTAGCGATCGCAGCTGAGTTACTCACCCAGAATTATGACTTTACCGTTCACCCGCTCCTGAATTCATGCGTCTCCGTCTTTTCCAGCTCAGCGCAGTTGTCCTGCTTGCCCTCGGCGCTATTGTGCTCCTCTCCCCGATAAATGCGCAGTGGCTGCAGTGGTATTTGGCCTTTAATAGCAAGCTGCTGAGATTTGTGGTGGATATGGCCAGGGTTAGCCTGATTGCGCTGCTACTGGCTGGACTGCTCGCGCCCTTCGAAGCGCTAGGCTGGTGGGCCGGTTGGTACGGCGACGGCATCGAAACGCACATTTCTTGCAAACTGCCCGAATCGCTTTCTTCGCCTACCGCACAGGCAGCGATCGCCTCACGATCCAACGCCGATGATCCGAGTGGCGCTGAGGTGCCTAGTCGTTACATCATTTATTTAGACGGCATTTCTCAAAGCAGCGCCGACTATCCCAAACGCGTTCAAAACTTTTTGAGCACGCTAGAGGCGTCTCTTCCCAAAGATATGGTGTTTGTTCAAGACATTATGGCCTATTCGGCGCTAAACCGTCCGCTGACGATGCAGCGACCCTTTGCGAGATTTTGGCGATGGGTAAACCAGGTAGAAGAATGGCATCCGCGCAGTCCGCTCGATATCTTGGTGAACTTGCGTAACACTTTTCAGGTTGCCGTCTCTACGGACAATCGATACGGACCGGTTTTTAATCGGGGAACGGCTCAGGTCATTTTGAACAGTTTGAGGCAGCGAGGTTACCGGCCCGGCGTACCGATTACGCTGCTGGGCTACAGCGGTGGTGCGCAGGTGGCGCTGGGCGCGGTGACCTATCTCAAGTACGCTCTGGATGTGCCCATAGAGGTGATTTCTTTGGCGGGGGTGGTCAGCGGTAATAACGGCGTTGCAGAAATAGAGAAGCTATATCATTTGCGAGGCGATCGCGACCTGCTTGCCAAAATCGGTGCCCTTATGTTTCCAATGCGCTGGCCAGTAGCCGCTTGGTCCAGCTGGAATTTGGCCAGGGAGGCCGGGCGCGTACGGTTTATTTCCTTGGGGCCGGTGAGTCACAGCGGACCCAAGGGGCCAATCGACCCAGTTTCGCGGCTCCCTAATGGGCACAGCCACCTGAGCCAAACTTTAGAGATTGTTTTAGATATTTTGACAGGCCCTTGTCAAAGCAAGGAAATAGCGAAAGCTTAGTGGATGCGTACGTACTTTTCGCGCCGAGACAAAATTTGTTTGATGCTGATGTCGTAGAAATACAGGGGTTGATATTGGCTGAAGCGCGCATATTAGGGGTGTTGTGAATCAATAACTTCTCTAGCTGCTCGGAGGGGCCTAAACCGATGTTTTCTTTTTCTGTTGAACAGATTGCTAAGTCAGCTGTTGTATCTAGTCTGATGTTGGCCTGCTTGTCTTTGTTGGTGATTGCGGCGAATGCTTCAGAGCCCCTTTTCTAAACAGGGCTAAATCTCGTCGCTGGCACAGTGCACATGACTGAGTGATTTCCTTTGCTTGTTGCTCTCCCGCTAAACGGTGGGAGAGCTTTTTTTGGGCTTAAATTTTGTCTGTCTGAATGTTATTGAATAGCTGGCTTAAGGCTGCGCGCAGTTTTAACCGGGCTTGCTCAAAGGTTGGCCCCTGCCACTGGGGAATGTGTGAGGTCACTAGCTGATCTTCGGGGAGGTAGGTTGGGTAGCGAATTTCGATCTGGAGGGCCTGTACGTTTGGCTGCTTGCCGTAGTGACGGGTGATGTGCCCGCCGGTAAATACTTTGTTTTGAACAACCTGATAGCCCTGTTGGCTGAAGCTCTCTGTAGCCGCTATCAAAAACGATTCACGACAGGTTTCTCTGTTGGCATTACCGAGACAGACATCGTCGGTAATGAGGCCCATAAAGCTGTGCAAATCGAGCAGGTACACCGTGCCATGGCGGGCGATCGCATCATTTAGCAAGCTCTCTAGCTGCTGATGGTAGGGCGTGTAGTACTGGTCGATGCGCGATCGCACCTCTGCCTCACTCGGCACATAGTCTTCAACGGGCTCTCGGTAGATCGGCACTTTGAAGGCGGTTTGCTCCGGGACAACAGCAGACCAAAAAGACCCAAAGAGTGGCGGTTTGAGCGCACGGTTGAGGTCGACGACATACCGGCTATAGTTGGCCTGCAGGGTGGTGACGCCCAAGCTAGGTAAGAATGAATAGAGCTTGGGCAGGTGCCAGTCAGAATTTGGTAGTGCCTGGAGGTGAGCTGGTGTGAACCGGTTGGCAATGTCTGGGGGCACCTGGGTGCCGCTGTGGGGAAAGTTGGCGACAACGGGCAGGGCAATACCTGGTGGCTGTCGAAGGGTGAATACATCAGCGGGCAACAGAAAATTTCTCCGCAAAAAGGCACTGCTTCTGATTAAATCAGCGCTTTGATAAGGCGCTAGAAGCAATGCCTCTAGGGTACTTCACAAACGGCGGTACGGAGGTAGCTGTGACGCGCACGCAGTTAGACGGCGACGGTGCCTGCCTCCTGCATGATGGGATAGCGAAGCGTCGCTGCGATCGCACTATCTACAGGCATCTCTGTATTCGCCACAACATAGACGTCGGCATCGGCCGCTATCGCCTTGACGATCGCCAACCCCAAGAGTTCTTCACTCTCATCTGTTTGGCTAGCATGGGGCTGCAGCTGGCGCTTTTCAGCGTCAAATCTACCCCAAATGTGCGCGTCTTCTGCCACAAAGAGGGCGTCTATTTGACCGTTGTAGGCGGCGTTTAGAATTTGCGCAAGGTCCTGGCTCGCTTGGTTTTGGTTGAGCAAGCTGCCGAATTCTTCGCTGGCTGTTTTGCGGCTTTCGGCAAAGTGGGGGGTGACGATTTGTAGGGCGCGATCGCGCAACTCTTCTGGGCTGAGCTGATCTGGCTGATGTGTGATCGCGCTTTCCATCAAATGAGGATATTTATTGGTCGATTTGTAAATGGGAAAGAGGAAATCCACACCTACAAAAACTAGCGGCGCGGTTTGCTGATTGAGCGCTTCTTCTACGCCGTCAGAGACCAAGTGGAAGAACCGAAGAATGTCTGAATTGTGGCTGTCTTTGCCGCTACCCTGACCGTGAATAATCTCCCGAGCGCCGCTGCGGCCTGTACCGTGGCCCTGCAAAGATTCTTCTGGATCGTCGTACCGAAGGGCCTCTTCTAAGCTGGTAGGTGTATCGCCAAGATCCACAGCTTGTATTTGGTCGTTTGTGGCCTGATAGAGTGTGACATTGCCCTGGCTGGCAGCCAGAATGAAGAACTGTCCGCTGTCTGTCAGGAGGGAAATCAGCGGCTTAATGTAGAACCTTTCGCTCACTGTTGTAGAGGTCTCAACGCTGAGTGGAATTCGGTAAAGCTGAAAGAAATCAGGTGCTATCAGCAGCGCCAACCCACTTTGTTGATGTTGCCAAAAGCTTTCATTTTCTAACAGGTCGAAGGCTGGCTTTAGGAGCTGCTGTGCGATCGCATCGCTAACGCCTTTTTGCGCGAGCTGCACCTCTGCTTCGCTGAGCTGATTTTTTAGACGAATGGGATCTTGTCTGATTTCGCGCCCTGCCTCGTGGGTCTGAATGTAGATAGAAATACAGGGAAATTTCTGATGGCGGATAAAAGACTGAAGGTCTGATTTTGAAAATAAGGTCATGTTTTTGCTTTTGTCGGGTGGCTCTGCCGGGTGATTCTGTCAGGTGGTTTTTTAGTAGTGAACGTATCTGTTCAACGGTCTGCCTTGAGGGCTAGCCATCTCCCCTGGCAGAGGGGTGGGTCGCTTCGACCGCCCGAAAGTGCTCCAAAATTTTGTAGCTGTGTTCCGTGCCTTCTGGAATGACCCAAGACATGCCCGGCTCTACTGTAATGGTGCTGTCTTCAACGGTAATTTCTGCGCGGCCTTCTAGCACATAACCCAGCGTTTCATAGTTGTTCGCAGAGACCGATTTATTTTGGCCGTCTCCCGGCTGCTCGTCCCACAGCCGCATGGCCATCGCGTTGCCGCTGATCAAGAGCTTTTGGCCCATGCTGCCGGTCGGTGCGCTGTCAGATCGAACGGTGAGGGTGTCGGTTGTTGAAGTTTGGTTGCTCATGTGTAATGTGTTGCGTGTTCTCTTTCACGTGTTTACAGAGATTCACGTGTTTATAGAGAAGGCTAGCGCGATCGCCCCCTTTCTTTCTTCACTCATAAGGGACAATCGCGTGGGTCTATCGTGTCAGCCAATAGAGGGAGGTTTCGTAAGCGATAGAACCGCCAACGCGTCAAACTTGTGATAACTATATAGAGGTATCTGAGCTGCTGAAACCATCTATCGGTGACGGCTCACATTTACTTTCTTTGAGAGGATTTTCATGGCTGATAGCACCCAAATTACGATTAAAGACAGCGGCCCTTTCTTGGTAAAGGGTCCATTTACGTTGACAGATGCTGAGGGCAACGACTTCACCATTGATAAGGAAATGGTTCCTCTGTGCCGCTGCGGTGCCTCAACAACCCAGCCCTTCTGCAATGGAAGCCATCGCAAAATCGAGTTCGAATCTGTTGTACGCGCCCCCCAGGAAGACTAAGCAAGACGGTATCTCGCTTACTCGTAGCTCATTCCTGTCGCTCACTGCTTAGCCTGTGGTCTGCGCGGTAGAAAATAGCTGTAGCCTTGTGGTGAATGCATTCATCACAAGGCTATATCTTTATTGGCAGCATGCTTAGATTCAGCTAAGCGCAAGTCACCACATGGGTGGCCAGTCCCAGCTTCCTAAGGACCTGAATCGCCCACCAAGTCATGTCTATTTGCCACCACTTTCGTCCAGCCGGTGCCACGTTCGGATAGGCATGATGGTTATTGTGCCACCCTTCCCCATAGGCCAAAATAGCCGCCCACCAGAGGTTTCGCGAATCATCCTCACACTCGTAAGTGCGCGTTCCCCACATGTGACACACCGAATTGATAAACCAAGTACTGTGCCATAGCAGCACCAGCCGCAAAAACACCCCCCAAACTACAAAATCCCAGCCGCCAATCGCATACAGCAGCAGCGCGACAGGAATTTGCAATAGGTAAAAATATTTATCCAGCCAGCGATAGACCGGGTCTTTGGCAAGATCGGGCGCAAATTTGGCGTAGGCAGTGTATTCAAAAAACTCGGGCCGCCGGTAGAGCACCCACTGCATGTGGCTCCACCAAAATCCTCTCTGTGCTGAATAGGGGTCTTTATCTCGGTGTTCGGTATGCAAGTGGTGCTGCCGGTGCCCGGCCACCCAAAAAATAGGGCTGCCCTGAATCGCCAGACAGCCAAAGATGGCTAGGGTGTATTCGAGCCACTTAGGCACTCGCAGGCTGCGGTGGGTGAGCAAACGGTGAAAGCCCAAGCAAATGCCTAGGCTGCCAGTGAGCCAGTGGAGAAAAAGGGTAATTCCTAAGGCGGGCCAGGAAAAATGCCAGGGGGCAAGCAGGGCAACGACATGAATGGCCGTAAAGAAGGTGAATCGAACCCAGGAAAAGGGACCGACTTCGTGATTGTTGGGCGATCGCATAGAGGGGGTGCGAGCGCCCAACAACGGAGAGACAACTTCAGAACTCATAAAGACGCTCAACGATGACAAAAAGAACAACGCAGGACGGGGCTGACTTCTGCTATCCGCAGGCAGCTTTATCGCACAGGGCAGGCAGCCTCATAGCCCTTGCTAATCTCATTATTCTTTACAATCTGTCATGTTTAAAGAGCTTTGGTCGTCATTGTGTTTCACGATACGTTCTTTTAAGCCACGTTTAGGTTTATCACCAGTCCATTTTTTGAGAGATATCTCTCGAATTCATGCATGTCTATCGCACCGCTGCGATCCGCATCCAGCGTTTCGAACAGACGATCTGCTAGGTAGGGGCGAATATCTATCGCGTTGCGCTGGCCGGTTGTTTTATCTTCTATCAGCGGCAGGAGTGCCATCAGCTCACCCCTGTCTAGAGATTCATTACCATCTACATCGAGGTTTTGAAAGAGCTGTCTGGCTTCACTGGCTGCAACCCGTGAAGAGCGCATGGATTCTCGCAGCATGTTGCGGGTGAAAGAGCTCATGAAGACAACTTGTTCAATGAGGGGAATGACAAAAAAGCCTAGCGTACCCCAAAACAAGGCATAGTTCAATACAGGACTACTGTTGACAAGTTGTGCGCCGCTAAACAGCGCAGCCCATAGGAAAAAGTTCGGCGTCACAAGCAAAATATAGGCGTCTTGAGCTTCGGCTTTGTTAGACCAGCTTCTGGAGAGCATAACGGTGCCTGCGGCGAGAATGCGCATGAGGGAAAGGCTGAAGAGTGCGATGCCAAGCTGTTGCAGACAAGCGATCGCGCCGTCTGCATTCGTACCAAAAAAAACGTCTGAGATGATTTGAGAGGGTGTGAACTGAAACCCTGCGGCAAAGGCCATCAGGACACCAGCAAAAATGCCGATAAACTTCCAATTTTTGCTGTGATGGTTCGATTCCACAGGCGATCGCCAGCGCCATAGCTGGCCTATTGCCCCCGGAATCGCCAGACCCAGCAGTAAAATCACATAGAAAAAGCCCAAACTCGCAGGGCTAATAGGCAGCATGACAATCGACAGTAAACCGATCAGAGCTGCAGAAACGAAGATTGAAAGAGTGCGAGATAGAACGGCAGAAGGATACAAATTGCCGCCCCACAAAATTGACAGTACGGGCGCTGTGAGCGCTGGCGGTACCATCCACAACAAAATCCAAAGCACCTTGTAGAGATCTTCAGGGCCTTGGTAAGCCCAGCCCGACAGCAGCAGTGAGGCACCCACGAGCCAACGCAACACCATCCATCCATTGACCACAGAAGAAACCATGGTGGAAATTTTGTGACGGCTGGCCTTGAAGTCAATATCTAAGTAGGAATAGAAGGTGGAGACTGCCAGACAGATAACGATGATGGCTGTAAATACAGGTGCTGGTAAGGCTTGTGAGAAGGCCGTGCTCTTGAGAAGAATGCCGGTGATAAATGCGATCGCATTCATCCAGACCCCTCGCATAACGGCTAGGTCATTAATCTTTTTGCGTAGAGAAGCCGTGCCGCTAGACTCTTTTTTCTGAAAGGCAACCAGTTCATCTTGATTGAGAGCCTTGCCATTGGGTAGCTTGAGGTGGTGATAGTTCGTCGCTGGCAGCCCGCTCAGATACAAGGCCAATGGCTCCAACACATACTGATGACATACCACCAATACGTTTTCGCCCCGCGCCAAACGAGGCGCTACTTCTTCTTCGTAGAACTGCGCTACGCGGTTGTAGACCTTTTCAATACTTTCGCCCGATGGCGGTGTCTCATTGTGAGAGTGTAAAAACTCTTCATAGCCGTCGTAGCCCAGGGCTAGACGCAAAAGATTTTTGTTGCGCCGGGCAAAAATGCCGAAAGACTTTTCTCCGAGCCGATGGTCTATCTGAGGCTCAATTTGCGGTTTTTTAAGCGCGTCACTGACTGCCAGGGCAATTTCACAGGTTTGCCTGGCTCGCCTCAAATGAGAGACATAAACCGCATCGAAGGTAACATTCTTGCGCTTAATGTCCTGTCCTGCCTGCCGTGCCTGCATCTTCCCAAATGCAGTCAGCTCAGCATCGACCACACCCGCAAAAATGTTGCGCTCATTAAACGTGCTCTCTCCGTGCCGAATAAAGTGCACGGTCCCTTGTTGGGTTGCTATCTTTCTCTCCTTTGGAATGACTGTCTCTATTGAGGGCACTGCAGAAGTTGGCGTTGGTGAAAAATTGGTAGCTGAAACCATGGTTGTTTCCTTTGCTGTTTAGGTACACAACAACGGCTCGACGTTTATGCTCGTCTCCCCGTCACGCTACTCAATATCGACCTGCATACTGAAGAGAGAATGGTGGACAAATGAAATAATCCTGAGCGCTCTCTGAGAGCATACGATAGTGTAAAGGAGGCTACCGTATTAGCATTTTTGGTGGGGATTTTTGTTGGGAAACCGTTTAAACCAGCTGGGCTGTATGCTTGGCAAGCCATCTTGCACGCTCCTAGCCAAAACGCTTGGCAACACTGCACGATAAATGGGATTGGCAATGGCTAACTTTCCAGCATCGTCCCGCTTTAGCAAACCCAAATCTACTAAAATTGGCCAGAGCAAGCATAGCTGTGGTTTTGCCGGTTTGCCTGGGGGCGTGCAAGACAAAGTAACCCTGCTGAGCGATCACTAATTTTATGGATGAATATTTACAAACAAGTGAGGTGGTTGATTGGCGATCGCCCGCTGTATTAGCCTTGGCGAAAGAATTGGCTGCTGTGCATTTGAGCAGGTCTACAGGGTTGGAGGCGCAGGAGGTTGCGATCGCACGCACTTGTTTCGAATGGGTCCGCGACAACATTCGGCACAGTTTTGACTATCAGCAAAATCCTGTCACCTGTCGCGCCTCAGATGTGCTGCACCACAAAACGGGCTACTGCTTTGCCAAAAGTCACCTGCTCGCAGCGCTGCTACGTGCCAACCACATTCCAGCTGGGTTTTGCTATCAGCGGTTGAGTATCGACGATACGGGTGCGCCTTATTCTCTGCATGGGCTAAATGCTGTGTATCTCCCCGACTTTGGCTGGTACCGAATCGATCCCAGAGGAAATAAATCAGGCGTCAATGCGCAATTTACCCCACCACAAGAACAGCTGGCTTTTTCACTTCAATTTTCCGAAGAGATTGATTTCAACTCTATCCTCGCAGAACCGCTGCCCATTGTTGTCGAGGCGCTGCAGACCTATCGCACCTGGGAGGATGTACTCGCTCACCTACCAGACTGCACACCTGAGAAAGCCAGTACCTTTGGATTGGCCTGGTGAACTGATATAACGCTGGTGCGCTTTTTTACAGAAACGTAACACCTTAATCTATCCTTTACGCCTTTGGGATAAGTGTCAGAACGTACAATTTAGGCCGTTAAATCTTCTTGGCGAATCCTTTGGCAAGTACAGGACTGTCCCATTCCCAGCTTTCCGCGACCACTCAGGCCCCTATCTGGCGATTCTTAGCTGAGCGCTTGCTCGTTTCGCTGGTGACGCTGCTGATCGTCTCCTTTATGGTGTATGCGCTGATTGAGCTGATGCCAGGAGACTATGCCGAACGCGAACTCTTTCGCAAATTTTCGGGGACGGGGGTGACGGTGACCCAGGCCGCTATCGATCAGGTTCGCGAATCGCTGGGGCTTGATCGGCCCTTCTTGGTGCGCTATGGCGAATGGCTGTGGAACGTGATCACCCGCTTCGACTTTGGCCCGGCTTTTCGGGTGAGAGCACCTGTGAATACGATTATTCGGGCGAAGTTTCTCTACACCTTTATCTTGGTGGTGGGTGCGATGCTGCTCTCCTATATCGTGGCGATTCCGGTCGGGATATGGGTGGCGGCTCGTCGGTCGGGCGCGGCAGATCGGCTGGTGACGCTGCTGTCGTATTTGGGTCTGGCGCTGCCGAATTTTGCGATCGCACTCATCCTGCTCATGCTCAATGCCTTTGTCTTTGACCTAGACGTGACCGGGCTGATTTCTCAGGCATATCGAGGTCAACCCTGGTCACTGGCCAAATTTCTCGACTTTCTAGGCCATGCGTACATTCCGCTTTTTGTATTGGGCTGGTCTACCACGGCTTTTCAGCTGCAGACGATGCGCGGCCTCATGAAAGATGAGCTAGGTAAGCTCTATGTCACCGCTGCCCGTGCAAAAGGACTCTCTGAATGGCCGCTGCTGATAAAGTATCCGGCTCGCCAAGCAGTCATGCCCATTGTCTCTACCATCGGGTTCGACTTTTCTCGCTCTTTCAACGAGCTGCCGATTATTGCGTCTATTTTGGTGCTGGGCGAACTAGGGCAAGAGCTGCTGCTTGCCTTTTTAGATGCAGACCAAAACACCGCCGCTGGCATTCTGGTTTGCATCACCGGCGTTATTATTACTGCGAACTTTCTCTCGGATATCTTGGTGGCTTTGCTCGATCCTAGAGTTCGCCTCGGTCGATAGCGGAGAAGGTTGCGATGCTCACAGCTAAACAGCTCTTTTCAAAACTCAGCAGAGGACAAGACGCTGACAAACGCGTGTCTAAAAGAGAGACGTATTACACAGCGTCTCAGTGGCAGCTGTTTTGGTCGCGGTTCAGGGCAAATCGGCTGGCGGCGATTGGGGCGGGCGTGCTGAGTGTGTTTGTTGCGATCGCACTCTTCGCCGAATTTATTGCACCCTATTCGGGCTTGGCCGACAGTCGCGATGCAGACTACACCGTTGGGCCACCTCAGCTCATTCGCTTTTGCGACCGGGCGGAGTATGGCGGCAGCTGCACTTTTCGCCCGTTTGTTTACGAGATGAACAGTCGCTACAGTGTGCTCGATAAGGGTTTCGCTGTCGATATTCTTGAAGAAAATGGCGAACCGGTGCGCCGACCGCTTCAGCTCTTTGTGCTGGGCGATCGCTATCGGCTGCTGGGCATCTTTCCCACCCGTCGCCATCTATTTGGCGTAGCGCGCGGCAAGGTTCACCTTTTTGGAACAGATTCCAATGGGTTGGATCTCTTTAGCCGGGTCATGTTTGCCACGCGAACATCGCTGACAATTGCGACCCTTGGTATCCTGATTTCCTTTGTGCTGAGCCTAGTCATTGGTGGGGTGTCTGGCTACGTTGGCGGATGGGTCGATACGCTCATTCAGGGCTTTACCGATATTGTGCGCGTGGTCCCGCCGATTCCGCTGTACATGGCCCTGACTGCCATGTTCCCCCGCGACTGGTCCAATCAGCAAGTGTACTTTGCCATGACGCTGGTGCTGGGCTTGGTGAACTGGCCTACCCTAGCTCGGCGCATCCGGTCCTATCTGTTGGCCAGCCGCGAAGAAGACTACGTGACAGCCGCTCGGCTTTCTGGTGCTAATGGGTGGCGAATCGTGACACGACATCTGCTACCTGGGTTTGCCAGCTACATCATTGTGGAGCTGGTGATAAATTTTCCCTATCGCATTCTCGACGAAACAGCCCTTTCGATTGTTGGATTGGGTCTGCGTAGGCCTACCCTGTCTTGGGGCGTTTTGCTTCAAGAAATGACCACCGTACAAGCAATACAGCTTACGCCATGGTTCTTTATTCCCCTGCTCTTTTTTGTTGTGGCAGTGCTTTCGTTTACGCTGCTAGGCGACGGCCTAAGAGATGCCGCCGATCCCTATGCCAATATCCAAAAATGAGTTAATCCTTGATTATTCCGTAACCTATCTGAGAATTGCTACACTCTGGGCCGACTTTGAGCGCTGGAATCAGGAAGAATTGCAGGCTTGCGTTGAAGCAGGGCTGAATATCTGCAACTTTAATTAGTGGGGTTTCCAGAGGAAGCAGAGTAGACATCTAATGATATAGAAAGTGCAATTGCTGAGTTAGCATATCCAGGGCCTAATAAGGTTCCGAAGTACAAATTAAGTTATTAATTTTGAGTGGGATGAAGCGAAGGCACGTGCTAATCAGGCCAAGCACAATGTGTCATTCTCCGAAGCTACGGAGGTATTTGCAGATGATTATTCTTCCTACGTTCCCGACCCCGACCATTCGTATGGAGAAGATCGATACTTACTCTTTGGGCTATTCTTAGAGGGTGGCTACATAGTCGTCTCTTTTACCGAAAGGTCAGACACTATCCGAATCATCTCAGCGCGACGTATGACCCGACAGGAGAGGAAAGCCTATGAGCGATAAAGATACTCTAAGACCTGAGTATTCAGCAGACCTAATTACATCTGGTGTGCGCGGAAAGTATGCGAGTCGCTACAGAGAAGGTACGAATGTAGTCGTGATAGAACCCGACTTGCACAAAATTTTTCCAGATTCAGAAGCGGTCAATCGTGCGCTCCGTCAGTACGTCAAAGACCATCAAATCTCACCCCAGGCTCCCACAACCCAGGCAAACTAATCAAGCAACGCTTTTCTAAGGAGAGACTCCAGCAGCTGTGAGGTTGCAATCCCAAAGCGGTGGCTTGATTTTCGCTGATGCTTAGTCGGCCGATGGTGCTTTGGATACGGCGTTGGCAGTCGCTGCGGTAGCGCTGCCCATTTGTTGTCATCAATAAGTCTTGAAAGCGTTAACATCGGGCTAGAGGGAGCCGCTATTGATGTCACGCTAGGGCATGAGACCATGGTCAGTGAAACCTCCCAGAAACAGCTATTGAACCCAACAAAAAATTATCAAATAAGCAAGCGTCGAAGAGGTCGGTAATGAGCGAAAAAGTAGCTGAACAAGCGCCCCTTTTACAAGTCTCTGACCTCTCTATCTCCTTTTCCACTGAGGAAGGATCGGTAACAGCCGTTGAGAATCTCTCCTTTGACGTCTATCCAGGCCAAACGCTCGGCATTGTGGGTGAGTCTGGCTCGGGCAAATCTATCTCTGTCAAAGCGCTGATGCGTCTTTTACCTGTCAACGCCAGCTTTGGCCCCAACAGTAAAATTCTCTACAATCTCAAAAAAGGAGGTGTTACAGAGATTACATCGCTTTCCCCTCAGCACAAATTGCTAAACCGGCTGCGGGGAGGAGAGATTGCGATGATTTTTCAGGAGCCCAGCGCGGCTTTCTCTGCGCTCTACACCATCGGCAATCAGATGATTGAGGGCATTCGACTACATCGCCAGGTGAGCAGGCAAAAAGCGCGAAAAATCGCCGCCGACATGCTGGACAGAGTCGGCATTACCAATCCGGAGCTGCGATTGGAGCAATATACCTTTCAGCTCTCTGGCGGCATGCGGCAGCGGGTGATGATCGCCTCGGCACTAGCCATGCAGCCCGCACTGCTCATTGCAGACGAGCCCACAACGGCGTTAGATGTCACCATTCAGGCCCAGATTCTGGACCTGCTTGCCGAATTACAGCGAGAGTTTGGCATGGCGATTATCTTTATCTCTCACGACTTGGCGGTGGTTTCTCAAGTGGCAGATACGGCGCTAGTGATGTATCTGGGAAAAGCAATGGAAGCAGGGCCTGTTAGAGAGGTCATTCGCCGTCCGCACCACCCCTACACCCAGGGGCTGATTCAGGCTATCCCCAAGCTAGAGGCGCTAGATGCGCCGCTGCAGCCCATTCCTGGCGATATTCCTAGTCCGCTAGAGCGACCAACTGGCTGCGTCTTTCACACTCGCTGCGCGGTGAAGCGAGACCACTGCATGGCGAAAATGCCCACCACCCAATCGATTGCGCGCGACCACACAGCGGCCTGCCATTTGCTCACATCCGAATCCTCTTTTTTGCCATGACAGTTGCTGATACGCCTTTACTCACCGTAGAAAATCTGCAGGTACACTATCCTGCTGGCGGCGGTCTCTTTCGGCGACAGCAACAGATTGTCCGGGCGTTGGATGGGGTGAGCTTTGCGATTATGCCGGGGCAGACGTTTGGGCTAGTGGGTGAATCTGGATCGGGAAAAACCACCGTTGGTCGCGCGCTGCTCAAGGCTTCCCCCATTACTTCGGGCCGAGTAACTTTGCACCTGCAGAATCAGTCACCGCTAGAGATTGCTCAGCTCAGTGGTAGCCAGCTGACGCAGCTACGCCGTCACGCCCAGATGATTTTTCAAGATCCTTACGGAGCGCTTTCTCCGCGGATGACTGTTCGCGATATTATTGCCGAGCCGCTAGAGGCCATGGGGCTTACCCGCAGTCGGCAGGAGACCGATGAGCGAGTCAGAGCGATCGCAGAACGCTGTCGGCTAAATTTGGAGCATCTGCGGCGGTTTCCCCATGCGTTTTCGGGCGGGCAGCGGCAGCGAATTGCGATCGCTCGTGCCCTCGTTTGCAATCCGAGCTTTTTAGTTGCAGATGAAGCAGTTGCAGCGTTAGATGTTTCTATTCAGGCGAGCATCCTCAACCTGCTAAAGTCACTCCAAAAAGAGAAACAGCTCACCTTTCTCTTCATTAGTCACGACCTTTCTGTGGTCGCTCATTTCTGTGATGCGGTCGCAGTTATATATCTGGGCGAACTGGTCGAAGTCGCCCCCAAGGCAACATTGTTCCATAGCCCTCGCCACCCGTACACGCAGGCGCTGCTTTCTGCCATTCCCCCCCTAGACCCAGATGCCAAACGGCAAAGAATCATGCTAAGAGGTGAAATTCCATCACCCATCTCGCCGCCGTCGGGCTGTCGCTTCCATACTCGCTGCCCAGTGGCAGAACCCCACTGCCAAACGGTAAAACCAGCCTGGACGACCTTAGGACCCAATCATCGGGTAGCCTGCCATTTGGTGGCCTAATGCGTGCTGCCTTGTGCGCTCTACCTTCGGAACGTTTACCGTTTGTTTCTCAAGAGGGATGATGCCGTAGTAGCATTTGCCTACCGTCATACTGTTATAGAGAAAAATGTAGGGAAAAATTATGGGCATGAGGCGAGGACGAGGGCAGGTACTGGTTTGTCAGGTGAGTGATGTCCCATTCGGCCAAATGCGGCAATTTGAAGTGGACGGGCAAAAGATGTTGCTAACGCATACAGAAGATGGGATTAGCGCGATCGCACCCCACTGCTCTCACTATGGCGCACCACTAAAAAAAGGCGTTCTCCATGCAGGCCGCATCGTTTGCCCTTGGCACAATGCCTGCTTCAACGCAGTAACAGGCGCTCAGCTCAGCCCGCCTGGCAGAGATGATGTCACCCAATTTCCCTCGACGGTAGAGATACAAGCGGGAAATGTCTATGTAACCCTGCTAGAAGACCCGGCAGAGCACATACTCCCCTACCTCACTAGGCCCAACCCCGATAAAGACAGTCGGACCTTTGTAATTGTTGGAGCGGGTGCGGCGGGTGAGGCCGCTGCGCAAATGCTCAGACAGGTCGAGTTTGCAGGCAAGATTATCGTCTTAAGTGCGGAAGATAAGCTGCCCTACGACCGCACTAAGCTGAGCAAAGCCTATCTTCAGTCAGACTCGGTAGATACTGTACCCGCGCTACGGCCAGCCAGCTTTTACCGGGAGTACGGTATCAAAATCAAAACTTCGGCGAGGGTGACCGATTTAGATATAGAAGCCCAACAGCTCACCTACGGATACGGAGAGACGCTCAGCTACGATGCGCTGCTCATCGCATCTGGGGGAACCGTCAAAACACTGCCGATAGAAGGCGCTGAGTTAGAGAATGTTTTTACCTTGAGAAATGCAGCAGATGCCAAGCAGATTCTTGCGACTGCGCTCAAGGCGAAAAAAGCAGTTGTTATTGGGTCCGGCTTTATTGGCATGGAAGCGGCAGCTAGCCTGAGGCAGCAAGGTCTCGAGGTGACTGTTGTCTCTCCGAGCAAAGTACCCTTTGAAAAAGTGTTGGGAGAGGCTGTGGGCAAGCTATTTCAGCAGGTCCATGAGTCAAATGGCGTGAAGTTTATCCTGCAAGACAAAGCGGCTAAGCTTCAGGGCGATGGAAAGGTGTCCTCTGTTGTTTTAGAAAGTGGTGAAAATTTACCGGCTGATATTGTTGTTGTTGGTATTGGTGTGAAGCCTGCAACAGAGTTTGCTAACGGACTTTTGAAGGATGATAAAACCGGTAGCATTGTCGTCAATCAGTATCTCCAGGCTACGGCAAACGTGTATGCGGCAGGCGATGTCACTCAGTTTCCACATTTTATCACTGGAGAGCCCACGCATATTGAGCACTGGCGGCTCGCCATGCAGCAAGGCCGGATTGCCGCTTGCAATATGATGGGTCAGCAGGTTGCTTTCAAAGCGGTCCCCTTCTTCTGGACCGGCCAGTTCGACCTAAAGCTGCGCTACGTTGGGCATTCAGAAGCCTACGAAGAGGTAATTATTCAGGGCAGCTTAGAAGAGAAGAGCTTTCTCGCCTTCTACATTCAAGAACATCAGGCTATGGCTGTATCTGGCATAGGGCGCGATCGCGATATTGCTGCCATTTCAGAACTCATGCGCCTTCGCAAAATGCCCACCCCCGAAAAAATTAAATCATCAGATATGGACTGGGCTGAGCAGCTCGCTAGCGTCTAACGTAGCCAATCCTGAAGGTGGCTTTAATCTCTTCAACGATTTCTATAGCGCTTGCTACGATCATCGTACATTCGGTACGTAAGGTGTAGTTGAGTAGGACTACAGGGAGCGAAATCATGCAAATCAAACCTCTTGTGACAGTGGCGGTGTTGTCATCGCTGTTGGGTGCCTGCGCCGTCACTTTACCTCCCGAGCCGAACGCCGAGCAGAGAGGCGGTACCGAAGCGCCCGTGAGCTCAGCAGAGACGTCGGCAGCTGCCTCTTGTGAAATGACAGAGACTTCGCCGGAGCCCCTCTCGACTCCGGTTGATGCGCCCGCGTTTGAGCAGTTCAATTTCCAACCGCAGGAGATTGCGATCGCAAACAACACGGTCACTATCAGAACATCGCACCATATCTTCTCCCTGTGCCAGCCCAATGGTGACTGGTCGATTACCTCTGCAGATGCCAGCGAAGATGCCTTCAATGAAGAGAATTTCAACTATGAGCAAATGCTGGCAGAGATGGCCGACCCCGCCTACAAAACAATCGAAATAGACGGAGACGCTTATCAATATCGAATTCGCTTACAGGCAGAGTGGCTGAGCGAACAGCGGCAGCCTGCGACAACAGATCCAGAATTGGTAGAAACGGAAGCGTTAGAAAGTGTTGCGATCGCTGACGAAGACGCCGTATTTTTTGAGCTAAAAACGCCTGCAGGTGACCTCATCAGCGAGCAGCTCTACACCCTGAGCGAGCTACAAAATGCTCAGCTCGGCGCTAGCCTCGGCGCACCTCGCATCGCCGGTGCAGTTACGGTAGATCAAGATATTTGGTTTGCCGCGACCACCAGCCAGGGAGAAGGCGACAACGGGTTTGCCAGCTTGCTGCGCTACAGCACCCAAACAGACGACCTCACCGTAGAGCAACCGACTGCCATCCAAGGGGACCAAATTACCTCTCTAGTGGCCACAGGCACTTCTGAAGACCAGAGCGATCAGCCCCTGACGCTGTGGTTTGGCACGCAGCGCAGCGGTGAAGGGGTTCCCTTCTATCCGGCTAGCGGCCTAGTGTCTTACCAGCCAGCGAACAAAGCGCTCAATACCTACACCATTACTGATAGTTCCCTGGTGGGGGCGATTCCCTACGAGCTGGCTGTAGAGGGCGATGCGCTCTGGGTAGCCACTGGGGAAGGCCTCTGTGAGGTAGACTGGACCGCCATAAATGAATCGAACAGCTGGGACTGCTGGCGATTTACTGCGACTGCAACTCTGCCACCAGAGGGCGTAGACCTCTACAGCAGCTTCCTCTCTACAGAACCTGCAACGACACTGCAGACAGACACTGTGGAAGTTCTCTGGGTCAATCAATCCTTCGGAGACTTTAACAACGCGGCGGTAGAGCCGACCATTCGCTATGAAGTGGTCTACGAACCCGGGTTTGAAACGGCGCTGGCTCAAGGTGGCTACCGGATAACCAACCCGGTGGCCCAGCGAGCATCGGGCGGTAAGGCGCTTTCGTGGCCGGGTAGCCAGTGGCATTGGAGCGGCGATCGCTTCGAGCGCAGCCTAGACGAAGTGGCGCTCAACCTAGTTGGCGGCGGTCCCTATGGCTTGGTCAATTCCACCAGCCAAAGTGGCTTCAATTTTGATAACAATGCCGTTCGAGGAGACTTTGACCTCTTGTCTCTTACCAACGATGAGACTAAGGTTCGCTACTACTCTGGCTGGGTTGAGGGAGATGCTATTGAGGTGTATCCGACCGTAAAACCGGTCGAGCCGCCTGCAGAGGTCAAACCCAATCCACTGGTGGAGAAGGCTGAAAACCTCACGGTGCCCCAGGGACCGTAAGTCGGGTTTGGGAGCTTAGGGAGCTGGCTGTAGAGGGGCGATCACACGACCTGATGCATCGTCCATCCCCTGCTGGATAAACTGCTGAATAGGGCGAATCTGAAAACCTTCAGAGAGTTCGATCAGCCGCTGAAAAAATGGCGCATGCTCATCTGAAGCTTTCAGTAAGCGCCGAGCCTGCTCAGCCACCCCATAGATATCACCATTTTCCGCTAGCTTGGCTAGAACCTTCAGCACAGCGTCATTAGGATAAATAATGGTCGACTTATCTGCGCATTCTGCAGGGAGCGGGTTTTTCTTTGTCGATTGTTGACGGGTTGCTGCGTCGTCGTTGATGGATTGTTCAACAGCACATTGGGGTAAATTCGCGGTTGTCTGGTCTGCGATCGCTAGTGACACATCAAACCAAAAGGTGCTGCCCTGGTTAGGCTCACTGCTCACCTGTAGCTCCGCGCCCATCAAAGCAACAATCCGCTGACTGATTGCCAGTCCCAATCCTGTTCCTTCAGCCTGCTTTTTGATATCGCCCACCTGCTTAAAAGGAGAGAAAATTGTTTTCAACTGCTCCGGGCCGATACCTACGCCCGTGTCCTGTACCAGGAAGCGAAATCTCATTCTCTTTGGTAGGTTCGGTTGATATAGCTGCTGCAATCGATTATTTTCAGCCTCTGGACCTCTCTCAGAAAGATTGTCTTCTGGGTTGCCATAGGTAGGCTGAGCCCGCAGACTCAGTAATACCGCGCCCCGCTCTGTAAATTTGATGGCATTGCTCAACAAATTGAGCAGCACCTGTCGCAATCTTTGTTCATCAACAACAATTCCCACTGGCAAATCTTCTTCTATCACCAGCTCGAATGCCACACCCTTTTGCTCAGCCCGCACCCGGCAAATTTCCGCCACCCCTTCTAAAAAAGAAAGCAGATGGAGCTCACTATCATGCAGCTCCATCTTTCTCGCTTCAATCTTTGAAAGATCCAACACGTCATTGATCAACATCAGCAGGTGAGAGCCGCACTGTTCAATCACCCTAATTCCTTTTTTTGCCAAAGGGGGTAAGGGATCTATCCGATTCAAAATTTGGGCGTAGCCCAAAATGCCATTGAGCGGCGTGCGGAGTTCATGACTCATGCTTGCCAAAAATTCACTTTTTGCACGGTTGGCGACTTCTGCAGTCTCCATAGCTGCGCGCAGCTCCACCGTCCTAGCCGATACCCGCATCTCCAGCTCCTCTACAGACTGCCTCATCTGCATGGTCATTTGGTGAAAGGCCTGCTCCAAAACGGCTAGATCATCTTCACCTCGCATCTGCAGCATGGGCTGTGCCGCGCGGCCCGTGCGCTCAGCGTCTAGCTCTGCCAGCTGCTGACACTCTCTCAAGATAGGCTGCAGCCGACTGTTTAGCTGCCTGACGAACAAGGTTACCACCAGCGCCAGTAAAGTACCTGCTGCCGAAGTTCCTATCAAGGTAACCGCCAAGACAGGCGTCAGCACCACAGACTGCGGAACTGCCGCAATCACCAGCCAGCCTGTAGCCTCTACGTACTCATAGGCCCAGTAGCGCCCGTTCAAACGCAGCAGCCCCCGGCCTTCTGGCTCTGCCTTTAGCCAGAGTGCCATTAGCCCTGGAATCGATTCATAGGTGAGCAATTCCTGGGCTTTTTGCGGGGCCGGGGGGTAGGCCAGCAAATGGCCCTGCGTACTCAATATGGCAAAGTAGCCTGCTGATTTGTTCATTGGCCCTTGCAGGGCGGGTGCTTGCAAACGCTCACCGAGGGCCGTGAGATTGATGTCGAGTCTGGCAATGCCTAGTAGGTGCGATCGCCCATCAAAAATCGGTTCGGCATAGATTGCCAGCGTTTGACCATGCTGGGAGTAGGGCTCTAGCCAAAGGCTCTCTCGGCTTTCTACCACTTGCTGGTAATAGCGCTGCTTCGGATAGTCCTCATTCGTCGACATATCCGCATAGCGAACAGGGTAATAAGGTTCCACTGATTTTCTGTCTCCCGACGTGGACGGGCTAGCTTCTGTAGAAAAGAAGGGGCCATACCATCGCGTCTGAGACACTACGCCGTAAGGCGTTTGGCCAAAGCCCAGCCTCTGGGTCAGGTCAGTTCGCCTCCGAAACAGCTCAAAGACTAAAGCGATGTAAGCATCAGCAGTGTCAATGCCCTGGCGATGAAGCACAGAGACCGTTGCAGATAAGTCGTGAATAGACTGCTCAGCGGCTTCTAGCTCACCCTCTATCGCAGCAACCTGGGTGCTCAGGCTGCCCTGCAAGGTATTCGTCACCTGCGCTTCCAAAAGGCGGAATACAACGTAGGACATCGTCCCAAAACCAACCAACGCCCCACCTAGGACACAAGCGAGTAGCCGAGATCCTAGAGAAGCGCGGATAGGTGTTTTCATAGATGTCGCTGCAGTGAACAGTCAAGGCTATCCAGGTGGCAATTCATGCGACTAGAATGCCCACCACAAAAGAGCGCTGGCTAAGCAAATGCACCACCAGCAGACCTCTTCATTCAACCCATGTAGCCTGAAGAGGCAGACATAGCTGTCGTAAAATATGGCTACTTGATATGAGCGGACGAGAACCGACGAAAGCTAAGCTGAGAGAAGGCAGGTACCCTGAAAGGAGGTAGTGATGGACGAAAAAGAGAGCTGGTACATTGTGAAACAAGCTTCAGGACAGTGCACTATTTGCTCGGCTGAAAAGCTAGAAGAACAAAAAAACATTGACAGCGAAGATGCTCAAGCCGGTAACGCAGCCGCAGAACAGTGGGGTCCTTTTGATACGCAAAATCAGGCGATCGCAAAACGCGTCGGCCTGATCCGTGCTGGAAAATGCCAGCCTAGCTAACGTCAGTTCGGGTTAAGCCGTAGTCCGTAAAGCTCCCTCAAGATGCAGACT
>JBCBIK010000018.1:31909-45424 GCA_038524545.1 Cyanobacteria bacterium J06623_4 | reverse complement strand
GCAAGGACACCGAGACGAAACACGGCCAGTCGTCGGTGTCCTTTCTGATTTTAAAGAGATTCATCCGCACAGATGCCCAAGGGCGGAGCTAAAATAACGCTCTCAGAACAGACTTCAAAGCAGAAGCAAGCGCTACAAGCCTTCAAAACAGCTTCAACCAATCACTGGGCAGTAAACTCTTGAAAACTCCCTAGTGCAGATAGACGGAGTGTTCTATCAAGAGGTGGCATTGCCTTTTCATTATTTGGGCGCCATAGACTCCACTCAACCGTGTGATCTGGCCGCTTCATGCTAGCCTATCGGCTATGAAGGGAAGCGGATACCAGCGACAAAGCAGCTATCGACTACTCCTATTGACACTGTGGACCACGCTAGTCGTCTTCGCGATTGAGCTGACGGCTGGATGGGTGAGTCATTCCTTATCTTTGCTGGCAGACTCACTTCATATGCTGGTAAATGCTTTTAGCACCTTGCTAAGTCTAGTCGCCGTCGCTTCACCACAGCGCACCCTAGGCAAAGAGATTTGGGGACACGGTAGGGGCGAAGTCGCTGGGACGCTAGTGCTCTCTGCGATTATGGGCTTTTCCAGTATTTCTATTCTTCTCATCGCTTTCGACCAGGTTGCCATCCTTTTGCACGGGGAGCAGATGCCTTTGCCAGTGTCCGTCACGCTGCCGCTTGTGATACTAGTCAGCGCCGCAGTCACTTTGATGATGATCGTTGTGTTGCTCTCAGCGCAGCACAGTCAACAAAATCGCAGCCTAGCCCTCAAGCTCAATGCCAGGCATATTTTGAGCAGTAGCTGGCTCACTGGCATGCTACTCATTGGGTTGATTTCGGTTCGCCAAGGGTATCAGTGGGTGGACCCGGTCATGGCCTGTGGGCTAGTGATTCTGACGGTGAGCAGTCTGTGGCAGGTTCTACACAAGCAGCTGCCGATGTTGCTTCAGCCTACTGCGATCGCACCAGAAGCGATCGCCCAAATTGCCTCCCAGGTAGAAGGGGTCACCCGCTGTACTCGCATTTTGTCCCGCGGTATGGTCGGACGCCAGGTATGGATAGAAATCCACATCGACCTCCATCCGGAGTACATGGTCATCGCTCGTCGGATTGGTGAGCAGGTCGAGCGATCGCTACGAGACCAATACGGTCCTGTTCGCGCACAAATATGGCTAGACCCAACTGCACAAACCGCCTCAAAAAAACTCTGAGCCCTGCCCACACATCATCAAAAGCCAGCTGACCCCATGGGTCCTAAATATCGAATCAGATAAGGCGAAAACACCTCATAAATCAGCGTCAGCGGCTTACCATGATGCCAAAACAGGTAATGCCGCCCCCAAAAAGGCCCCTTCTGGTCAAATGCGGCTTCCAGCGCAGCAGAATGCCCAAACTCAATCCCTTGAATATCTCGGTAGAGTTCCGTCCGCAGCTTTGCCAAGCTTGCCCACACTGGCAGCGAGCGATTCTCCAAATAGTCATCTACATGGCTCGCCTCCCACCAAGACGCGGCATAAGCCAAGCGCTGCCCCGAAGCCGTCCGCAGCCAGACCTGACGGCGCAGGTGCGGCCCCGGCACCTTGGCAATTTGCGGTGGCGCAGCATCACCCTCTGCGGCCACCGGAGACATATCAATCACATCTACTTCCGTTGGCTCACGGGTCAGCAGCTGTAAATGCCGCGTCGGAGACCCGTCTCCCAACATCAAAATTTGCCAGGCAGGCGAGAGCTGATCGTGGGGCAACCCTTGCTTCACCACCTCCTGACCGCCCTGCCAGAGCGACAGCAGCGAATGCCAGTCAACACGTTGAGACGCTAAGGGAACAGCAGAACTTTGAGCAGCGGAAGAAGTCAAGGAGGCGGAAGAAGCTAAGGACAAAGCGTTTACAAAAGTTTACGACTTTACACTTATCATAACGAAGAAGCGCCTGGCATAACAGCGACAACACATTCGTTAAACAGCCTTAGGCAAGTCTTTCAGCCCCACACCTTTAACTATATTTTTTAGCTATTTAGCTATGCGGATGGCGAGACTCGAACTCGCAAGGCGTGAGCCACACGCCCCTCAAGCGTGCGTGTCTACCAATTCCACCACATCCGCAGAATCGACATGCACTTTAGCTACTGCCCTACATCTGGTTCATTAAGCGCCTGAGGAAGACAGCTTACAGGGCAATATGCATCGCACATCGACTTATTACAATACGCCATAACGAGCACTTTGCCACGGTTTTCTTCACCGAGTTACCGATGAGATTTTGATCGAGATTTCTACAGGGGTAGACCACAGGCGTTCCACGGAGACCTCAAAGAAAAAAGGAACAGGCCCTGCGTGATACGATCATCTTCTTAATGTCTCAGCGGAAAGATGCTGGCTGCCAGATGAGCTTTTCTAAAATTTTAATTGCCAACCGTGGTGAAATTGCCCTGCGGATCATTCGCAGCTGCGAAGAAATGGGCATTGCGACGGTTGCCGTGCATTCTACCGTTGACCGCAGCGCCCTCCATGTTCAGCTGGCCGACGAAGCTGTCTGCATCGGTGAGGCATCTAGCAGCAAAAGCTATCTCAATATTCCAAACATCATCGCCGCTGCCCTCACACGAGGGGCGACCGCCATCCATCCTGGTTACGGCTTCTTAGCAGAAAACGCTCGCTTCGCCGAAATTTGCGCCGATCACAACCTCACCTTCATCGGACCAACTGCCGCTGCCATGCTGGCCATGGGAGACAAAGCCACTGCCAAAGCCACGATGCAGCAGGCAAAGGTGCCAACAGTCCCCGGCAGCGACGGCCTCCTCAGCAGCCAGGAAGAAGCCGCCACACTCGCCGCCAAAATTGGCTATCCGGTCATCATCAAAGCGACGGCTGGTGGGGGCGGGCGAGGGATGCGCCTAGTTCGAGAGCCGGAAGACTTGAGCAAAATGTTTCTAGCCGCGCAGGGCGAAGCAGAAGCCTCCTTCGGTAACCCTGGCGTCTATCTAGAAAAATTCGTCGAGAATCCACGTCATATTGAATTTCAAATCTTAGCCGACAGCCACGGGAATGTCGTCCACCTCGGAGAGCGTGACTGCTCCATTCAGCGCCGCCACCAAAAGCTTTTGGAAGAAGCGCCCAGCGCGGCGCTCAATCCTCACCTACGAAAAAGCATGGGGGAAGCCGCCGTCCGAGCAGCCCAGTCAATCAACTATGTGGGCGCAGGGACTGTCGAATTTTTGGTCGACCAGAGCGGGGACTTTTACTTTATGGAAATGAATACTCGCATTCAGGTAGAGCACCCCGTCACAGAAATGGTCACTGGCATCGATCTAATCGCTGAGCAGATTCGGGTTGCCCAGGGCGATCGCCTACCGTTTACCCAAGCAGACATCAAGCTACGGGGCCATGCCATCGAATGCCGGATCAACGCAGAAGATCCCGACCACAACTTCCGGCCCAATCCAGGCAGGATCAGCGGATATTTGGCACCTGGTGGCCTCGGCGTGCGCATGGACTCCCACGTCTACACAGACTACGAAATCCCCCCTTACTACGACTCTTTGATTGGCAAGCTCATCGTCTGGGGCCCTGATCGGACCACAGCCATTCGGCGCATGCAGCGAGCACTCCGCGAATGCGCCATCACCGGACTCCCAACGACTATCGGATTCCATCAAAAAGTCATGGAGACACCCGCGTTCCGGCAAGGAGAGGTGTACACAGACTTCGTCGCCACCATGATGGAATAAGCTTCACACTCAGACCCCCCTAGCAACAGTGCGCCAGAGGGTTCTGAAATAATAACTTCCGCAAAAAATAACTATCGAGAGAATTCTTCTTTCTCGACAAGAGATGCAATCCGCCAGGAAGAGCTATGCGGCAAGCTCTTCCTCGGTAAAGCGCATCTCGTAAATTTCCACGAGAACAGCACCCTCTACCTTGATGGCCAACGTCACGAGTCGGTTGAGAAGATCTCGGGACGAAACGGCCCCCGTCAAAATCACAACGCAGCCCCGCTGCCGCACCTTGAGCCGACTAATATCTTCACTAATGGACTGAGCAAAGCAAGCCGAAACGCGCTTAGCCAAGCCATTGTAGTCGTACTCTCCGCCAACCCCAATTCGCTCTGGGGGGCTAGCGCCAAACCCACATATCGAAGAAGCTTCCGGAGAAGCACCACCACCAACTGTCCCAGCACCAAATGGCCTGTGCACAGCTGGAATTAACACCACTGAAGATTCACCCAGTACACCCATAGTTTAGACTCCCCAATCCAAACAAACATATAGAGCATCGTTGGTTCATTCACGCTGCTCAATCCAAGTCAGTAGCTCAGCAGTAACAATCCCAGTAGCCTAGGTGACCCGAACTCGAGCTCTCAGCTAACACAGTGGGCTGATCAGCATATTAGCCAGACCCATCAGGCACCTTGTTCGCACAGTGAGCACTAGGCTTGCAAAAACCGATAATTTCTCAACTGGAGTTGATAGTTTGAGCTGACGATTTCCCTGATATTGCGAGCGGCGGCTTCAGCAACGCCTGAAAACGTCTGAATTAGTCGCCCAGCGGTAGCCCACTGGTAGCCCGCCGTTGAACCAACGGTAAGGGCTACTAAAAGCAAGGCCATGAAAAAACACCCATAGCTTCGGCCCAGCTTTATGAAGTATCGCTTTAGAGAGCGTGCTTTCAATTAAGCTGCCTCTCTAATAATTAACAAAGATTGTATAAATGATACAGGGATATTTGCGTATATTCTGATACTTCAGCCACTTATTTTTCTAAAGTGCAGTACTTTTGCGGATGTTGGGCATAGTTTTCAGAAAATTTCGGACATTTTTTATAAAAATACTGTGAATTCTAGAGCGATCGCACCCAATCCAAAAAAGCTCCGTAACAGCTCCTGTCAGACAGAACACTTGCCGGTGCAACAGTCAGCGGTAGGGCAGCTCTAACCTGCAGTCGTCTGCAGTAAAACGACAGCGTAGGCAGCAATTCCTTCTTCACGCCCCAGAGGGCCTAGCTTTTCGTGGGTAGTCGCTTTGATTCCAATCTGATTTGACTGAATGTCTAGCGTGGCGGCTAGGCGATCGCACATGGACTGAATATGGGGCTTGAGCTTGGGCTGCTCAGCAATCACAACGCTATCTACATTGCTGATTTGCCAGCCGCGATCGCGCACCAACTGGTTTACCTGAGCTAGCAGCACCTGGCTATCCGCCCCTGCCCACTGGGGATCGCTAGGCGGAAAGTAAAGGCCAATATCCCCTAGGCTCAAAGCCCCCAGCATGGCATCCATAATCGAATGGGTCAGCGCATCGGCATCGCTATGGCCCAGCAGCCCCATAGTATGAGGAATATCGATCCCCCCTAGGATCAGCTTGCGTCCGGGCTGCAAACGGTGAATATCGTATCCGTTGCCGATGCGAATGTTCATAATCAATCTAGAGTGAGTCGTAGCGATCGGTTAATCGAAGCGATGCAGCCTTCAACGAAGCAATCCTACGACTGCTTTGTTAGCTTTCTAGGATCATAAGGCGAAGTGCCACAGCACAACATTTCGTAGACGACATTGGCCTACTCAGGCGACGGCTGTTCGTCCGAATACTGCTTGTTGTTGTCCAAATACGCTTTGTACAGGTCGGGGCGGCGCTGCTGAGTGCGTTCTAGCTGCTGCTGCTCTCGCCACTGAGCGATCACACCATGGTTGCCCGACATCAAAACCTCCGGCACTGCCCATTCGCGAAACTGAGCCGGGCGAGTGTACTGCGGATAGTCGAGCAAGCCCGCCTCGAAGCTCTCATACTTCAATGAGTCAGATTTGCCCACGGTTCCGGGCAGCAGGCGAATGACTCCATTGAGCAGCGTCAGCGCCGGAATCTCTCCGCAGGTGAGCACAAAGTCACCCAGCGACACTTCCCGAGTGACTAAGTTGAGCACACGCTCATCGACGCCCTCGTAATGGCCACAAATCAAAACCAGCTGATCGCACGTCGCTACCAGAGACTTAAACAGTGGCTGGCTCATGGTCTGCCCCTGCGGCGTCATCAAAATCACCTCACGCCTTGGCAGCACAGGCAGCGACTCTACCGCCGCAAAAATCGGTTCTGGCTTCATCACCATGCCAACCCCGCCGCCGTAGGGAATGTCATCTACCTTGTGATGCTTATCCGTCGTAAAGTCGCGCGGATTTGTGAGGTGCACAGCGGCGATGTCGCGCTGCAGCGCCCGGCCAATTAGCCCCGACGATAGAGGAGATGCAAAAAAGTCTGGAAAGAGGCTGACAATATCGAACCGCAAGAAAGCACCTATGGACGCTGAATTAGGCCTCCATCATAGATCGCAAGGCGGACGGCCTTATGTTTCAGACTGCGACGAAAGCCACAGAAGACGATTAGTCAGCTCAGACTGCATCTGCTTGCGATCCATTGAGCGCGCTAAACCCAACGCCTGCCTAAAGGCGTCGTAAGCAGCGCTGTAGTTTCCATAGTCTTGATAAATTTCGCCCAGGGTCTGCAAAGTCAGCAGCCGCTGCCAATCGTCGCCGGTTCTCTGCGTGAGGGCAATGCGCTCGTTTAGGTAAGCAGAAAGCTGCCGAGGTTCATTGCGATCGCGATAAATCGAAATCAAACCGTCAATCGCCCTGAGCTGCAAATAGGCATCGTCTACATCTCGGGCCAAAGACAGCGCCAGCCGATACGCCCCAATCGCCTCTCGCACCTGGCCACTGGCCAAAAACACATCGCCTAAATTACTGTCTGTATTTGACTGGCCTGCATAGTCCCGCGCTCGCGCCCGGTAGTTGGCTGCTACTTCATAATATTTGCGAGCATCATTTAGCTGCCCCTGTGCCGCCGCGACTAGACCCAAATTGCTCAAAGAAAGCCCGATCCCGCTCTCGCTTTCCACATCCTGCGCGACCGTGAGCCCTTCGGTAAAAGCCGCATGGGCCGTCTCCAGGTCACCATCCTGCAGTCGAATAGTCCCCAAATTATTCAGCGCCAAAATCTGGTCGCTAAAGTTTTGATTGCTGCGAGCAACCGCCAGCTGCTGACGCACGACCTGCTCAGCTAAGTCGTACTGCCCTAGTCGCGTGTAGACCTTTACCAGCTGCTCATAGGCTTCACCCATACCCACAAAGTCACCGAGGTAGTGGTAGCGGTTGGCCGCTTCTTGTAGCGCGGTGATAGCCGACTCGTCATTACCCGACAAAATGTGCCCCTGCCCCATCAGCAAAAACTGATCGGCCACATCTCTCTGCTCGCGGGCCGCCGACTGTGGGGACGCATGAAGTTGCTCAGTCAGGCTCTGAGCTGCCTGCACGGGCATCGCGATCCCCCAGCCCAGTGTCAGCATCGCAACCGCCAATTGCTTAAAACCCATTATCTCCTCGTATGCCCCTCGCAAGCAGTACGGGCCTAAGATACCCAGTTTGCGGCGCTGGGGCACTTCACAGCCATCAGCAGACAGACTACGTCTGCTGCAGATCTACCTCATCAAATTCAATGGTCATAAGCCCAGCGGTTTCTGGGCTAGGGACAATCGCAGGCGCACGATCTAGATAAATTTCGCGCATATCTGCCGGGATCGCTCTCTCCAGCGCCTGGTAAGCCAACTGCAGTTCCGCCTGCACCTGCTGCGGTGCAACTTGCTCGCCTTCTGCCTGCAAATAGGCTGAAATGCGCGTATCGCTCCACTCAAAAGTCTGAGCCATCAAAATAATTAACCGATGTCGGGCCGACAGTCCATCTAGCGCTCGTTCGGTGTAGCACCACAGCGGTGGGGGCGCATCCTCTAGCACGTAGTGAATAGACTCCACCTCTGGCATCTTGACCTGGTTGATATGAGCTGCCGTCAGGTTGATCAACCAACCCTGCAAAGAGAAGTCAGCGATTCCCTCATTGGCTTCTCCATCAGATGCGTCTGTCGACGGTTTTCCTGCGGGCGGGCGAAAAGGCGTCAAGTCGATACCACTCAGCTCATTGAGAATATGCCGCCAGGTCAGCGCAAATAAATAGTCTGCCTGGACCGGCGATCTAGCCGAATGGCGAATGAGCGAATATACCACCGGGCTATACCGACAAAACAGCGCCGTGAAGTACTTTCCCTCTGTGGGCGATCGCTGCAGGCTATCCACCAGCCCGTAGTCGCTTTGGTGAATCAGCGCTTTAACCAAATCGTGGTCGCATTCAGGGAAAGTAGGAATTTGCACAAGTTTGACGCAGAACTTCTTGAAGGCTTTGACTGCAGGCCAGTGTGAACACCCGCAGATACGTGATGTCTCAGTTTACGGGTATTGGCCCCACCGTACTGAAAGTAGACGATAGGGGCACCATTTATCAGGTTTTATTAATCTAATGATTTACAGCTTTCCCACAAAGCGACCGTAAAATCAACAGCTAGCCCTAAGCTTATAGATTCACGCCCGCCCTCCTAGAATTCGTCGCTTGTTAAACTACGTACAGATAAGACCTTGTACACACGCACCCGTGCAAAAGCTAGACAGCAAAAGCCGGACCACCGGTACCCTCGCTGAAGTGCTAACTAGGCTTGGTTCACTCAGCCCCCTCGCTTAAGCTCACTTATTTAAGCTCCGATAAGCACCGAATAAAATGACTCACTACATTCTTGCTGAGGCATCCACGGTCAAGGCGACCATGATGACAAATGCGCTTTTAGACCACTTCATAGGCACTGCTCTAGGCAATCCACTTTTAGGCAATATCTTTCAGGGACTCCCCCTAGACGCGTTGGTCTCCACCCAAGGCATTATGGTGATGCTCTTGGTAGCCTATGCCGGGGCGATGTGGGCGTTTTTGAGCAGCGCGCCTAAGGTGCATACCGTGATGGTCTCAGACCTAGATATGGCAAGGCGCTTCTACGAAGGCGTACTGAGCCTCGCTGCAGCAGATGTGCCGCTGCACTATTACTACAACTACGAGCAAACGCTGGGGACAGCAGGCGGCATGATGGACCCCATGTTTGGCACGCCTGGCTTGGGAGGTGCAGGCCTCAGCCGACCCGGCGGCGAGTATGGGAGTCCAGATGGCCTGTGGTACCAGCTAAAGAAAAATACCCAGCTCCACGTCATCGCCGGAGCTAGCCTAGGCAATCGCAATCGTCAGCGTCATGTCTGCTTCGACCACGACTGCTTGGAGTACTTGCTCATGCAGGTACAAACTCGGGGCATTCGGCACAAGCTGAGGCGCGATCGCCCCCTCAACTTTTTGGTCAAAGACCTAAACGGCGAAGTCATTGAAATGGCTGAAGTCGATAGCTAACTAGACTGGCTAATGAGAAATGGCTAACTAGCTGAACTAACAGCATGAGCCAAGCAACTGAGCTAGCAAGGAATACAACAGCGGAGGGGACACTCGCCTGATTCAAATAAGAAAAGCCCCGAAAGTCATAAAGACCTTCGAGGCTTGGAATCAGGGTGCATCTACATACCAAGATGCAGGATTTTTCTAAGACATCCCGAGTTTTGTAAGGACCTTTATTTACTCTTCAAAAAGCAACCAACGATAATAGTGAATTTGTGAATATTGGAACCACACATCAACTTTATTTAATGTAATAAATTCGCCTATTCTCAAGCGTTTAGTATCTTTTTAGACCGCATTCCATGGATGTTTGAATGAATTCTCAAAACCGTTCTAAGCCACTCCCACCGGCTGTTTACATCGTTGGAGCAGGCCCTGGAGATCCGGAATTACTAACAGTAAAAGCCAAAAAACTTATTGAACAAGCGGATGTTTTGGTCTACGCCAATTCACTAGTTCCCACACAGGTATTCGCCGATATCCTGCCAGATGCGGAGAAAATAGCCACTGCAAATATGACCCTAGAAGATATTGTGCCTTTGATGATTGAACGGGTTCGAGCTGGGAAATCAGTGGTTAGGCTGCACTCGGGCGACCCCAGTCTATACAGCGCTATTCACGAGCAAATGCTACGGCTAAGTGCGGCCAATATCCCCTTTGAAGTGATTCCTGGCATTAGCGCCTTTCAGGCTGCCGCCGCCAAACTCCAGGTGGAGCTCACCATTCCAGCCCAGGTTCAAAGCATTATCCTGACCCGGATCAGCGGTCGCACCCAGGTTCCCCCAGCAGAAGAACTGGCCGGACTAGCGGCGCATCGCACCAGCCTCTGTCTGTACCTCAGCGCGCGCCATGTGGGCGCAGCCCAAGCAGACCTACTAGAGCATTACTCAGCCGATACCCCGGTAGCCATTTGCTTCCGAGTTGGCTGGCCCGATGAACAGATCAAAGTCGTCCCCCTTGCCGACATGGCAGCGACCAGTGAAGCAGATAAGCTCATTCGGACAACGCTCTATATCATTTCTCCGGCGCTGGCTAACCGAGCAGCTATCTCACCTGACACCACCACAGAAGTCGTGCGATCGCGCCTCTACGATCCCACTCACCAACACCTCTTTCGCCCCCGTACGACCAATTCGCACCCCGCCGCTCCACACTCCGTCAATTCCCCCCCTTCCAGCCAGTCCCCCACCCAACGCCACAAGGAACAGGAGCAAGCCAAAAAATGAATTATTTGGTGGCCGTATTTAGCGATCGCATCAAAACAGAAGAGGCCTACACCGCTCTCGAATCGGCCAATATCAACATGGACAACATTGCCATCCTAGGCAAAGGATTCCAGTCTGCCGACGAATACGGCCTCATAGATCCCAAAGACGAAGCCTGGAAGCAAATTACCCGCATGGCCATTTGGCTGGTGCCTTTCGGCTTCGTAGGCGGGCTCACCTTCAATCTCATCACCGGCCTCAACACCTTTCCTTGGGCAGGCAGCTTGGGCAATCAGCTCATTGGCGGCGTTCTCGGTGCCATCGGAGGCGCCATGGGCAGCTTCTTCATTGGCGGCGGTGTTGGCATTGGCGTTGGTAGCGGTGATGCGCTCTCTTACCGCAATCGCCTAAACGCTGGGAAATATCTGCTCGTTGTCAAAGGGTCTGAAGGGCTCATCACCCAGTCTAGCCGGGTCATCCGCCCCTTTCGCCCTGAGAACATACAGGGCTACACAGACCCCAACCTTTAGGCGTATGATGAGAGAACAAAGTCATAGTGAGTATGAGTTAATCCCGCTCGCACCTACCCAGCCGTAATTTTATGAGTGTTGCTCCGCCTTCTCAGTCAGCGCCTGCCAGCGCTACCCAAAATCCTTCACCTCAAAATCCTTTACTCATTGGCAGCGGGCTACCACCCTTCGAAACTATCCAGGCTCACCACGTCGTCCCTGGCATTGAGCAGCTGCTCAAGGATTTAGAACAAGACATTTCTGCCCTAGAAACGCAGCTCGCCGATGCCTCTGCAGGCGCGTTCACCTGGGAATCTGTCGTTGAGCCGTTGACTGCAATTACCGAGCGGCTTGGATGGAGCTGGGGTATCATCGGCCATCTCATGGGCGTCAAAAATAGCCCAGCGCTTCGCGCTGCCTACGAGTGCGTCCAGCCTGCGCTTGTGCAGTTTGCCAATCGCATCGATCAGAGCAAAGCAATTTACAGCGCACTCGAACAGATTCAAACTGGAGAAACGTGGTCTGAGCTGTCTTCAGCGCAGCAGAGAATCATCACTGCCGCTCTCCGAGATGCTCAGCTATCTGGAGTGGGTCTATCGGGCGATCGCCAAAAATCATTCAACCAAATCCAGCAGACCCTCGCTGAGCTTTCCACCCAGTTTTCTAACCATGTGCTAGATGCGACCAAAGCCTTTAGCCTAATGCTCACCCAGCCCGAAGACATTATCGGCCTGCCGCCTAGCCTTTTGAGCCTAGCGGCCCAAGCCGCTCGCGACGCCGGCGAAGAGCAGGCCACTGCGGAAAAAGGTCCTTGGCGTATCACGCTGGATAGGCCAAACTACACGGCCTTTCTCAAACACAGTCAGCGCCGTGACCTCAGAGAAAAGCTCTACAGGGAATTTATCACCCGCGCCTCCAGCGGTGAGCTAGACAATACTCCCCTCATCGAAAAAATTCTCGACCTGCGCAAGCAGCAGGCCACACTGCTCGGCTTCGAAAACTACGCCGAACTTAGCCTAGCCAGAAAGATGGCCCCTTCTGTCAGCGCCGTCGAAGCCCTGATGGAAGAACTGCGGTCTGCTAGCTATACAGCCGCTCAGCAAGAGCTATCTGAGGTTCAGGCCTTCTCCGATCAGCAGCAGTCTGACGCCCAGCCGACCAAACAATCGCTTAAGCAATGGGACTTTCCCTTCTGGATGGAACGCATGAGAGAGCAGCAGTTTGACCTGAGCGATGAAGCCCTCAGGCCCTACTTTTCATTGCCCAACGTACTCAAAGGACTGTTTGGCCTAGCAGAGCGGCTCTTTGGCATCTCTATCTCCAGCGCAGATGGACAGGCGCCGGTATGGCACGAAGACGTTCGCTACTTTCGGGTAGCCGACACCCAAAGCCAGCGCGCGATCGCCCATTTCTACCTCGATCCCTACAGTCGTCCTGCCGAGAAGCGAGGCGGGGCCTGGATGGATGAATGCATCGTCCGCGCTAAGACCATCCGCAATCGTGAAACCAGCCTGCGCTTGCCGGTGGCTTACCTCGTGTGCAACCAGTCTCCTCCCGTCGATGGCAGACCTAGCCTCATGACCTTTCGAGAGGTCGAAACCCTCTTTCACGAGTTTGGCCATGGCCTGCAGCACATGCTCACCAACGTCGACTATGCCGGCGCGGCAGGTATTAACAACGTGGAGTGGGACGCCGTGGAGCTGCCCAGCCAGTTTATGGAGAACTGGTGCTACGACCGCGACACCCTCTTCGGAATGGCAAAGCACTATGAAACCGGCGAACCTCTACCCGAGGCAGACTATCAAAAGCTTTTAGCGGCTCGCCACTTTATGACGGGGAATGCTATTTTGCGCCAGGTTAGCTTTGGGTGGCTCGATTTGGCTTTGCATGCTGACTATGAACCGGACGGGGATATCTCGGTTTGGCAGATACGCGATCGCATTGCGGCCAAAACCACCGTCATCCCCCCACTGCCAGAAGATGCCTTCCTATGCAGCTTTGGCCACATCTTCTCGGGGGGCTATGCAGCGGGCTACTATAGCTACTTCTGGGCCGAAGTTCTCAGTGCAGACGCCTTTTCTGCCTTCGAAGAAAGCGGATTGGACAATGCAGAACAAGTAGCCGCTATTGGCCGTCGCTTTCGCGACACCGTCCTTGCCCTCGGCGGTAGCCGCCATCCGATGGATGTGTTCAGAGCCTTCCGAGGCCGTGAACCCAGCACCCAAGCACTGCTCCGACATCGGGGACTGGCTGCGGCATAAGCGCTGCTCGGACTAAAAGACTACGCAAGATAGCAAACTGCATACCGCAAACAAATCCGAAGGCAGCTCCTGGCAAGGTTTTTCAATCGCCAGAAGCTGCCTTTTAGTCGTTCCTTCCTTCTGTGTTTTTTGTGCCTGCTTAAGTAGTTGTATGAAGTGCACCGCAATATCCGAGACGTCAACTTCCAAAAATTTCAGCCCCAAAATTTCAGCCCCAAAATTTCAGCCCCAAAATTTCAGCCC
>JBCBIK010000018.1:0-31809 GCA_038524545.1 Cyanobacteria bacterium J06623_4 | reverse complement strand
AAAATTTCAGCCCCAAAATTTCAGCCCCAAAATTTCAGCCCCAAAATTTCAGCCCTAAGAGCGTTAGCACATGCATCGGTTTAAGCAAGAATCAGTCGGTCTATTAAATTAGTTCATCAGAAAAAAACGGTCAATGTAAAGACTGGATCAAGTACAAAGTGCAACATTTAAATTTTTTACAAATCTTCAAGAACATCCGTAATGCTACTGAATAATTACGACATTTCTATGGTTTCAAGCTGCTTTTTTCTATGAAAGGCATCTGTTTTAGATCGACCTGCTGATTTTGCTGCTGACCGTAATCGTATTTATACGGAGCCCTATATCAAAACAAATTGTTAGATTCTTATAAAGAGATTAAAAGAAATTATTTGGTCTTATCCTCACATTCACTGATGGCTTTCTTGCCATCTTTGGCCCATGCCCCAAACGCATCTGGCACCCACCAAAGGCACCGTCATAATCTGGCAACAACTTTCCTCAGAAAAAAAGCATCTTGGCAACCTCATGGCGATGCTCCAACAGCGAGGTTGCCAAGTGACATCGCTCGAAACGACCAGTCAGGTCACGCGAGCCATCGTCAAGCAGCCCCCTGATTTGCTGCTCATTCCACTATACGAATCTGATATTGAAGGTAGAGCCCTTTGCCAATCACTGCGACAGCAGCCAGAAACCTATCATCTACCGATCTTATTTTTGGGCGCTAGAGATATCAGGCAAGAAAAAGTTACTGCGCTACGCTGCGGCGGCAACGGCTATCTGCAGCTACCGATTGATCCAGAGGCTTTTTGGCTACAAATCGCTCAATACCTACAGACCTCACAGCTAGTTCGCAAGCTTCAGGCAGACCGGATGAGCCTTAGCCAGCAACTCAGTGAAGTCAGCCATATCTTGGCGGAGCAAGCGCGGCTGCAGCAGACACTAGCAGAAGAAAATCAGGCTCTCCAGCAAATTGCGTTTATCGACGGCCTCACCCAAATAGGGAACCGGCGAAGCTTCAATCAAAGTATTGTTCATCTCTGGAAGGAGGCCCATGAATACCAGCAGCCGCTGTCACTATTGCTATGCGATATCGATTACTTTAAGCGCTACAACGATGCCTACGGCCACTTAGGCGGTGATGACTGCTTGAAGGCCGTAGCATCAGCCCTGGTTCGGGGTGCTCACCGTCATCGAGACAGAGTCGCCCGCTATGGCGGAGAGGAGTTCGCGATTCTTTTGCCAGGTACTGACTCAGAGGGCGCACAGCAGGTAGCCCTAGCGGTGCAATCAGAAGTCGATAGCGATCAAATCCCTCACCGTGGCTCTTTGATTAAGGACCGGGTCAGTCTGAGCATTGGTGTTTGTACCCTCGTGCCCCATAACGACGATCCGCTGGCCCATGAGCAACTTATTCACAACGCCGATGAAGCGCTCTACACCGCCAAAATTAGAGGACGCGATCGCACCGTTGTCAGCACACCAGCAGGCCTGATCTCTTTACCCTCAACCGGCAAACCAAACGACCATAGGCATTACCAACATCCTTTAATCTCACCTGACTCCTTTTCAGAACCCTGCTTCATACGTCAGACAGATGCGCACAACAATACAGCACATCACACAGCTCCCCAAAAAGTCGCCGTCAAGACACACTGCTGCCTAACATCGCATTCCTCCCATCAATCGATTGAGCCGAATCATCAAACGCATCATACCAACCGAGCTCACACAAACAATGAAGTCGAGAACCGAGAAAGTGTTTCTCTGTAGGCATCTTGCAGACTCTCTCTAAACCATCGTCTGTCTGTAGGCTGTCACGACCATGGATAGGTGACTGGAGAGGGGCTTTAGAGGAACCTTAATCTGTCACTGCGGGCGTCACACCAGAGCAGTCAGCCAAGACGCTTCACCAGTAGACTAAAAGCGACGACGTGCAATACATACACCTGATACGTTGAGACATTGGGCTTGTGTGTAGGTCGAACAGTGTGGGTTGAACAGTTGGGGGAGTGACTCTTGCCAAATAGCGAAGCAACATCGAAAACTCAGACAATCTCTCGACAAGAGCTGAGGGAGTTGGTGCGATCGCAGCTTCAAGCCCTCCTAGAGCAGGACAACTTTCGAGGCGCCAAAGCGCTGCTTGTCCCTGTTCAGCCTGCCGATATTGCTGAAGCCATCGAAGGCCTGCCCGAAACCATGCAGGCGATCGCCTTTCGCCTGCTCCCCAAAAACGAAGCTATCGAAGTCTACGAAAACCTCGACTCCAGCGTCCAGCAGACCCTCATCGAAGAATTTAAGCGCCAGGACCTGATTGACATCGTCGACAAAATGTCTCCCGACGATAGGGCTCGCCTGTTTGACGAGCTGCCTGCCAAAGTTGTTCGCCGGTTGCTAGAGCAGCTGAGCCTCCAAGAGCGTCAGGCAACCGCCCTCCTGCTGGGGTACGAAGCCCAAACTGCAGGGCGCATTATGACCCCAGAGTACGTCTCCCTCAAAGAAAACTGGACCGTCGAAAGGGCGCTCAATCACATCCGCGCCCAGGCAGAGCTGAGTGAAACGGTCTACTACCTCTTTGTGACAAACTTTGCCCGTCAGCTCACCGGCATCCTATCCTTGCGGCAGCTAGTCATTGGCCGCGCCGAGCAAACCATCGGCGAAATCATGACCCGCGAAGTCGTCTCAGCGCAAACCAGCGACGACCAAGAAGAAGTCGCCCGCATGATTCAGCGATACGACTTCCTAGCCGTCCCCGTCGTCGACACAGAAGATCGCCTCGTGGGCATCATCACCGTCGACGACGTGATCGACATCCTAGAAGAAGAAGCCACCGAAGATATTTACACCCTGGGCGGTGTCCAGTCGGGCGGCGACAACTATTTTCAGAGCAACCTCCTAGATGTCGCCCGCAAACGCGTCGTCTGGCTATCAGTCTTGCTGATTACCAACACCGTTACAGCAGCCGTCATTCGCTCCCAGCAAGACATCCTGCAGACCTTTGTGGTGCTTGCGGCCTTCATCCCCCTGCTGATTGGCACCGGTGGCAACGTCGGTGCGCAGTCTTCAACTGTGGTTATTCGCGGTCTCAATACCGATGAGCTCAAGATCAAAGACGCCATCCAAGTAATCCGCAGAGAAGCTACAGCTGGCGCTTTTTTAGGACTCATGCTCGGCATCGTCGTCACGGGCTGGGCCTACTTTTTGCAGGGAGACTTACCCGTTGCGACCATCGTCGGGGCTTCGCTAGTAGGCATTTCTGTACTGGCCTCTAGTGCAGGCGCCGGGCTTCCCTTTCTCTTCCAATCTCTCGGCCTCGATCCCGCTCTGATGTCGGCCCCATTTATCACAACCATTGTGGACGTGCTCGGTGTGCTGATTTATCTAAACTTGGCGAGAGCAATCCTTTTAAGTTGAATACTTCAGTCCGTCCGACCAAATCTGCCGTTAGGCCCTCAGCAAAATGTGGAGAGCTAGCGGACAAAGCGTCAAGGGCAGAAAGTTATAGATTGGAAGTATTTGATATAGTTGCCATAGCTTCTGCAGTCCACCATTTGCTCCAGACACTTTAATCTCCGGATAAAAGAATCTTCGGATGAAAGCAGCCGCGTCCAGAGCGGAGATTATGCAAAGAATTGTTTAGAATGAATGTACATCGGCCAGTGTCTGTGCTGGCGTATAGATCCCCGTGTTTCAAAAGTTCAAGCAAGACATCAAAAACGACCTAATTGCCGGACTGGTCGTAATCATTCCACTGGCGACCACCATTTGGCTCACCCTCAACGTGGCTAACTGGGTGATTCGATTTTTGACGCGGTTTCCTAAGCAGCTAAATCCCTTTACGGGATTGAACCCCTTTTTGGTAGCGCTGATTAATCTGGGAATTGGGTTTGCAGTACCGCTCTTGGCCATCTTGCTAATCGGTCTAATGGCCAGAAACTTCGCCGGACGCTGGCTACTGGATCTCGGTGAGCGCATCGTCCAGTCGATTCCCCTAGCTGGTTCTGTTTATAAGACCATTCAGCAGCTGCTGCAGACGGTCTTTCAAGATTCTAAAAGTCGCTTTCGCCGAGTCGTTTTGATTGAGTATCCGAGGCGAGGGCTATGGGCGATCGCATTCGTCACTGGCGCGGCGATGACCGACTCTCCCAGTAAGATGCTCAGCGTCTTCATCCCTACGACGCCCAATCCCACCAGCGGCTGGTATTCGGTGGTCTCTGAAGACGATATTCTCAACCTTTCTATCTCTGTGGAAGACGCCTTCAAGGTACTGCTCTCTGGTGGCATCGTAGGCCCCAACTTGGCGACAGAGATCCCGCCACACCGGGTAGAAAATTCGCTCAAGGAAGAGCCCGCCCCCCCGGCCAAGCTCCCTGTAGAAAGCATTTTGAGCCAGTCGCAACCGCTGGGGACAACGCCAGTGAGTACCGCCGCAGAAGCCCCCCAAACGCAGTCCCCGCTTCACTAAAAGACTGATAAAATGGCTGAACCCCGCTAGAGAAATTGCATGAAGGCACGCTCGATTGCCCGCGAATTAGCCCTTTTAGGCATTAGTCAGCTAACCGATAGCCTCGCAACCAAGGCACCCAGGCAACATAGCGCACGACGGGGTCTGCCGGATTTATCACCTCAGGAACCCACCTCGCCAAAGCAGCTTGAGGCCCTGCTCACCAAAGCCTTAAGCACACTAAGCGCAGATGCACAGGAAGCATTCGAAACGGCCACCGGCGAGATTCAGCGAGGCGAACGGCTCATCCTTGAAAGTGAAACTCGCACTGTGGAAGTCGGCGATGTACGCTCACGTATTCAGCCCGCGATTCCCCTCGTCGAATCGGCTATTAACCGAGTCGGTGCAACGTTGAACCTGCTGATTTTTGTTCAGCAAGAAAATAGCAAAGGTATGGTGACCGGCAAGGCAGCACTAGAATCAGCGGCTGAAACCATTGAGCTAGCAGATCGGCTGATGGCAGAACACCTACAAAAAACCGCAAAGATTGGAGAGGTGCGATCGCATATCCAAACATCTATTCAATCGGTCAAACAAGCGATCGCCGACTTTCAGCAGACCCTCTCCGACACCCGTCTTTCTAACCTGCTAGACCAAGACACCGTACGCAGCTATGCCTGCGACCTGCTAGCAAGCTGGATACAGCACTGGCGCAGCATCGACCAGCAGCTCGACAGCGCCATGGAAAAGTGGAACATTCGCCGACTGGCCCGAGTTGACCGCGACATTTTGCGCCTAGCCATGGCGGAGATTGTGTATCTCAACGTGCCTAAAAAAGTCGCCATTGATGAAGCCATCGAAATGGCCAAGCGATACAGCGATGAAGAGGGCTATCGCTTTATCAATGGGGTACTTCGCCGGGCGACTGATAAGCTAGAAGCATCCCAGATAGAGGAACCCAGCACATCAGTCTAGGGACTGTGTCAGAGTTACATCTCAATCTAAGTCGAGTAGTGAGTTTAGGGCCATGGCAGCTTTTAACTGGTTTGAGCGCAGCTACAAAGCGCCTACCGAAGAATCTCAAAACGAAACAGCCCAAAACGCAGAAAATGCCGATGACCAGGCTGAAAAAGATTCGCCCGTCAGCTCAGAAGACTACCTGAACTGGGCCAAAGCCGCCTATCAAAATATTCAGGCTCGCCAACAAGAAGAAGTCGGCACTGAAGAAGTCGGCACTGAAGAAGTTGACGCTGAAGAAGTCAGTACTAAAGAAGCTAGCCAAGACCAAAAGATAGCTACCGACAGCGACTCAAGCACCACCGACGCAAATACGCCTACGCCCGAGACACCATCAGAAACTGCATCGGAAATAGCCCCTTCTGATACAAGTGCAGAAACAGATGCCCCCGCAGAAGGCGACGTCGCTGAACCAGCCCAAGCCTTTTGGGCAAAGGCTCAGCAGGCCCAAGCCGAAAGAGAAGAACGGCTAGAGCGCCTCCAGGCAGAGGCCATTTTAGAACCCGAGCCCGAACCCAAACCAGCCGCACCCGAAACTCAGTTTGTCCCCGTCGACATCGACCTTGACGAAGCTTTTCTGTGGTCAGCTGAAGTACTGGCATCGCAAGGTCGCCGCCCCGATCAAATCTCCATAGAAGAAATCACCTGGCTCAACAAACTTCGCCAAGGGCTAGACAAAACCCGACGTGGCCTAGTAAACCAGCTCAAATCTATCGTTGGCCAAGGCCCGCTCAACGACGAAGCCGTCGATGAAATCGAAGCGCTTCTCCTCCAGGCAGACGTCGGCGTCGCCGCCACAGACAAAATCATCTCCTCGCTACAGACTAAGTTAAGAGAAGAGACCCTGCCACCAGAGCAAGCCATCAGCTACCTCAAGTCACTGCTACGAGACATGCTAGAAGAGCCCCTGCAGGGCAAGCACAATCTCACCTTTACCCCTGAAAAGGACAAGCTCAGCATCTGGCTCATGACCGGCGTCAACGGCGCAGGCAAAACCACAACCATTGGCAAACTCGCCCACATCGCCACCAAGTCAGACTTTAAGTGCCTGATCGGCGCTGCCGACACCTTTCGCGCTGCTGCCGTAGAGCAGGTAAAAGTGTGGGGCGCCCGCAGCGGCGTAGAGGTGATCGCCAACCCAGGCCAAAATACAGACCCCGCGGCAGTCGTCTTCGATGCCATCAGCGCCGCCAAATCCCGTGAGATAGAACTGCTGCTAGTCGACACCGCAGGCCGACTGCAAAACAAAAAGAACCTCATGGACGAACTGTCCAAGGTTCGCAAAATCATCGACAAGAAAGCGCCCGATGCCAACGTCGAATCGCTCCTCGTGCTAGATGCGACCCTAGGGCAAAATGGACTGCGCCAAGCTCAGGTCTTTGCTGAGGCGGCTCAGCTTAGCGGCGTTGTGCTCACCAAGCTAGACGGCACAGCCCGAGGCGGCGTCGCCCTCGCAGTAGTGCAGCAGCTGGGGCTACCCATTCGCTTCATCGGCGCAGGCGAAGGCATCGAAGATTTGCGACCTTTCTCCAGCTACGAATTTGTAGAGGCCTTGCTGAACGGCTAGCGGCTTTGCCGGTTAACTCCATAGCCAGTTGAACAGATGTTCTACAATGTGGAAAACCCGGCGCTTTTTTGAGACATTCTCCATGCTGGAACCTTCTGTCAAGCAATCTCTTCCGAGCACGGCTGACTTACCCTGTTCAGACGATACGCCCGTGGATAACGAAGATCAAAATCTACTGCCCAATCTACTGCTCATACTGCTGACCTACCTATGGGCAGATCGCACCGATTGGTACTTTGGCGTAGATATGGCGGTGTACCACACCACCGGGCTAAGCCCTTACGTTCCCATCGTTCCAGATGCCTTCCTAAGCGTAGGGGTAGAACGTAGAAAAAACGGAAAGTCACGCAATAGCTACGCCGTCTGGGAAGAAAACGATACGGTCCCGGTGCTGACCCTAGAAATGGTTTCGCAAAAGCCCGGCGGAGAATACGACAAAAAATTTGCGGCCTATGCCAAGCTAGGCGTTTTGTATTACATCATTTACAACCCTAGGCATTGGCAGCGCGACCGGCACCAGCCGCTTGAAGTTTATAAGCTCGTCAACGGCAGCTACCAGCTACAGATCGGCGAACCGTTCTGGATGCCAGAAATCGGCTTGGGCATCGGCAGATATCAGAGCGAAATTGGCAAGCTGCCGCAGGAAATATTGACCTGGTATGACGAGCGAGGCCACCGGCACCTGACCGAGGCAGAGCAGGAACGAGAAAAACGTAAGCAGATGGAGGCACTGCTGCGATCGCAAGGCATTGACCCCGACAACCTACCTAAGCCGTAGCAGTATCCGCACCCGCCATATAGCAACCATCGCCACTAAAAAACCTGATTCCACTCATAGATTTCATACTCTGTCCAAATACCGTTTTGCCAATAAGGATCGCCCTCCACGAGCTGATGCACCGCTTCCTTGCTATCAGCCTCATAGGTCCCGAACACCTTCGTGTTGTCAGTAGTAGGACCCAGCGCTGTCAGAATACCCCGCTCCTTTTGCTCGGTCAGGCCTTGGAGGTGGGCGGCTCGGTAAGGGGCGCGCTTTTCGAGTGCATTCTCGCAGTAGCTACCCCACATCACAAACTTTGGCATGGCAAATTGATCCGTCTCGTCTGAAAATACAGTCTAAAAATACAAACCGATCAAATCACACTATCTCAAACGTGGTGCCATAAGTTTGCAAAAGATCGCAGGTGGTGTGATCGACCACATTCGTATCACTCAGCTCCAAGTTGTAAAAATTGACCGTCTCATCGTCAAAGTATGGCCCCGCATGCCAGGTGCCAACTTCCAGCTTGATAAAGCAATTTCCTGGAATTTTGAAAACCACAATCTCTTCAGGCCTCGGCGCTGGCGCACTGCTCGGTGGCGCAACCCCCAAATACCAGGTGCAGCCTCCCAGCGCACCTAAGCACTGAGTGCAGCCCCCGTGCCGAGTAATCTCGTGAAACCGTCGACCTCTCTGATGCAGCGCCATGATGTAAAAGCGCGGCGTGCCCCCCTCAAGCCGAAGCTGAGCATCTTGAGGGTTGAATGGCACATGGTCTGGCTGCGGGGTGATTAGTTGGCCAAAGGGACGAAAAGACTCTGTCGTAATTGCGATCGCTCGAATCGTCGTCACCCCTTGTTTATCTGACATCGATAACTCATCAGCTGAGTTACCAGCAGGCTTAGAAAACGGACCCGTCGATACAGTCATACCAAATCTCAAAAGCCGTCATTCCACATCATGTAACTACAAGTTTACAAGCGACCAGCAAGATACTGACGGCTGTATTATCTTTTAGTGGACCGCCCAAGTCGTTCAGCTTGGGCTGTTTACCCCTCGATGCCGTACTTGCACACCTCTTACACCTGCGACTGCTCATGGATGACAAATTGATGCTGATGATTCCAGGACCGACACCGGTTCCTGAGAAAGTTCTACTGGCAATGGCAAAGCATCCTATCGGCCACCGCAGCGGCGAGTTTAGTCAGCTCATTGCAGAGACCAACGAAAATCTGAAGTGGCTTTTTCAGACTAAAAACAACGTTATGACCCTGGCGGCAAGCGGCACCGGCACAGTAGAAGCAGCCATTATCAACTTCTTGAGCGCGGGCGATCGCATCCTCGTTGGCAGCAACGGCAAATTTGGTGACCGATGGGCACAAATCGCCACAGCCTACGGTCTCGACGTTACGGTGATTAAAGCTGAATGGGGCACACCGCTGAACCCAGACGACTTCGCAAAAGAACTGCAAGCCGACAGCGAGAAAAAAATAAAAGCGGTGATGATCACCCACAGCGAAACGTCGACGGGAGTCCTCAACGACCTAGAAGCCATCAATAAGCTGGTAAAAGAGCACGGCGAAGCGCTCATCATCGTGGATGCAGTCACTAGTCTCGGCTCACACAACATTCCAGTAGATGAGTGGGGCATCGACGTGATCGCCTCCGGCTCACAAAAAGGCTTTATGCTCCCGCCTGGCATGGGCTTTGTCACCGCTAGCGACAAAGCATGGGAAGCCTACAAGACGGCTACGCTGCCCAAGTTTTACCTAGACCTAGGCAAATACAATAAGTCCGCAGATAAAAATAGCACACCCTTCACCCCGCCCGTCACCCTCTATTTCGGCATGAAAGTCGCCTTAGAAATGATGCAGGCAGAAGGGTTAGAAAATATCTTCGCTCGGCACGCCCGGCACAGAGCAGCGACGCGAGCGGCCATGAAAGCATTTGGCTTACCGCTCTTTGCACCCGATACCCACGCGAGCCCGGCAGTGACCTCAGTCGTGCCAGAAGGGGTCGACGCTGAAAAAATTCGCTCAATCATGAAAAACAAGTTCGACATTGCCCTAGCAGGCGGACAGGATCATATGAAAGGCAAGATGTTCCGGTTGGGTCATTTGGGATTTGTGAGCGATCGCGACATTCTCTGCACCATCAGCGCCCTAGAAGCCACGCTCCTAGAACTCGGCCACAAAGTCAATAGCAGCGGACTAGCAGCAGCCAGTGAAAAACTGGCAGGCTAGCCTGCGCACAAACACATCTGCAGAAGACGCTGGGTCAGAAAGCCCCAGCGTCTTTTCGATTACACATTTGAGAGCAGGACGCCTAGTGCTCCCTGTTCACCAGTCCAAGAACATTAATGCCTGCGATGTTCAGCTGCTCCATGGCACGGTCCAAAGCTGCCTGTTTTAGCTGTCCTGGATTCGTCACAATCAATAAACCATCCGCTTTTGCTGCAACCAAATAAGCATCAGACTGTCCAATCAGTGGCGGCGTATCGTAAATGACTAAATCAAACTTGGGCTGGATTTGTTCAACAAACTGGCGCATTCCACGAGAAGAGAACAAGCGAGTAGGCTCGAAGGCCGCTGAGCCTGCAGCAATCACATACAGCGTAGAGTCAGGCGCAAACTTTTGGATAATGGCTGGGTTAGACTCTCCCGAAAATAGATTGGTCAGTCCCTTCTCATTAGAAATCTCTAAGTAAGTATGAAGGCTAGGGTTTCTCAAATCTGCATCCACTAGAAGCACTCGCTTACCAGCCGCCGCGACTGTCTCTGCCAGGTTCATAGCTACCGTAGATTTGCCCTCGCCAGGCATCACAGAGCTAATGACAACCGACCTGATCGGATTGGGAGAATTAATCAATCGAAGATTGGTATACAGAGAACGGAACGATTCCGCAAACGGATCGGTTACGTAGTCTTGCTGACCCGTATTGCTAGAGAGAGCGTGTCCAGAACTGTTAGCATTAACAGCTTTGGCATTCGTAGATGCAGCCACCGCGCCAACATGTGCTAGGGCTCTTGTGGCACCAACCCGTACAGTAGCCCCTTCGCTCAGGGCCTGCTTAGGAATTCGACCGAGTACCGGCAATCGTGTCGTCCGTCGAATCTCTTCGTCGCTATGGATCACACCGGCCGACTGATCCAATAGAAGCGCAAGGCCTGACCCCAGCAACAAACCTAGAATGCCCCCTAACAGCAAATTCTGAGGAAGGCTCACTGGTTGAGGGTTAGGAACGGTAGGCGGCGTCACCACTTCCCACGGAATCTCTCGTTGGGCAGCATCAATTTCCAGCGCTTCTTTTTTAGTTAGAAACTGAGTCAGGTTGTCAGTAGCGACTGCTAGCTCCCGCTCTATGTCGGTATACTCTCGCGAAATGCCCGCTAAAGTACCAATATCTGAGTTTAACGATCTGATTGTACGATTGAGCGCTTCTTCGCGAGATTCTAGCTCTCGAATCCTGTTGATGATTTCTCTTTCAGACTGTCGACCCTGCTGAGAAAGCAGCGTCAACAAATTTTGCCGTTCCTCTTTGAGTATCTCCATGTCTGGACTGCTGTCTAAAAACAGTGTTGAAGATTCTGCAATCTCTGAATCTAAAGCAAGCAGTGAATTTAATAGATTCTGGTAGCGGGGATTGCTAGCTAGGGCAGAGGAAGAAGCAGATTCAGTGGGTTGTTGCAACTGTCGCCGAAGGTTCTCATAAATTTCTCGATTTTGTTGCAGTTCAACAGATATTTGCAACTGTTCTTTAGAGAAAGCATCCATTTGTCCAGATAGCTGGTTACCTCTCGACTCAGGATCTACTAAATCGTTCTCAAGACGAAGATTTTGAAGCTGGTTTTGTAGTGAATCTACCTTCGCGCGCAGGTCAGGAAGCTTTTTGTTAACAAAGTCGATGCCTCGGCTGATGTCGGCCTGCCGAGAAGCCAGCGAATACTGTAAGTAAGCATCTGCTACCAAACCGAGCACAGTCGTCACTTTCTCTATCTCAGGGTCTTCGAAATTGACCTGTAGAATATCAGACTGCACTGCCAGCGCATTGAGTTGAAGGCCACTCACAATGCTGTTGTAGCAAATTCTATCTGCGTTCTCCAGCTTGCTAATATCGACGGGGTCTGGAGAGTCAGTACAAAATTCGGGATAGCTTGATTTGACTTGTGCGACCACCGGAGCAAGTACCCCCGGACTCCTTAAAATCTTGAGCAGGTCAGCATTGAGTACGCTGGCAGGGTTGCTTTCGCCTTCAAATGTCTCTGGTACATTTGAGGTCACCTCAGTTTCTGCGCTGATAGGCTGTACCAGAATTTCAAGTCTGCTCTCGTACAGGGCAGTATCTGTCAGCGTTTTGGCAGCCGCCGCCGCAGTGGTTGCCAAAGTAACGCCCAAAATGACAAACCATTTTCGCCGTAAAGTCCGCAAAAGCTGGCCGATATCTAGGCCACCTTCTGCATCATCTCTTGAAACAGTAGCGTCAGGTTGTAATGGAGACAGTCTCAAAACCGTTTCAGATTTCATGTTGCGTTTCAGTATCTATAGGAGACAAATTAGGTATAGAAAGTATATGGACGTTTTCTACGATGCAGTTGATATAGCATCAGTCGAATAGGTCAAAGAATCGAAAGATAGAGAAGAGCCCACCGAAAGGACCCGTAATCGTGCTCAACGTGTCCGTAACGCTAGCCAACCCATTTCTGTTGACAATGACGACATCGTTGTTCCTGAGCAGTGGGTTGCTATCGTCGTTAATGCCCTGAGCAAAATCTACAGAGATAGATTCACGAGCAACCGTGCCGTCGTCTTGTAGCCTCACTAGCTCAGCGGTTCCAGTATCCGCTCGTGTATTGTTGAAGCCACCTGCAGCCAAGATACCTTGTGAAAGCGGCGTATTTGGAGGCAGATCGACCACGCCAGGTCGCTTGACTTCGCCCACAATGTTGACTCGCACCGTTTCGGGAGAGAAGCTCACAGAAGCAGCTCTGCTAACTTCGGCCGGTGTCAACGCTGTCGCCACCGGCACAAATACAGTGTCACCAGCCTGCAGGATGGCATCCTGCTGTATGTCACCAGCATCTAGCAGCTTCCAAAGATCCACCTCAAAGACTTGAGGATTACCGGCACGGGTAGGCCGAACTACCTGGACGCTTCGAATATCAGCCTTTGGCTTGATGCCACCTGCAGCTTGAATAGCTCTTGTAATCGTGGTTGGGCTATTGGCATTTGATCCCCCGCCCGCCTGTAGAGTGTGGGGTCCCGGACGGTAGACTTCACCAATAACGGCGACGTTGATCGGCTGAGACCCATCGGATGAAAAGCTGGCATCTGCTATCAAACCAGAGTTCTGCAGTGGCGTCTGGGAGGTGGGAATCACAATAGAGTCACCATCTCTTAGCGTGACATCTTGGCTGAGATCGCCAGACTGTACCAAGGCTAGTAAATCGATGGCAATGTCCTGACGGCTCCCATCAGGCTGAACTCGGCTTAGCAAGACCTGCGAGAGATTAGCAGCTTGAGTCGTACCGCCAGCTGTTTCTAACAGCTGGCTGAGGCGAGCAGATTCAGTGTTGTTTTGATTAATTGTGTAGGAGCCTGGTCGGTTGACTTCGCCTGCGATCGCTAGCTGAAGTGGTCGGCGAGCGCTCAACGTGACTGTGACAATCGGACGACGCAGAAACTGAGCATATTGAGCAGAGAGCACCTCAGCGGCCTGTTGCAGCGTTAGTCCTTCGACCGATACCTTGCCGATTAAAGATAGATTGAGCGTACCGTCGATCAGAACCTGGCTGTCACCACTGTACTGATTGACTCTAAAGATATCGACATTAACAATATCACCAGGTCCCAGAATGTAGGCAGTCTCGGACATCGGGAGCGGAGCCGATACTTGAGGGGTAGTAGGCACTGGTGCAGGCAATACCCGCTCAGCTGGCGGTGAAGATAAGCTAGGCAGACCTTCCTGGGCAATCGCACTCAATGGCAATAGAGCAGCATCAGACAATAGGCATATGGCGATCGCAACCGGTGATGAATTCACAAACAACCGCAGACATTTTGTCAGCATAGACACACAACCAATCATTAGTAGTTAGCAATAAATAAACAACTTGCTGTAAAAGCAAATACAAAAACGCTGCAAACAAAAACTATTTGAAAAAACAGCGCTATCAAAACCACCACAAGAAAGAGCAGTGTAGAGCGAAAGCAGTTAACCAAAGGCCACCACAGCAGTGCTGCAATGTAGCCTCAGAATGCGTTTGTCAGAACTCACTTGGTGAATAGCTCAGCCAAAACGGTCAGAACAATGCGCCCGAACTGACCGTCCGAACTGAGCGCCCAAACTGGCCGCTTTCAGCATTTGCTACATACCAACTTTTCAAAGATTACGCTGCAGCTCCGGACAATTGCGGAATGAAGTTAATCGTTGTCATATGAGCAGTCGGGAAAATTACCGGGCACTTAACACACAAACAGCCCTACGAAGGGTTTTCAAAGGCGTCCGCCATAGCAGTCAGATATTTACCGAAGGCTTACACAGAAAAACGAGTCACAACGAACGGGTACAGACGATAGCTTCATGAATAAGTAGAATTTCGTCGGAAATTTCACGGAAAGTGAACAACGACTCATCATGAATTTTCCATGAATACTGAGTCGTTCGGCAGTTTTGGCTTGCACGAGCTGTAAAAAATATGCAAGTGTATGTATCATGAAAATTAAATGTATATTTGTCTCACTCGTAGCAGTGGGCTATCAAGATTACAGCCTTGAGCCAAATGCATAGTAGTTTGTCTTAGGCTGTTCTTTTCGATAGTTCTAGATGCGAAGCGAGCGTTTGCAAAGTATCTGTAGCGCGAGCGCTTGATTCATTAGTTAGATCAGTTGAGCTAGGCCATCAATTATAAGGTGGCTGTCAGGGGCATAAGACATCGGTCATATCCGACCGAGCCCGTATTATTTTTTGTGTTATCTACCTAGATATTTACCTATCATCCTCAAGCTAAATCACCAAGGGCTAAAGGTTGCTTGCAATATCTATCACTATTTTCTTGAACCTATCTAGACACCTACTGGTTGTTTGAAAGCAAGCTGATTAGAACACCTTTGTCTGAAGATCTATCTGCTAACAGATTTGTTTTCTAGGTAATTGTTTTTCTAGCTAGTTAGCCTTTGAGGCACCTGATTTTCTAACTACCTCCCTCATATAACGTCGTTCGACAGTAGCTTCAGCTCTTGAACCCCTAGGGCTGCGATCGCCACTTTTCCACAGGTCAAAACAGAGTTCTGTTTTGACTAACAGACGTCTACTTATCGCTAACACTACTGGTTTTACAGAGCTTGTAGCTGTTCGTTTAGACGTCTGTGAATTCTGTTAAATATCAGAATGAACAGATTGGAACAAGGCATACAGGCTGTTGGTTAGTAACATCGGGCTCAGGCCAAGCGTGCTTAGTCATAGGTTCATAATCATCTCCGTACTTCAGTAGAAGCGAATCTGCGGACGCTGAGAACTATGAACCGTTTTATCCAAGCACCTATCTCATCAAAACTGAGAACCGCTGTACCCACACAAAGCGTAATAGGATTTCCGATTGCCTCTGCATCTTTTGAAAAGCAGATTGATGTCATCATCGAGTGGGCCCGGGCCTCTCTGAGTCGGGTTGTCTGCGTATCGAACGTGCATATGCTGATGGAAGGCCACTGGAGCCCGGATTTCGCCGAGGTTCTCAAAAGTGCTGACTTACTGACCCCCGACGGGATGCCATTGGTGTGGATGACCGGATTAATGAAGGGCAAGCCCCAAGATAGGGTTGCCGGCATGGATCTGATGCTTGGTCTTTGTAGACGAGCCCAAGCAGAAAGAATCAGCATTTTTCTGCTGGGTTCTACAGATGATGTGCTAACAAAAATGCGAGAGCGGCTGGCATTAGAGTTTCCCAGGTTGGAAGTTGTCGGTGCTATCTCTCCCCCCTTCCGACAGCTTAGCGAAGCAGAAGAGCATTCGATCATTCTAAAAATTAATAGAAGCGGAGCTGGGCTAGTGTTCGTATGCTTTGGCTGCCCAAAGCAAGAGCGCTGGATGAGTAAGCATAGAGGGCGTATCAAAACCGTCATGGTAGGGCTCGGCGGCGCTTTTGCAATTTATGCTGGAATCAATCAATGGGCACCCCCCTGGGTGCGGAAGTATGGCTTGGAATGGTGCCACCGACTTGTGCAAGAACCCAGGCGTCTTTGGAAAAGGTACGCCAGCACCATTCCCCCCTTTATTTGGTTAGCTTTCAAGCAGGTCGTTAAAGTGCAGTTGGGCATAGATCCTGATCGTTCCTTCCGGCAGTCACAGTTTAAAGATGGGTAGAACAACAGATTGTGCTTTGAATAGTTCTATCTATCGGTTCTATACATCTATTTTGTATTCTGATGTATATATCGTCACACATGGTTTAGATACACAGGAGTAAATAGCGTGGGAATTGACATCAATACCGCTAGATTTTTTATATCGGCCTACCAGGACAGCATACGGTTTGGCAAAGTGCTTACATTAGGCAAGCAAAATCTATACGTCAAACCATCTGAGCTCTCACTGTTGAAAGCTGAACTCAAGCGTCTTAATTCAGACTTACCGGTTGATGATCTGCAACCGAAAGGCCTAGCAGATCCAATTTTTCAAGCCTTTGATAGTACTGAAGTCCTATCGATGGACAAATCCGACTTTGAAGGTGCCGATCTCTTACATGACATGAACTTTCCGGTGTCAGAGAGCTATAAGGAACAGTTCGATCTGGTGTACGACGGAGGAACTTTAGAACATATCTTCAACTTTCCTATCGCTATCCAGAACATCATGGAGATGGTGAAGGTAGGCGGGCACCTGATCATACAAACACCAACCAACAACTGGTCGGGCCATGGCTTCTATCAGTTCAGCCCGGAGCTGTACTTTAGAGTTCTCTCGGCTGAAAACGGTTATAAAATCAAGCGGATGGTGGTATTCGAATGGGGGCCAAACAACTGGTACGAAGTGTCTGATCCGCTTGAGGTTAACGCTAGGGTATACGTGGTTAACAACTGCAGGACCTCGCTATTGATCCTAGCTGAGCGGGTCACTGCAGATGCAATTAACCAAACTCCGCCGCAACAAAGTGACTACGCCTTCTCAAAATGGACGGCTGACAAAAAGAACAAGACAAATGCTGCAACACCTACCGCGCTAAAGCGTAAGACAGCGATCGCGATCGCAAAGCAGCTAATACCAAGAAGACTCCTGGAAACTGTCAAAACCGCGATAGGCAAAAAACCTCAAGAGGTCGACTATTTTTCTTGCCAGCCCAGGTTCTTCAAGCCCGTAGACAAATAAGCCTCTCCAGCCGTTAGCCGCTATCCTGTGCGATCACACTTTCTCAAAAGACACTTTCTCAAAAGTAAGTCAACAGTCAGCCATTGCCGCTTTACTGCGTAGCGCAACTTTGCAAGAACAGCAGTCAGAAAGAACGAAATTATCAAACGATCATATTTTTATAAACATTACTTGAAACGTCTGACGGCCAAACAGCGATGTCCGGATAGCTATCAACTCAAGTCGTTAAATTACGTAGAGCGTGCCAGTACTTTTTTACAAAGTTTGCCCGCAAGCAGACGTCGCATAGGCACGAACATAACCTTGCGCGCTAGCGACGTATCCAGGCGTAGTGCAGACACCAACCTCTACGGTAGCTGACCGAGACCCATCACAGCCATAAAATTTTCACTGAGAGGTCTGAGGATTTTACGTCGATAGGTTGGCGCTATAGGCAGCTCCCTGTCACAAACGCTATGGAAAACGCTAATCATCGCGACCTAAAGAGTCTACCAGGATGCTATTCAACTCTTTGCTATTCATTTGCTTTTTTAGCATCGTTTATCCGCTGTATTTATGCCTTCGACACCGCTGGCAGAATCGACTTCTTCTCGTCGCCAGCTACATTTTCTACGGGGCCTGGGACTACAGATTCCTATCGCTGATTTTTATATCAACCTGTGTAGACTACATTGTTGCGCTGATGCTCTCACAGCAGGCAGAGCCACGGACCAGAAAGTGGCTGCTCGCTGTGAGTATTATTATAAACTTAGGCATTCTTGGGTTCTTCAAATATTTCAACTTCTTTTCCGAAAGCCTGCACCTGCTCTCTCAAAGTGTCGGCTTAGAAGTTAACCGTCCTCTCTTAGAGGTTGTTTTACCCGTTGGCATCTCGTTTTATACGTTTCAGTCCATCAGCTATTCAGTCGATGTCTTCAGAAACAAGCTCAAACCACTAAAAAACTTCTTCGACTTTGCCCTGTACGTTTCTTTTTTCCCTCAGCTCGTTGCAGGTCCTATTGAACGGGCAACCCATCTCCTACCTCAGATTACACAACCTCGGAAAGTATCTGCGGATGCTATTAAGCTCGGCTTCTGGCTGATTGTCCTAGGCTATTACCAAAAGCTGGTCATTGCCGATAACTTAGCAGGTATTGTCGACTCCATTTTTTCAGACGCTGTTCCAAGCTCCGGAGCTGTCGCCATGCTGGGTGGATATGCTTTTGCCTTTCAGATATACGGAGATTTTGCAGGATACTCGAATATTGCCTGTGGCATTTCCGCGCTGATGGGTTTCAGCCTCATCAATAATTTTGATTCTCCATACTTTGCTAAAAATCCGAGTGATTTTTGGCGCCGATGGCATATCAGCCTTTCTGAATGGCTCCGCGACTATTTGTACATTCCTCTAGGCGGTAATAAATACGGTCAGCTAAAAACCTACCGTAACCTCATGATTACGATGCTGCTCGGCGGCCTGTGGCATGGCGCGGCCTGGACGTTTGTAGCCTGGGGAGCACTACATGGCGGGATACTGGCGTTATACAGGGCCTTTGGATTCACTAAAAGTGCCTATCAGAACATCAGAGAAAAACTCACCGTAAAAACGGCAGGGCTAATCTTCTTGATGTTCAATATTAACTGTACAATTTGGCTCTTTTTCAGAGCGGATTCTATTGGTCAAGCACAGGCATTTGTATTCTCTATTTTTACAAATTTCCGCATTTCAGGCGGCGTAGGCCTCAGCAACTGGGTCAACTTTGTGCAGGTCATCTGGTTCTTGCTTTTGCTAGATGCGATCGCCTGGCTCAGGGGAGATCGTCTGTGGGTGTTGAAACAGCCGGCAACCATCAGGACAGGCTGCTTTATCTGGCTCATACTATCAATCGTACTATGGGGGGAGTTTCGCAATGACGAATTCATCTACTTCCAGTTCTAAGCTATCGGTAAAGTCTTGGCGTTATAGAACAAGAGATATCCTCGCAACGCTAACCGCGATTGGGCTAATAGAAGTTGCGCTCCATGCCAGCGTCAGCGGGTTCAACCTGTTTGAGCAAGATGAAGGGATTACCCAGCGCTCTACGTTCGTAGAAAGTGCAGTCAGAAGGGCTGAGAAAGCAGACACAGTTGATGTTGTCATCGTCGGCAGCTCCATTGCAGATGGGATCGACGCTGAAATGCTCTCAACGCAGATTGGCAACAATGCATCAGTTGAGAGCTTTAGACTCGTGGGCGCTGATTCTAAGGGCACTGCACAAATGCTAGATACAGTTGTTTTCCCCAATCTTAAGGTAGGATGGGTTGTTTATGTCATGAGTCCCCATGACACCAACGGACTCTCAGTAGTCGGTGAAAGAAATGTGCAAATTCCTAGCCTTGAAGCCTATGCAGATAATCGTTTCACTTACAAGCTCTTTCGAACGATAGAAAAGAACTTTTATCTCTATCGATATCGCAACAACATTAAGACGTTCATTCCCACGATCGCCACCCTCAAAACTGTCCTACGAAGTCGCAATGGCGAGGAAGAGCCGAAGCCCTATGAATTCGCCTCGTACGATGAGTTTCAAGAAGCCGAGCGTTTTCAAGAAGACCTGACATACATCTATCAGCTCTGTCAACAACATGGAACCCAGCTAATTATTCTGACGCTACCGACTAACCCTGCTGCAGATATCACCTCCGAGACGTTTAAGGCAGGCGCTGAGGAGTGGCTGCAGTCCGTCGAAGGATTTACCCAAGAGCGGAACTTAGGATTTGTCAATGGGTTCGACTTCATTCAGGAAGAAAGTCAATTTAGAGACACCCACCATCTCAGCCGCGAAGGGATCGTCCCAACGACGAAGGCGCTAGGAGAGGTCATTTCATCACAATAACTTTGAGGAAGAGGCGCAGACCTTGTCTTATTATAAGTTTGCGATATGTAAACTCTTACGTATCGCAAACTTACTCTCGTACAAAGCACCGTAACAGCAAATTCAAAGCGCTATCCGGTTTTCTACAATTCAATCTTGAAAACTTAGCTACAGCATCAAAAAAACAGTTCTACCTAGCTTTCTTGCCACCAACTGATAATAAGTCCACAAGGGATTAATCTACATGCATCGGTCAACCCAACAAACGATTAGGCCTAGCGCCCAAAGACCACGCTCAGTCGTTCGACGGCCGGAAAGCAACATCCGCCGACCGCTAGAACTCTTCAGAATGATGCGTCAAGATGTTTATGCCGCGAGAGGATTATCCTGGCAATTGATGAAGCGTAACATCAATGCTAAATACAGACAGTCATTTCTAGGCATTTTGTGGGCGTTTATTCCCGCGCTAGTCACAGCAATCGGTCTGACGCTTGCGCGCTCCAACGGCGTTGTCAACATCCAAGACACTGACCTACCCTATCCTGCCTATGTCATGTTCAGTATGACCTTGTGGCAAACCTTCGTCGATGCGTTGACTGGACCGATGCAAGCCATCGGCGCTGCGAGAGGCATGCTCATACGGGTAAATTTCCCCCGAGAAGCCTTGATCATGTCAAGATTGGGCGAGCTGTTCTTTGATTTTGCAGTCAAACTCATTTTAGTGGCTGGCCTGTTTATCTTGTACAAAATTCCTGTCACCTGGAGCCTGCTCATAGCGCCAGTTGCACTCATTCATTTGGTAATATTTGGCACTTTTTTAGGCGTACTCATTGCGCCAATTGGCTCTCTGTATCAAGATTTTACCAAAGGCATCACGATTGCAACTAACTTTTGGCTGCTGCTGACGCCTGTTGTCTATCCCCCTGTGGCCGATGGAATCTTTGGCAAGATTGTTCAACTGAACCCTGTCACGCCGCTCCTCGTAACAACGCGTGAGCTAGCCATCGGGCAGTCTATTTCACATCCGACAGGCTTCTGGGTAGTTAGCTGCATTGGTTTTCTGGGTTTGCTGCTTGCTTGGCTCATCTACCGGCTTTCTATTCCATACGTAATTGAGAGGATGAGTTCCTAGACGCTTGCGATAGAGAAATATTGATAGAGAATAAAGACTAATAAGAGCAGAAGCTAATGAATAAGGTTTTAGAGACAGCGCATAAGTCTGGAAGCGCTCTAGTAACTTCCCAAAATTCTACAACCCAAAAGACTTCAGAATCAGCGAATTATTCAAATCCATCGGGGGACTCACTTGAAAGATTAGATCGGTTGCCAGATGTTGTCATTTCAGTCGATGGGATTTCAAAGAAATTCTGTCGAGACCTAAAGCAGTCTATGTTTTACGGCCTGCGCGATATGTCGGCAGAGATTTTTGGACTAAGAGGCCATGAAAACATGTCTCTTCGGAAGAAAGAGTTTTGCGCACTACAGAATGTTTCTTTTCAGCTTAAAAGGGGTGAGGCGATCGCACTTATCGGCAGAAATGGCAGCGGCAAATCTACCCTGCTCAGGATCATCACTGGCCTGATCAAACCCGATGCAGGAACGGTGACCGTCACCGGCAGGATTGCACCATTGATTGCCCTAGGCGCTGGATTTAATCCCATACTGACAGGTCGAGAAAATATCTATGCAAACATGTCTGTATTGGGTTTAACAAAACAACAGATTGAAGCGCGTTTCGATGATGTGGTTGCCTTTGCTGAAATTGACAGCTCAATCGATGCACCGGTCCAAAGCTACAGTTCTGGCATGGCTGCTCGGCTAGGATTTGCCTGCGCCGTTTATACAGAGCCTGACATTTTGGTCATCGACGAAGTGCTGGCCGTTGGCGATGTTCAGTTTCGGTTCAAATGTTTTCGCCGGTTAGCAGAGCTAAGAAGGAAAGGCATTGCTTTTATTCTAGTTTCCCACAATACAAATTCTGTGCTCTCGCTCTGCGAGTCTGCCGTGTATCTGCAAGACGGAATGGTGCAGGCCGTAGGCAGGACCTCAGAAGTGATGAAAATCTACGAGAACGACGCCCTCATCAGCGAAGAGACGGCAACTACAATGGGGAAAATGACCTTTCCACCTAGGCCAGCAGACAAAAGCCTAGGCGCCGACATTACAGGGCTTTTCTTTAAGGATGCTTCTGGCAACGAAATCACGACGCTACTTAGCGGAGAACCAGCGACCTACTGCATGCGCTGTAAAATTCACCGCCCGCTAGACGATGTTCGCATGGTTGTTGTCATCAATAGCAAAAGCTCTGAGGATGGTCGCATGCTTTCTCTATCTAACAGCATCGATAAAATCCGGCTTTCACTCGCCCCCGGTAACAACATCATTGAAATGCACATGCCCTATGTTGGGCTACCCCCCGGGACCTACACCATGAGTACCAATGTTCGACAGGGTCCCCTGGAGATTATGGACTCCTTCAAAGGATTTGAATTTAAGGTAGAAAATAAACTGCCCATCTCAGAATGCAGGTTTTATCAACCTAGAGACTGGAGGACAGCCACCCTTGAAGTAGCCACTTCGAAAGTTCATGCAACAGAATAGCTCAAGGCATCTGTAGATCGACAGAATGAGCTGATTCAGCCCATTTACGATGTAAATATACTGTAGAGAGACATGTGCTTGGTCATCACTGACAGTCGCTGATGACCCGACGAGAAGCCATCGGACCCTCTTAAATAGCTCCTATTTTAAGACTTGTATTTTAGAGTTTTGTATAGCCAGGAATATTCTCAACTATGAAGTGTGTAAGTGAGCTGTATAACCGATATCCCGACAGCGACATTTACGTCATAGGAACCGGTCCAAGTCTAAGAGTTTTCCCTCTCTCGCTGCTAGCAGATAAGATTACGATTGGGTTAAACATGGCCTGGAAAACACTGCCGGTCAAATATAGCATCACCATCCATCCCAATCTGGCTATCCCTGAGTTTTTAGAAGGTGAGTCAGCACATCCCGACATCACTTGGATTACGAAGCATCAAAAAACTGCGTCACTTGTCAGCCCGCAACAGCTCGAGTACGCTGAGCAGCACTTTTACTTTTTTGATAGCTTTGGGAAGAAGAACTTACAGCCCCCCGGGGAACCGAGCGATTCGGGCAGAATTTTAGACTGGGTTCGTCAGCCACAGGGAAATCGGCTGTATATGTGGTCTTCTATTTCGCAGGCTGGGGTAAATCTAGCGGCAAATATGGGCGCTAAAAATATTATCTTGATAGGCTGTGACAACTGCGCGCTAGGGCAGAACCATCATGCACACAAACAGCATGCACAGTGGGTAGGCGCCGATCCGAATCATCGGTATCGCCAGTACTACGAGGGGCTCTCAGAAATCCGTACGGTGCTGCGAGAAAGAGGTATCAGCCTAGTTAGCATGAATCCCTTTTTGACACTGGCCGAGCCAAACAGTGATTTTATTCATCTTTGCCAAGAGTTGGATAAGCCGGAGCTGATCGCGTTAGGTGCTGATATTTCTCGGAAGTTTGGCACTGACGACTATGTGCAGTACTACAAGCGTCAGATGAATGAGCGCTTTTACCATTTCAAGCAAAGCGTCAAGGGAATTTTGTATCGTAAAGGAACATAGATAGTGACTACATTTGCGACGTTCCACGTTGAAAAAAAGATAGAAGATATCAAAGCGATCAACGCTTTGAACAGATCGCTTAGAAAGCAATATCACAAGTTGATCGAACTGATGTTCCGCTCTGCCAAGCTCTTCCATCCTGACTGTCAGCGGGTTGTCCTTAGCGATACGCAATCCCAATTTAGCTACTTAGATAGCAGCATTAATGTGTTTCGCAGCGAAATCGCTCCAGATGAGCCCATGATGTACAGCCGATTGGCTAGCCAAATCAACTACGTGCGGGCACAAGGTGCATACAACAATATCGTCACGCTAGACTCCGACATCTTAATCAATGGCAATATTGACGGCATCTTTGAAGAAGACTTCGATATCGCCCTAACCTACCGAGCGAGGAAAGACATGCCCATCAACTGGGGCGTTATGTTCATCTCCAACCGTCGGCCTGACAGGGTCATTCACTTTCTAGAGAAAATTCTAGCCGTCTACAAGACAACGTACTTTGAAAGCGATATTTTCTGGTGCGACCAGTACGCGCTAATGGACGTTATCGGCATGGACACGTTCTTTCAGCGGGAATCTGACTGGATAGAAGTTGAAGGCATTACGATTAAGCTGGTGCCCTGCGAAGTATACAACTATTCTCCAAACGATGAAGCGAAAGGCTTACTCAGACCCTTTGTGAAAGAAAAAATTCTTCATTTTAAGGGAAACCGAAAGCGATTTATTGAACTCTACTGGAAAGCCTATCTCGCCCAGCGAGAAAACATGCGGCCTCGGGCACTTTATGACAGTTTCCGCAACCGCCTTCAGCTAGCTTACGCTGCGTTTTTAGAAGCTGGGATAAAACGAAAGCGTCGTATCATGAACACCTTAGGAAAAATCAAGCAACCAGCTTCTTAATATCAAAATTCTTAGATAGGATTCAGAGAAAGAATCGACATTCTTGATGTTTTCATCCCTCTACGGCTCTGCGGGAAAAGACACAGCAAAAATAACTGACCAGCAGTCACCTCAGAGAGCCTCCCCAACAGACACAATTGCTCAAAGCTTTAGAAAATCGCAATATGAAACGAGGTATTCATTAGAATGGTCACAACGATTCAGGAAAAAAGCACGCTTTCATATCTCGACTTAGGAAAGCTACAGAACTTTGATGTTGCGCAGTTTCGAGCCAACCGTCCCTTTCCCTGGAGCAATCTCAAAGGCTTTCTAACAGATAGCGGATTCAAGGTTTTATGCGACAGTTTTCCCTCCCTAGACCTGTTTGAAGAACACTCAGGGATTAGAAGAAATAACAATCAGCGACCACATAACCGATATTACCTAGCGTACGAGACGTCCATCTACCACGCTGCGGCACAAGATAGCTCGCAAAACGCAAAAGGTGTGGTACGTAGCTCAGATTTACCCATGCCCTGGCAGCGATTCATCCAGGAACTCACCACCAGTGAGGACTATCGCAAATTTATCACTGCTGCATTTGACGTTTCCGAATATCGAATCCGATTTGCTTGGCACGTTGGGTTTAGCGGCTGCGAAGTCTCTCCCCACGTAGACTCACCAGACAAAATCGGGACGCATATCCTCTACTTTAATACCAGCGCAGACTGGGATGATGAATGGGGCGGCAACACGCTTGTCCTAGATGGAAAACAAACCGATGTCAAAAATCCAGAATACGAGGATTTCAACAGCGCGCGATCCATTCGGATTACAGACAACCACAGCTTCCTCTTTAAAAACGCGCCGGGTGCATGGCATGGTGTGAAGCCGCTAACCTGCCCAGCGGGTGCTTACCGTCGTTTGTTCAATATCATCTTTGAATTTCCACCTACTGACCGCGTGCCAGCAACGACAGACCGACTCAAGGCAATGATTCCTCCATTGTTTCGCACTTCACTAAAGCGCATTCTCAAGTAGCTCGCTCACGCGTTTCTTGTCAATATTCCCTTCTCCCAACATTCCTATGCAAACGATGACTCAGAAGATGCACTTTTCTCAGGTCACAACTCTACTGAGACTCGAAGCCGAAGCCATTAAGAAAGCAGCTAGTCGCCTTCAGCCAGCCGCGGTTGAGAAAGCTGTTGATCTATTGGCCAACTGTTCTGGGAAAGTCGTGACGCTTGGCGTTGGAAAGTCTGGCATTGTCGCACAGAAAATCGCAGCAACCCTAAATAGCATCGGGACCGTTGCCGTCTTTTTACATCCCTGTGACGCGCTCCATGGAGATTTGGGAATTGTGACCGCCGAAGATGTGGTTGTGCTGCTCACCAATAGCGGCGAAACCGCTGAACTTATTCAAATGCTTCCCCATTTGAAAAGGCGAGACATTCCGATTATTGGCATTTTGGGTAATTCCACTTCTACCATTGCGATGCAGTCCCATGTGGTACTAGGCGCAGAGGTCGATAGAGAAGCCTGTCCGCTAAATCTGGCACCTACAACGAGTACAACGGTGGCACTCGCGATTGGCGATGCCCTAGCGATGACCCTCATGCAGATGAGAAATATCACGCCCGAAGATTTTGCATTCAACCATCCCGCCGGTCGACTCGGCAAACGCCTCACGGTGCAGGTGAAAGACTTGGTCTATCCGGAATCGGAACAGGTCAGCGTCACGGTAGAGGCCTCTTGGCTTGAGGTCGTCAGCACGATGAGTAGCGGTGGATTTGGCGCGGTAAGCGTTGTGGGCGGACATGGAGAGCTGCTAGGACTGATTACAGATGGGGACTTAAGACGGTGCTTACAGAAGCTCAAGCCTACCGAACTAGAGCAGCTACGGGCTGAAGAAATGATGACACCTGATCCCGTCAAAGTCCCACTAGATCTGCTGGCATACGATGCATTGAAGATGATGGAGAACCGGCCATCCCAAATTACCCTACTGCCTATTGTAGATAGCCGCTGTGGCTACCTAGGCGTTATTCGTTTGCACGATATTATTCAGACCGGCCTTTGAACGTGTCCTTTGAGCACATGATTATCTCTCACAAACATAAATTTATCTTTATCCATGTTCATAAGGTCGCAGGCACGAGCGTCACCCACGCGCTACGGCCATATACCTGCTGGCCACAAGAGACGATAGTCACAAAAGTTCGCCAGAGAATGGGTAGCCTGCCCGTCGATTTACCTGGGCGCTTACCTACCGGACACCACTTTAGCGACCACGTCACGGCCGCTCAGTTAAAGACTGCGATCGCACCCAATCTCTACAACCAATATTACAAATTCGCCTTCGTCAGAAATCCCTGGGATTGGCAGGTATCACTGTACAAATACATCCTTAAAAATAAGCATCACGCCAAGCATGATTACGTGAAGCAGATGTCCGGATTCGAAGAATATCTAGGCTGGCGTTTCTCAGAACCCAAGCACAAACCCTGGAGCCTACAAAAAAACTACCTCACCGGATCCAATGGAGAGCTTATCGTTGACTTTGTCGGTCGATACGAACAGCTGCAAACTGACTTCCAACGCGTTCTTGCTCACTTAAAAATTAAAGCCCAGCTGCCGCATCTAAACAAGAGTCGAGCAGACGACTACAGAACGTATTACAGCCCAAGGCTCTCAGCTCAACTATTTGAATACTACCAAGACGATATCGAAATGTTTGGCTATCGGCCACCTGTTCTTTTAGCGTCTTAGCGATCGCGCTCCCTTTTTTTCAATTATTCTCTCACTTTTCACAATATGGTCATGAAGCTACTCGCTGTTATCCCCGCCCGATATGCCTCCACCCGCTTTCCGGGTAAGCCACTGGTGATGATTGGAGATCGCCCCATGGTGCAGCGAGTCTACGAAGCTGCCCGGTCCTGTCAAGCCTTTAGTAAAGTCATTGTGGCGACCGACAGTGAAAAAATTGCCGATTGCGTTCGGGGGTTTGGCGGTCTCGTCGAAATGACCAGCAGTGACCATGAAACCGGCACCGACCGGGTCGCTGAAGTCGCCGGGCGTCACTCAGAAATGGACGTCGTAGCAAACGTCCAAGGCGATCAGCCCTTTGTGACCTCAGAAATGCTAACCCAGCTAGTGGCGCCATATCTAGCGGGCAAGGCACCCGATATGACAACATTGGCCTGCCCGCTGACCGGAGAGGCAGCCTACCGAGACCCCAATACCGTGAAGGTGCTGTGCGATCGCCACCAACAAGCGCTGTACTTCTCCCGCGCGCCGGTTCCCTACTACCGCAACCGGCAGGCTGCGCCGGTGTATCATCACCTTGGCCTTTACGCATTTCGTCGCGACTTTCTAGCGCATTACAGCCAGCTCACGCCTACGCCTTTAGAGCAGTGTGAAGCATTAGAGCAGCTCAGAGTTCTAGAGCACGGTTACCGTATCATGGTCTCCCAAACAGCCGCTTCCATTCTCGAAATCAATACGCCTGAAGATCTCGAAAAATCCAAGTCCATCATGACATCGGTATAGCCCTATGCAAACGACTACCCTGCAAACTAACGCGCCGCAACATACAGTTGTAAAAGACGTTCAAGTCACAGAGGCAATCACCATTGGCCAGGCAAAACCGCTTGCCCTTATTGGAGGCCCCTGCGTCATCGAATCAGAAGACTTTACCCTCAAAATGGCAGATGCCATTCGTCAGATCACCGACAAGCTGGGCATTAGTTTTATTTTTAAGTCTTCTTTCGACAAAGCCAATCGGACCTCCATACAGTCCTTTCGGGGCTATCCGATTGAAGAAGGGCTGAAAATTCTTCAGAAAGTAAAAGACAAAGTTGGCGTACCTGTCCTGACAGATATCCATGAAAGCCATCAAGCAGCGGTCGCCGCAGAAGTCGTCGATATCCTGCAAATACCGGCCTTTCTCTGTCGGCAAACAGATTTGCTAGTTGCTGCTGCCGCCACTGGCCGAACGATCAATGTGAAAAAAGGCCAGTTTTTAGCACCCTGGGACATGCGAAACGTCGTCAAAAAGCTAGAAGTCAGCGGGACAGACAAAATATTGCTGACAGAGCGGGGCACCAGCTTTGGCTACAACGCCCTGGTTGTAGACTTTCGTTCCCTACCCCAGATGCGGGAGCTAGGCTATCCGGTTGTATTTGATGCTACCCACAGCGTTCAAATGCCGGGCGGCAAGGGAAATTCTTCGGGTGGTCAGCGTCAGTTTGTACCCACGCTAGCAAGGGCAGCGATCGCAGCAGGCGTCGATGCGCTCTTTATGGAAGTCCACGAAAATCCGGATGTAGCCCCTAGCGATGGCCCAAACATGCTGCCCTTAGAGCAGCTCGAAAGCCTCCTGCAACAGCTGCTCAATATCCGAAATGCTGCGGATATGTCATAACACGTCTGAATACTGTAAACAGCAGGTACGGGTCCATGAAGAAAAATATCAGCGCAGCCATCCGCAAGATTCCGCCACTTAACACGCTGCTTGAGCAGCGTGGTCTCCGGATCAAATTTGCCGATGAAATCGCCCTTGAACAAAACAAAAGCCAAGCCCAAACCGCAGCGCAGAGCATTTTGTTTTTTACCGCTCACAAGTGCGCATCTGTTTACGTTGGCGAAATTTTGCGCGGATTAACTCAGAGTGCTGGGATGGTGCCTATCAACCTAGAAAGCTACTACTCAGAGGCATTGGGTAAAACCGCTAGCACGCTCTCCAAGCAGGAGCAGCAAGTATTTCAGGCGATGTTCAAACCCAGCGGCTACTTCTACGGTCCCATTCGAGAAATAGAATGGCCGCTGCCATCGCTTTCTCCCTATAAAATTTTGCTAGTCTTACGCGATCCACGCGATGTTTTAACTTCCCTCTACTTTTCTGTTGCCTATAGCCATACAGTGGTTAACAACGCCTTGGGCAAGAATCTGCTCAAAGATCGAGAAGAAGCTCAAGCAGAATCTATTGACACCTGGGTGATAGAACATGCAGAAACCTTCTTAAAGCGCTACCAATTTTACAGCGAGCATCTCCTTCCAGACCCTGCAGTGTGCTTTCTAAAATATGAGCATATGGTCTTAGACTTTTCAGATTGGTTTGAACAGGTCAACCATTTTCTGGCACTAAAGAATATCTCCAGCGAGCTACAGTCAAAAATTCTCAGCGAGGCCAACTTTCAGGTAGAAGAAAGCGTCACCGCGCATAAAAGACAAGTCCAGCCAGGCGACCACAAGCGGAAGCTAAAACCCAGCACAATTGCCCAACTCAACAAGCTTTTTAGCGATGTCTTGCAGGCCTTTAATTACCCAGTTGAGGCGTAGATGAACAGTTCACTTAAGCCCGATATCCAGCAAAAGCTCGCATCAATCAAGCTTCTGGTTCTAGATGTAGACGGCACGCTAACAGATGGTGGCCTGTACTATACCGACAGCGGAGAAGAACTAAAAAAGTTTAACGTCAAAGATGGCCAGGGCATCAAGCTGTTGATGCGCTCAGAGGTGGCCGTTGCAATCATCACGGCAAGTACCTCAAAGGCTACGCGCCATCGAGCCAAAAAGTTGGGGATTGAACATGTTTTTGTGGGCGTAGAAGATAAGCTAACTCAGCTGAAAATGCTCTGTCAAACCCTCAATGTTGACCTAGGAGAAGTCGGCTATGTGGGCGATGACATCAATGATATTCCGGTGATGAAAGCAGTCGGTGCACCGATGACCCTAGCCAATGGAATGGCGCTCAATCAAGACTGTGCTATCTACACCACCAAGAGAGCAGGTGGAGACGGCGCGGTCCGCGAAATTTGTGATCTGATTATAGATAGCCAAGCAACCCTATCGTGAAATTTATCCGCAAGCCGACCAGTTGACCGTCGATCAGGTGACCGCAGCATTGTTGGATTTAAGTGACTCCCCATGCCCCCAATCTCAGCCGAACGCGTAACACCACCAGAGCCCATTAGAATCTTCATCGGCTCTAGCCCCAAAAACATCATTGAAGAGCAGGTATTTAGATATACGCTCTCCAAACACGCCAACAGCCAACTAGAGCTCTATATCATTGATGGCACGACAGGCTCAGCCACCAACCTGACAACCCAGGCAGTCAAACAGTTGCCTAGGAACCTGATTGAAGCGATTCCGGGTGCTACGGCATTTTCTCTAGCTCGCTGGGCAATTCCTGAGTGGTGCAATTACCAAGGCAGAGCAATCTATTGCGACTCTGACCAAATCGTACTGACAGATATTAAAGAACTTTGGGATTTTGATCTGTCAGGCAATGTTGTTGCAGCAGTCCCTTTGACAGCCGCCAAATGTCAGCCTCACTACAAAGCGACGATCATCAATGGGCTAAGAAGCGACAATGAGTACCACCTTGCCAGCGTGATGCTCATAGACTGTCAACAGGCTAAGATCTGGAGCCTCGCAAAAATTATTGACTGGGTGTCACAACAAAAGCAGTCAGGCAAAGCACCCGATGTCATGTGGCTCGGTAAAAACTTTAGAAAGAGCTTTCAGGTAGGCGTTCAGCCATTGCCCGCCGGGTGGAATCATTTGGACTGGCTAGATGCTGATTCTCGGCTAGTTCACTTTACCGATTTGACCAGTCAGCCGTGGCGATTTCATCATCATCCACTGAGTAGCTTGTGGGAAGACCTTTTCATTGAGGCCTTAGCGGAAGGTGAACTGACTTTAGAGACTATTGAAGCGGCCCGCCAAGCTGGCTACATCTGCCAGAGAGTGAGCACGCTGGCCCACTTACCGGTGGAAGTACGTACGCCAATCAACCGCCTTTGGCGCGCTTGGGGCACTTTTGGGTCGCTGATAGTGCGAGCGGTCAGTCAATGCCAGCAGGCACTCCTATCTAGTCTTCGAGCTGTGCGATCGCAGCTCAAGCAACTCACCAAAGCAACCTCCTAGCTGCGCTCTGTGGCTGCAACGATGCCAAATCTCCCGACATCTTCTCTCACGTCCACACAGACCTTCACACAGCCAATGGCAGCTGTCGATCTAGATCGATTGGCCTGGCGTGCTATCTGTGAATGGCCCCATCACAGCGCCATTGAAGTTGTACAAGACGGGTTGGACTACGGGGTACTCACTCGCTGCTTTCTATGGGACAAAGTGCCCAGAGCCGTTCGCGCTCGGCAAGATCCAGCCGCCTTCGAGTTCGAAAAAACCTTGATATCGCAGCAGCAGAAAGCGCCGGTAGCCTCGTCCTACCCAGTTTGGAAGCAGCGGATTAAGCAACCGCTTCAACGCTTTCGCCAACTCAAGACAATCACCGGCCTCCAGCTGAGCCATCTTT
>JBCBIK010000017.1:0-49085 GCA_038524545.1 Cyanobacteria bacterium J06623_4 | reverse complement strand
ATTTGATGTAACCTTAGCCTTAGCATTTAAGCGAAACAAATCATCTTCAGGACCACATCTATGCGGAAAGCGAATAGATGAGTGCTATGAACATCTTCCAGCTTGAAGTGTTAACAGCCGTCGCAGAACACGGTACTTTCTCGGATGCCGCCATCGCCCTAGAAGTCTCGCAGTCTGCCGTCAGTCGCGCAGTTGCCGCCCTCGAAGCAGAGCTGGGAGTGCCCCTCTTCAGCCGAGGAAGATCTGGCGCAAAGCTAACGCCCGTCGGCGATCGCATCCTCAGTCATGCTCACGAAATTCTTAACTTCAGAGAGCTGATAGATTACGAAGTCAACCTCGAAAAAGGGCTTTACAACAGTCGGCTACGCATCGCCTCCTTTCGCAGCGCCGCCACTCACCTACTGCCTGCTAACATTGCCCGCTTTCGCAATCGCTTCCCCCGCGTAGAGATTGTCCTAGTAGAGCACGACCCTGCTGGCGTAGAGCAGTCTCTCCGAGAAGGGCGCACCGACATTGGCCTCATTCCACTCCCCCGCTCGGAAGAATTTAGCACCGTAGAAATCGCCCGAGATGAATATGTTGTCCTCCTGCCAAAGACCGACCCGGCCCCACCCAAACAGCTGACATGGGAAGCCCTCTCCGCCTATTCTTTCATCCTATTTAACTACGCAGAATGCACCAGCGCCGTGCGCGACCACTGGGCCAAGTGGGGCCAATCTCTAGAAGTCGCCTACGTCGTCAAAGAAGACTCTACGATTGTCAGCATGGTGGCCCAAGGACTGGGCGCAGCCGTGTTGCCCCGACTCGCCGCACTGCCCATTCCAGAAGATGTGTACGTGCGATCGCTGCCCATCCGTCTGAGCCGAGTCATCGGCGCTGCCACTCTGGCAAATACCCCACCTGCACCCGCCGCAAAAATGTTCCTCGACCTGCTTCAGCATCCACACCAAGACCTATAGCCCGCTCAACCCGACCATGTCTCTACCATTGAAGATTGCGATCGCCCTCGCCCACTTTTCTGTTTATGTTGTTGTTGCAATCAGCATCTGGATTTTCTCTCAGCGCAGTGACTTTTACAGGCATCAAGTGAAGCTGCGATCGCTGCCCAGCATTTATTGGGGATACGTGTGCTTTGCCATTGCCACCTCCTACGAAGTCGCAGAGCATATCAACGACCAGTGGATTTACGTCAGCCAAATCTCCGGTCTAAACAATCTGTTCTACAGTTTTATTGTTTTCGGCCTCGGATTCATTGCCCTCGGCCTCAAAAAAAGATCGACTGCTCGACATCTTACTAGTGGCCTGCATGGTCGCTACGCCGCTGCTCTACGGCGTCAACGGCAGCAAAAGCACCATGCAATTTTCCCAGCTCATCACAGCTGCGATCTTCATCTATAAATGGTACGCAGTCATGAAAGATTGGAGAGTCTTTTTGTACCTGTTGTTTTCAAACGTATTTGCTCTCGGCTTCGGCATCGCGCTGATCGCGACAGGCAATCAGGTATATCACCTTTTTATCGGCCCCTTGAGTGCGATCGCGCTGCTTATTTTAGGCTACGTCGCTTGGGTTCAGCCGCAGAAATACAGCTGAACCCAAACAACATTCAAAACATCGGGATAAACAAACGAGTCGCTAGCCACCCGCTACAGCAGGTACGATGCTGACTTCATCACCATCATTAAGCACCGTCTCTTTATTGTCCAAAAAGCGGATGTCTTCGCTGTTAACGTAAAAGTTTACGAAGCGGCGGAGTTCGCCGTTGTCATCACAGAGGCGCTTTTTGATACCGGGAAACTTGCTCTCTAGCGTATCCATTAGCTCAGCAATGCTGCCACCGTCGCACTCGACCGTCGCTTCATTGTTGGTGAACTTTTGCAGAGGGGTAGGGACGAGAACCTTAACGGCCATGGATTTTCGGAGTTACTTGCTTATTAGGTGTTTAAGGCTACCAGGCTGTTGAAGCCTAATATACGGGATTAGGCAGGGTGCTGCTAGACCTGAGTCTGCTGCCACTCAAGACGGTTGAGTGTGCTGGCCCGCTCCCAAGCTCGCTCAAAGCTATCTAGCTTGGGGTCAATCGTCAGCGGCTCGCCGATGTAGTCTTGTACCGCTTCAGTAGTCTTAAGACCATTGCCCGTAATGTAGGCCACAGTGGTTTCATCAGGATTAATTTTGCCTGCTTCCACCAGCTTTTTCAACACGGCAATCGTCGTGCCACCTGCCGTTTCAGTAAAGATACCTTCCGTTTCAGCCAGTAACTTAATGCCATCAACAATCTCAGCGTCCGTCACATCTTCAATGTTGCCATTCGTCTTACGGGCAACTTCAAGCGCATACATACCATCAGCCGGATTACCAATCGCAATCGACTTTGCAATTGTATTGGGCTTCACCGGCGTGATAAAATCGCGCCCTTCCTTAAACGCTTGAGAAATTGGTGAGCAACCCTCCGCCTGCGCGCCACTAAAGCGAACATCCTTGGCGTCTACCAAGCCCGTTTTCACAAACTCATTGAAGCCCTTGTAAATCTTGGTAAACAGAGAACCCGAAGCCAACGGCGCCACCACATGGTCAGGCAGCTGCCAACCGAGCTGCTCAGCTACTTCAAAGCCGAGCGTCTTAGACCCTTCTGAGTAGTAAGGACGCAAATTGATATTGACGAAGCCCCAGCCATAGGTATTAGCAACCTCAGAGCAAAGGCGATTCACCTGGTCGTAGTTGCCCTTTACAGCCATCAGAGTCGGGTCGTAAATCAGCGTGCCAAGAATCTTACCAGCTTCCAGATCGGCAGGAATAAAGACGCAGCAGTCTAGGCCAGCGTGGGCTGCGATCGCCGCCGTCGAGTTCGCCAAATTACCCGTACTCGCACAAGATACCGTCGAAAAGCCCAGCTCCTTTGCCCGAGTAAGCGCCACCGATACCACCCGGTCCTTGAAGCTCAGAGTCGGCATGTTTACAGCGTCATTTTTGATGTAGAGCGACTTGAGACCTAGCTGACGGGCCAAGCGATTAGCCTTGAGCAAAGGCGTCATGCCAGTCCCCACATCAATGGGCGTATCCGTCTCAACCGGCAAGAAAGCCTTGTAGCGCCAAATAGAGTTGGGACCCGCTTCAATAATTTCCCGAGACACTTGATTTTTTATCGCTTCGTAGTCGTAGGCAACTTCAAGGGGGCCAAAGCACACATCTTCACAAACGTGCTTAGCACCGAGACCATATTCTTCACCGCACTCTTTGCACTTGAGGGTAGTGAATGTCTTCTGCGAGACAACGAGTCTGTCGATAGCTTGCGTCATAGGTACAACTCTCTTGCAAGTGGGCATTTGCGCTCAGATTGAAACGATGCTAACACGCGGCAGATCACGGGAGCAAACATATCCGACCATTTTAGTCGGGATTAGTCGCGCTACCTAACGATGTCACCAAGCGCTTGCCAATCAGCACTTCTGATCATCCACTTCGATACCTTCACCTTCTCCCGCTGATTCGGGTCATTCGCGTCATTTATATAGAGCCGATTGCCCTCCAGCGAAATATCACCAAATGTGGCAAAGGGGTAGCGCTTTACCGGTGAGCCGAGCAAGTTGTAAAGCGTCAATCGATTGGGTGCGATCGCAAAATAGGGTCGCGTGAGGTAAAGGTAGCCCACCACAGTCACCACAACGCCCGTGATAATCCCAACATTAAACTCACCGGTTAACAGCATCGCCCAGAGCGCCAGCAGCAAATTCACCAAACCCAAAATCAATAGTACGCTCCCGATCCAGGGCGCATAGTGAGCCTTAAGGTGATTCGATTCTGTTGGCAGGCGATCATTAAGCTGTTTATTCATGAGTGCTACAGGTATCTATGGCCGTTATCTTAATCGCGTAAACCCTTATGTATGATAGTTTTCCGCCATCTCACGAGATAATGGCTAGCGGCAAGATGTAGGATCACATGAAATCCACAAACCTTGAACCTAAAAGCTCTGCATCTAAAAGCTTCATGGAACCTGGAAGCAGCACCGCAACTGAGTGCGCTCTTCATCATCAGGGTTAGTCGTGATAGTGAATGTGCCCTGAACTGGTGGTAAGGCAGTGTGGGCCATCGCTAGAACCAAGCCCGTCGATAGCTCCAGAGTACTAGCGGCTTCATCTACAGCACGAATACTAGCTGTAGATATCGTTTCTGAGGTTGGCTCAACCCTACTTCCCGTCGCGTTTGCGATCGCATCCAGCTCTGCCTGCAATCCCGCCGCCGACCGGTCGACACTCTCAGAGACACCATCGCACTCAATCGTAATCGTCACAGACTGCCCATCCTGAGTCGCCGCCAAGCTCAGCGTCTTGGTATGCGGAATCGCATCCTGAATGAGGCTAACCAAAATATGCTTCAGCCACGTCGCATCGGTGTAAATTTCCAGCGTCTCAGCCGGTATCTCAGCAGCAAAGCGTACATTTTGATTCGCGGCCTGCAACGCTGTCAGCATTTCGACCTCAGGGAGCAAAAAGCTCAGGTCGACCGCTTCTAGCGTAGGCGGTTCACGGCCCACATCCAGCTTTGAGACAGCCGCCACCCGATCAAACAGTGCCAGCATTTTCAGCGCAGCCGCCTTAGCCTGAGCAATAAATTCCTTTTCTTCTTCAGGTCCTTCGCACAGATCTTCCAGAATCAGCTGATTCAGACTAACGATGGTGTTGATAGGCGATCGCAACTCATGGGCCGTTCGCGCCAAAAATCCACTCTTAAACCGTTCTAAAGCGAGCAGCCGTCGATAAGCTAGCCGTAAATTTTCTGGCTCGCTACATTCAGCAGCAGCAGTGTCGTCAGCAGAGGAAGAGGCGCGGGTCATTGCATTCGGCCTAAAATTCGATGCCTCACCCTAGCTCAAAAACCACCCTACTCCAGCCGAATTTTACCCTGCCGTAAGATTTGCCATTGCAAGCTAGCCTCGTCCGATGTTTTCCCTTTCCATAGAGCAACAGTAGAAGGCTGTCCGCTACTCGCTTGAGCGTCGTATTGCTCAGGTGAAAGCGTCAAAGCCGTCGGGAAAACGCGAGCGATGTCGGGTTGTGTAGTGAGGGAAGGCTGACCAGAGAGATTGGCGCTGGTAGTGGCCAGTGGTCCCGTTTGGGAAAGTAGCTGTAGGGCAACTGGGTGATCGGGTACGCGAATACCGATGGTGCCTGTACGGGTAGGGTTAAGATCAGCAGGTGTGCGATCGCTCGCCGGAAGCACTAGCGTGAGCTGCCCTGGCCAGTACTTCTCAGTCATCGCTTGCCACACCGCAGTTTCTCCCTCATCTCCAGTCACATAGGGCAGCAAATCGGTAAGCGATGCCCCCATCAAAATCAGCGGCTTTTCAGGCGGTCTGCGTTTAGCCTTATAAATTAGCCCCGCCTGCTCAGGCCGAGCAGCCAGCGCCGGAACCGTATCCGTCGGAAAGCTCACCAGCACCGATTGGCTAGTAAGCGCCTGTGCCATTTCATCTAGCGAAACCCAAGACATAAACAGCGTTAGAACTTGTTAACCAGCAAATGATTGTGCCATCCCAGACCCTCACGACAAGTCATTCGTTATCTGGGTAGTCCGTTTGCTCTAACCTACTACAGCTTTATCACTTACAGCACTTTTGCCGAATTGTTCAAAACATCAACAGTATCTTCGGCGGACACCCTTTCAAATAACCCGGATATTGTCGTCACCTCATAACCGCGTGATCGCAAAACCGGCAAAACACGCTCCAGAGTATCTACTGTACGCCCTCCCCTATCTTCACCGTCGTGAAGCACGATAATGTCACCTGGCTCAACCGTACGCAAAATAAACGCGCTGGCAAACCCTACAGAAGGAATATGCGTGTCGTAAGGAAAGACCGAACCTAACACAAGCTGATAACCGTGCGATCGCGCGGTACTAACCATCTGCGAATTATAAAACCCCATCCCTGGCCGCAGCCACACCAACCCAGAAGACTCCACCGATGCATCGCCCGGCAGCAAAGGCAAAATAGTCTCCTCAGCCGCGAGCAGCTCCGCCTCGAAAGCCTCCGCCGAGAGCCGAATGCTCGGTTCGTCAGCAGTTAAATGATTGCCAAACTCGTGCCCCGTCGCTACAGCCTGCCGCACAGCGCCTTCATAGGTCGACAAATTGCCACTGATATTAAAAAAAGTAGCCTTGGCATCGTAGCGATCCAGCGTATCGAGGATACGTGCAGTCTCAGAGCTTGGCCCATCATCAATAGAAAGCGCGATAACTTTGGGGCGATCGCCCTCCGCCGAAACCGGCAAATCGACCGCGTAGTAAGCACCTGGCCACACCTGCGCCGCCACCGAAAATATCCACCGTGGCTGACTCAGCAAGTATGCTAAGCCGACCAATCCCGTCAAGCCGACAAAGGAAAAGACACTCCACTTGTACCGCAGATTGTTCGGCAGGCGCTTGTGATCAGGCCCACCCGAAGACCGCTCAGACATAGCTTATTAATCTTCTCTTTTGAACTTTCCTTTACTCAGAGAGTAACAAATCTCCAGAGACGGCCCAAACATAAGCAGAAATCGGAGCGATCGCGCAACAGGAATGTGTGAAAATGTTGAGGGAAAATTGGACCAAAAGGATTGCTCACTATGGCGTCTTCCTCCGGCATAACGGTTCAGGCAGTTCAGTCTATCGGCCTAACCGTTTCTGATGCTAACCAGGCCATTGATTTTTTTACCGGTGCCTTCGACTACACCGTCGTCTCCGACACCGTCATCAGCGGCGACCAGGCCAGCTACCTATACGGCGTTCCAGATGCGCAAGTCCGTATTGTGTCGCTTCAGCTCGGCCAAGAAAACATTCGCCTCATGCAGTTTTTAAGCGGTACAGGCAAGCCCGTTCCGACCGATAGCAAAAGCAACGACCTGTGGTTTCAGCACTTTGCCATCATCGTCAGCGACATGGACAAAGCCTACGAACAGCTCAAAAAATTCTCATTTACTCCCATCTCACCCGAGCCTCAAACCCTCCCCAACGATATCCGCGCCTTCAAGTTTCGAGATACCGACGGTCATCCCCTAGAGCTACTGCAGTTCCCCCCCGGCCTAGGCCCCGACCATTGGCAATCTAAAGACGCGCTGTTTTTAGGCATGGATCACTCGGCCATTTCTATCGCTAGCACAGAGCGTAGCCTAGCCCTTTACCGGGACGTACTCGGCCTCACCCACCAAGGCAGCTTTACAAACATCGGCATCAAGCAAGAGACCATGGATAATCTCTTTAGTGCCAAAGTAATTGTGACCTCCTTAACCCCGGCCACCGGACGACTCGGCGTCGAATTCTTAGACTATCTCACACCGCCCGGCGCCAGACCCTTCCCCCTCGATCAACAAACCAACGACCTCGTACACATGCACTTCGAGCTATTGGTAGACGACATTGACGCAGCCATCGAAGCGCTAGAAGAAGCCCATGTGCAGTTTGTCTCGCCCAAAGTGATTGACCTGCCCGATGTCATGCCTTTTAAGAGAGCCACCCTTTGGCGAGGCCCGGACGGACACAACGTGCTCATGGTTCAAAATTAATCAAAACTAAATAAACAACTAATTCGCTTAAGCCTGTTGCTGTTGATTGAAAAAGGAGAATTCTATTGGATACGATCAGTACGCTGCTATCTGCGCTGTACCCCGACTTTATTGCCGGTGCGCAGGGATATATGCTACTAGCTTTTCGCGCAGTTGTTGGATTTCTGTTTATTTTGCACGGACTACCAAAAATTCAAAATCTAAAGACTTGGTCCGAGGCCTTGGGGGCACCCCTACCCCTCTGTTTTTTATCAGCAGGATTCATGCTGGTTGGCGGCACCGGGCTGATTTTAGGCATCCTAACCCCATTTTCTAGCGCGTCTATCTTGGTATCGATGCTGTACGCACTGGCGCTAGAGCTAATCAAAGGCGACCCGATTGTGGCACCAGACCCCTATCAGCTAGGAGACTATTACGAGGGACCCAACGGCGACAAAGGCGAACCGCCAAGCATGGAAAAAGCGCTCATTTTTTCACTCATGCTGACGCTAATTATTGTGTTTGGTCCGGGCGCCTATTCACTAGATGCCTTACTCCTGGGATAAATACATTTCCTTCCGAAGGGGCTAGTTTTCCTGAATCGCAATCGCTATGATGAATTGCGTTTTGTCGGAGTGAGTAGTTTTTTCGATGCGTATTCCAATAGCGACTTACCGTCTGCAGTTCACCCCTAGCTTTGGTTTTGAGCAGGCATCAGACATTGCAGATTACCTAGTGCAGCTAGGAATTTCGGATATTTACGCATCGCCCATTTTTAAGGCTCGTAGCGGTAGCCAGCACGGCTACGATGTCGTCGACCAAAACCAGATAAACCCCGAACTAGGCGGTCAAGAAAAGTTTGAATCGCTGATTCAGAAAGTACGCGATCGCAATCTCGGGTGGCTGCAAGACATCGTGCCAAACCACATGGCCTACGACCGTCAAAATCCCTACCTAATGGACGTCTTCGAGCACGGAGAAAAGTCTCAATACAGTGGGATGTTTGATATTGACTGGTCGCACCAGGCGATTCCGGGCCAAGTCCTCGCACCGATGCTAGGCGACACCTACGAGTGCTGCCTAGAGCGCGGAGAGCTTCAGCTCAGCTACGACCTACAGGGCCTAGGCATCAACTACTACAGCCTACGCTTTCCCATCAGCCTAGAATCGTATCCCGACTTTTTTAGCCAGTCCATAGAAAAACTAGACAGTGAAAGTGCTCAATCACTCACCGCAATCCTTACTCGCCTTAACGAATCTCTACCCAACCTAGCAGGCAAGCCCAGAGCCCAAGCAGTCAGAGAAATAAAAGCGCAACTGCGATCGCACTACGAATCCAATCACAACATCCGCTCCCACATCGAGCAAACACTTCAAACCTTCAACCAGCCAGCCAACGACACAGCGGAGTTCGCGCCCTTAAACAAACTGCTAAAGAAACAGTTTTACCAGCTCGCGTTTTGGAAAACCGCTGCAGAAACCCTAAACTACCGCCGATTTTTCACCGTCAACGAGCTGATCTGCCTAAACGCTCAAGACCCAGCCGTTTTTGAACAAACCCACAAACTCATTCAACAACTGGTAGAAGAAAATAAAATCACCGGCCTACGGGTCGACCATATCGACGGGCTGTACGATCCACTCGCGTACCTAAAGCGATTAAGCGAAGCGACAAAAGGCACCTACACCCTCGTTGAAAAGATCCTTGAAGCGACAGAAACCCTCCCCGAGCAGTGGCCTATCCAGGGCACGTCAGGCTATGAATTTTTAACCTGTGTGAATCGTGTCTTTTGCCAAGCAAAAAATGAAGCCGCCTTCAGCGACCTCTACCAGCAATTTACCGAACTACCAGACGACTACGAAGCCAGCTTCTTACAGAAAAAAAGACTGCTCGCCGACACAGACCTCGCAGGCGATCTCAAAAACCTCAGCGACGCACTACAAGATATCGCAGCCGAGCTGAAAGAGGGACAGCAGCTCGCGGCAGAAGGACTTGCGATCGCACTCAAAGAAGTCATGATTTGCTTCGCCGTCTACCGCGCCTACGTAGATAACACAGGTAGTAGCAAAGCCGATCAGAGCGATATACAACAGGCAATCGCCCAAGCCAAACATCACCTACCACAACAGACCAACGAACTCGACTTTATTAAAAAACTGCTCACCCACACAGATCTCAGCGCCCTCCCAGATACACTACAAACACAGTGCCTGCACTTTGCCATGCGAGTCCAGCAATTCACCGGACCACTGATGGCAAAAGGCATCGAAGACACCCTCTTCTACGTATACAACAGATTTGTAGGGCTCAACGAAGTTGGCGGCGCTCCCGGTGCATTTGGACTCTCAGTAGAAGCCTTCCATCGCTATCACCAGCATAAACAAGCACACTGGCCCCACACCCTAAACGCCAGCTCCACCCACGATACCAAGCGCAGTGAAGACGTGCGATCGCGCCTAGCCGTTCTCTCCGAAATCCCCGAAACCTGGGCCACCCAAGTCAACCACTGGCGTGAACTCAACGCCGACAAAAAACAGTCTACCCACCCACACACCAGTCCCACCCCTACCGACGAGTACTTTCTCTATCAAACCTTGGTAGGCGCCTACCCCTTCGATAACAGCGACGATCTATCCGACTTTCGAGAGCGGATAAAAGCCTACGCCATCAAAGCAGGCCGAGAAGCCAAAGTAAACACCAACTGGATATCCCCCGATGAAAGCTACGAAAACGCCTACACCAGCTTCATCGACCAGCTACTCACCCCTAGCAAAAACAACACCTTCCTCAATAGCTTACAAGCCTTTCAACAATCCATCGCCACTTACGGCATATACACGGCCCTCTCCCAGCAGCTGATCAAAATAGCAGCCCCCGGCATTCCAGATTTTTATCAAGGATCGGAGCTTTGGGACCTCAGTCTCGTCGACCCAGACAATCGCCGCCCCGTAGACTATTCAAAACGGAAGCAACACATAAAAGAGATTGCCACAGATTGGCGAGTCAACCCCGACGAACTTCTCCAAAATCTGTTAAAAAAGGCCCCAAACGGACGGATTAAGCTATTCCTGACGATGAGAGGATTAGCCCTCAGACATCACTATCAAGACCTGTTTGCCACAGGTAGCTACGTCCCCCTCACAGTGACCGGCACCCACGCCGAGTGCGTGATTGCCTTTGCTCGCATGCAAGGGAAGCAAACAGTCATTGCGATCGCCCCCCGCTTCTTCACCAGCCTCTCAGCCGCAGACACCCTCCCCTGCGGAACAGCCATCTGGCAAGACACCGCCGTAACCCTCCCCAGCCAATCCCAAGCCCCTTGGAAAAACTGGCTGACAGGAAAAGAACAGCCCCTGCCAGAAAAAGCCCTCATCGGCGAGCTTTGTGAAGCCTTCCCAGTCGCGCTGCTCTCCAACGAGAAGTATCATACAACAGACGCATGAAACCTCAAATCGCTCCTACCGCAGACCAAATTAGCCATGTCAGGCAGTATATAAAACACACTTGGCAAAAGCTAACGCGAGGCCATGCGGACCTGCTGAACGCAGCCAAAGATCCAAAAGCTGACGAAAGCGAGCAAGAACAGCTCATTATCTACATTTCTCAAAAAGAAGATGCGCAAAACATCAGAAAAATCCTCGCCAAAGAGAATCCTCAAGACTTCGACAAACTAGCCGTCAAACAGCTGCCAGACAAAATTCTCGACATAGAACCCCACGGCCTACTGTATCAGCCAGGAGAATATATTGTGCCAGGCGGGCGCTTTAACGAAGTCTACGGTTGGGATAGCTACTTTATTCTGCTCGGACTGCTGCAAGACAATGAACAAACACTAGCGCAAAGCCTGACCGAGCAGCTGCTCTACCAAGTAGAACACTATGGCGCGGTCCTAAATGCGAATCGGACCTACTATCTCACCCGCTCCCATCCGCCATTGCTATCCCGCATGGTCCTCAAGCTATACACCCACACCCAAAATTCAGACGACCTGCTCAAGGCACTTCCAGCGCTTATCGCCTACTACGACTACTGGCTACAGCCAGAGCACCTAGATAAAGAAAGCGGCCTGTCGAGATATTGGGATTTTGGCGATGGGCCTGCACCAGAAGTCGTCAGCGGAGAATGCGACGACCAAGGACGCACCCACTTCGACCGGGTAAAAGACTTTTACCGCGAAAATAAAGTCGAGGCCTACGACCTATCGCTGTACTACGATGCAGACAAAGACGAGCTGACAGAGCTTTTTTACAAAGGCGATCGCACGATGCGAGAGTCTGGATTCGACCCTACCAATCGCTTCGGTCCCTTCAGCGTCGACATTATTCACTATCTGCCTGTCTGCCTAAATTCATTGCTCTATCAGATGGAGAAAGACATCGCCACCATCTATACCCATTTAGCCGAACACAGCATTCAAGAACAACAACAGTTCAAAGCCGAACGTCAGCGCTGGCAGTCACGAGCCCAGCAGCGCCAACAGAGTATTAATCAATACCTATGGGACGAAGAGCAAGGACTGTACCTCGACTACCACCTAACCACTCGCCAGCGACGCCACTATCCCTATGCAACCACGTTTTATCCCCTGTGGGTTGGACTAGCCTCATCAGCACAGGCCCAGCGCGTCATGGACAACCTATCCACCTTCGAAGCGCCCGGCGGCGTTCGCACCAGCACCTACACCTCCGGCAACCAATGGGACGATCCCTTCGGCTGGGCGCCCCTACAGCTCATTGCCGTAGAGGGACTGCAGCGCTACGGCAATAACAAATCAGCCACACGCTTAGCCTGTCGATTTGTCTCCTTAGTCATCGAAGACTTTGAGCGAACCGGTAGCATTGTCGAAAAATACGATTTGAATGCGCGCTCCAGTGAGGTTTCACAAGGCATTCAGTACGGCTACAGCAGTAATGAAATTGGCTTCGGCTGGACGAATGGTGTGGCACTAGCACTGTTAAAATTCCTGGAGGATTCAGATTCGTAGGCGGGAAAAAAGATGAGCTTTGAAACCAACCTGGAAAATCCGCCTCAGCCGCCCATAGAACAATTACCAGAACAGCTGCTAGAACGAGCGATCGCAGCCGGAGCAGACGCAGCAGAAATCTACCAAACCCGCTCCCTCGAAACCCCCGTCATTTTCGAAGGCAATCGGCTCAAGCAGATAGAGACCACCCAAGCAGAAGGCGTCGCCCTGCGGCTGTGGCAAAACGGCAAGCCTGGACTCGCCGTAGGTTACGGCCCCATCGACCCCCAGCTCCTGGTAGAAAAAGCCCTCGCCATTAGCACCCTCAACGAACCAGAAACACCGCAGCTCACAGCGGGCACCACCCGAGACTTTGGCGCAGTCGGCGAGCCCATGGCTGTAGAGCAGCTAGTAGAAAAAGGCAAAGAAGCGATCGCCCTCATTCGCGAACAAGTGCCCGAAATCGTCTGCGAAGCCAGCCTCTCCAGCGACAGAGAACAGGTCCGCCTGCTCACCTCCACCGGACTAGACTACCGCTGGCAAGACACCACCCTTAGCGGCTACATCAGCGCCGAACTCGTGAATCAAAACGACTTTTTGTGCGTGGGTGACGGCACAGCCAACCGCAACCATCTAGACATGATCGCCGTTGCCAACAATATCAACCAGCGCTTAGCTTGGGCCGAGCGAACCGTAGCCCCCATCAACGGTCAGCTCCCTGTTATTTTTACAGCAGACGCGGCTGGGCTCTTGTGGGATACCCTACGCGCCGCGCTCAACGGCAAGCGAGTAAAAGAAGGCACCTCCCCCTGGCTCGAAAAGTGGGGCGATCGCGTCATTTCTGATCACCTTACCCTCCACCAAGACCCCACCACCGGCCCCTACAGCTGTCCCTTCGACGACGAAGGCCGACTCACCCAACCGCTCACCTTCATAGAAAACGGCATCCTCAAAAGCTGGTTTCACGATCTCACCACCGGAGCAACAAAAACCGATTTACCCGGCTTCAATATTGGCTCCACCGGCAACGGCATCCGCCCCGGCCTCGGCAGCTACCCCACCCCCGGCCTGATCAACCTACTCATTACACCCGGCAATCTCTCCTGGAACACCTTAATCGCCCAGCAATCAGACGCTATCATCGTAGATCAGGTGATGGGAGAAGGTGGCGACATCACTGGCGATCTCTCCATCAATCTAGAGCTGGGCTACCGTGTCAGCCAAGGTGAAATTATCGGCCGCGTCAAAAATACGATGGTCTCTGGCAATGCCTACACCGCTCTCAAAAACCTGATGGCACTGGGAAGCGACACCGATTGGAGCGGCTCCACCTATTCTCCCAGCCTAGTCGTTGGCGGCCTGTCAATCACCAGTTAAGTCCAGTTAAGTAAGGGCATCTCCTCAATAAGCCCTGCTTTTCTCTGCAATTAATAATCTTTTATTATTCTTCTACGATTTCTTCTCCAGAAGATGGACGATTGTGACAAACTCAGTATAGACTAATGTCAATGGGATTTCGTTTTTCATAGACTGAAGGCTATCAAGCAAAGGTTATCAAGCTTGAATGGCTTTACAGGCTCGCCATACAGGTCAGCCCTGGAGCTAGCCGACGAAATAAAAGCACCCAATGGAATCACTGAAGCGCTGACTCCACTTGCGGCTTAGCGCTTCAACCCATAAAAAACAAGGGAGGTCTGGCATGCAGCTAACCAATAGAATCAACTTTCGAAACGTGCGGGGAGACATTTTTGGAGGTGTGACGGCTGCCGTCATCGCATTGCCCATGGCGTTGGCATTTGGTGTTGCCTCCGGCGCAGGTGCCATCTCTGGCCTGTGGGGTGCAGTACTCGTCGGATTCTTTGCGGCACTCTTTGGGGGGACGCCCACCCTCATCTCTGAGCCCACCGGACCCATGACCGTCGTCATGACCGCCGTGATTGCCAACCTCACAGCGGCAAACCCTGAAAATGGCATGGCCATGGCCTTCACCGTCGTGATGATGGCAGGCATCTTTCAAATTATTTTTGGTGCATTGCGGCTTGGAAAGTACGTGACGCTGATGCCCTACACCGTCATTTCTGGCTTCATGTCAGGCATTGGCATTATTCTCGTCATACTGCAACTAGCTCCCTTTTTAGGGCAAGAGAGCCCCGGCGGCGGAATTGTTGGAACGCTGTTAGCAATTCCTGATCTGCTCGCCAACATGCAGCCCGTTGAGACCGGGCTCGCCGTCATCACCGTCGCCATCATCTGGTTCATGCCCCGCCGGTTCAAAAAGATCATTCCCCCTCAGCTAGTGGCCCTGATCGTCGGCACCCTACTCTCCCTGCTGCTGTTTCCCGATATGGATCTGCGCCGCATCGGCGCCATCCCCGTTGGCTTTCCCGATCTGCAGCGACCCACCTTCGACTCCCAGCAGCTAACCCTCATGTTTGCCGACGCGGCAGTGCTCGGCATGCTCGGCTGCATTGACGCTCTCTTAACATCGATGGTCGCCGACAGCCTCACCCGCACAGAGCACAACTCCAACAAAGAGCTAATCGGTCAGGGTTTGGGCAACCTAGTCTCCGGCTTGTTTGGCGGTATTCCAGGCGCCGGAGCCACCATGGGCACCGTAGTCAACATCCAGTCTGGTGGTCGCACAGCCCTATCGGGTCTCATTCGAGCAGGCATCTTGCTGGTAGTCATCTTAGGTGCTGCAAACCTAGCCGCAACCATTCCACTAGCTGTGCTTGCAGGCATCGCGCTCAAAGTGGGTATTGATATCATCGACTGGGACTTTCTCAAACGTGCGCACAGAGTCTCTCTCAAGGGTGCGCTGATCATGTATGGCGTCATCGCCCTAACGGTGCTGGTAGATCTAATTGTTGCAGTCGGGATTGGTGTCTTTGTCGCCAACATCTTGACCATTGAGCGAATCAGCCTGTTGCAGGCCAAATCGGTACAGACCATTACCGACGCAGACGACGCCATTTTGCTCAATGAAGAAGAAAAGCGCTGGTTAGATGAAGCCAATGGCCGAGTGCTGCTGTTCAAGCTGAGCGGACCCATGCTGTTTGGCGTCGCCAAGGCCATTTCCCGTGAGCACAACGCGATTGGCGAGTGCGATGCCATTGTTTTCGACCTCAGCGAAGTCCCCCACATGGGCGTGACCGTCTCCCTAGCGATCGAAAATGCAGTAAAAGAAGCCGTTGAGCAAGGCCGACATGTCTTTATTGTGGGTGCCTCAGGTCAGACCTATCGCCGACTAGAAAATTTAAACGTGTTTGATCTCATTCCCAAGCGGACCTTGACCATGAGTCGCACAGAGGCACTCCGCACAGCAGTAGGTGCTGTGTTCCCAATAGAGCAGGTATCAGCAGATACGACAGCGGTCTCTACCTAGCGGACGATTCCACCGCCAACTCCATCTCAAAATAGCTCGCAGATGAGATCACGGTTTAGAGTGTAAATAAAATCGTTAATTCGACTGCGAACCAACAGCCAAGCGAGTGTTATTACCTTGTTTTCCTTTTCTGACCAAGCTCAAAGAAGAGTTTAGAAAAACATAGCTGCCGCATGACCATGCATATCCTGGAAGCTTTCATTTCTGCCACCGTTCTCTTTGGGTACTTCGGTATCCTCTTTAAACAAAACCTGATTATGAAAATCCTGGCGATGGACGTCATGAGTACAGGGGTCGTTGCCTATTTTGTGTTGGTTGCAGCGCGAGGCGGCCTGTATACACCAATCGTCCCTATCCCAATGGAGGACGCTACAGCCGTGAGCTACTCAGATCCAGTGCCGCAGGCAGTTATTCTCACAGCAATTGTCATTGGCTTCTCAATTCAGGCGCTCATGCTCGTAGGTGTGATGAAGCTTTCTAGCCATCGGCCCACGCTAGAGTGCCGGGCGATTGAGTCTAGCGCGGTTGAACCTGTCGCGATTCAATCTGTTGCAGTCGAACCTGTTGCTAGTGGGGAGAGCAGCCAGTGATAGGTGAACTTGCGATCGCTGAACTCACCATAGTTTGGCTCATATTGCCACTCTTTGTAGGATTTAGCATTTACCTGCTGCCGAAAGCATCCCGGTATCTAGCACTATTCATCGCTGTCTGCTCAGCTGGATACGGCTTGCGGCAAATTGTGTCGCAGTCGGCCCTCACCCTAGCGCTTATCGACAGCTTCGGGGTGACCCTAAGCGTGGACCGGCTGAGCGGATATTTTGTGCTAACCAACGCGCTGGTAACCGCCGCAGTTGTTTTCTACTGCTGGTCTACGCAGAAAACGGCTTACTTTTTCACGCAGCTGATTATTTTGCACGGCTGTGTAAACGCTGTTTTCGTCTGCGCCGACTTTATGAGCCTGTACGTTGCGCTAGAAGTGATTGGGATTTCTGCATTTTTGCTGATTACCTATCGCCGGAGCGATCGCACCATCTGGATCGGGCTTCGGTACCTCTTCATCAGCAATACGGCAATGCTGCTCTATCTCATCGGCGCCGTGCTGGTGTACCAAGCCAACAACTCCTTTGCCTTTGCCGGGCTGCGCAATGCCCCGACCGAAGCGATCGCCCTGATCATGCTCGGCCTACTGACCAAAGGCGGCGTCTTTGTCTCCGGGTTGTGGCTACCGCTCACCCACTCAGAAGCCGACACCCCCGTATCGGCCATGCTCTCAGGCGTGGTGGTCAAGTCAGGCATTTTTCCCCTTGTACGCTGCGCACTACTCATAGAAGAGGTTTCTCCTGTTGTTCAGTTTTTTGGCATTGCAACCGCCATCTTGGGCACCAGCGCCGCCATCCTAGAGCAAGACACCAAGCGGCTGCTCGCTTGGAGCACCATTTCACAAGTTGGGTACGTGCTGGTCTCCCCCGCCGTGGCTGGCTTCTACACCCTTTCCCACGGCCTGGCAAAAGGCGCCCTCTTTTTAACGGCAGGACGCTTACCTAGCCGTCAGTTCGATACCCTCCAGCAAACCGCTGTGCGACTGCCACTGTGGATAGTGCTCGCAGCCGCCAGTCTCTCCCTATCTGGCTTTCCTCTCTTTGCAGGCTTCGATGCCAAAATCATGACCCTCAAACAACTCACCGGCTGGCAATCTATTGTCATGAATGGCGTTGCAGTGGGTAGCGCGATCGCGTTTGCCAAATTTATCTTTCTCCCCTTCACAGACGAGCTACCCATTGCCGCCGAAGCAAACCAAAAAGATAGCGATCAACCCAACATTCAAACTGGCAACATCGACAAAAAACCATTAGAAGACATCGGTTTTTGGCTTGCCGCTGCAGTGCTCATCGGCGGACTCATGGCAGCCAGTGCACTCCACGCAGAAGACTACACTCAAGACAATTTGGTCAAGGCGCTAACCACCTTAGCGGGCGGCTGGATTGGCTATCACATAATTTTCAAGCGAATTCGCTGGTCACTGCCCGATGGCCCAGAGCGACTCGAACACCTGATCGGCAGCATGAGCATAGTTTTGATTCTTTTATTTTGGAGGGTAATGGTATGAGCGCAGTACTCGATTTGCTCTTGAAGCTAACGCTTTGGTTTCTGCTAACAGCAGACAGTAGCCTAGCGAATATCTTAATAGGCACAGCGATCGCGCTGCTACTCCCCAAAACCACCTCCAAAAAATACGCCACAACCCTAAAAGATTGGCTAAGCATATTCTGGAAAATTTTGGTCGCTATTCCCATCGCCTTTGTCGAAGCAATAGAAATTATGCTGCGACCTCACCGCAGAGAAGATATTGTCTTCGAGCGAGGGCGAACCGTGCGATCGCCCGGCCTCATTTTTCTTGACATTTTCTTGATCACCTTCACACCCAAGACCATTGTGATGGGCTGTCGAGACGGCGTTTTCTACGAAGTGCATCGCATACGGAGGTAGGCAAACAACAATGAACTGGATACTCACAGCCATGACCATCGCGCTGCTTATTCCTATCTACGCGGCCTGCCAAACGCAAGGGTGGCAGCCCGGCAAGCTGCAGCAGCAACATCAGCGTCGTCAAACCGCCTGGCACAGCATCTGGCAGAGAATGCTCGCCTTCGCTAGCATCGCCACCAAAACCTCTCTTATTATCCTGATGATTTCGGTCGTGAGAGACGACTGGATGCTAGGAGTTGTCGGCGTATTGATTTTGAGCGTTGGGAATGCATCGCTGATGCTGCTCGCTCACGTACTCAGACGCATGAATGTGAACGCGACCTAAAGCGAAGGAGAAAAGGTAATGGCATTTTTAAGTTTGTTGTGTATGGTCGTCGGAGTGATCTTTTGGTTTTGGGGAACCTGGCCCTTGCTAGGTCGCCGCTCAGTCCTGTACAAGCTGCACGGGCTATCGGTGGCCGATACCCTCGGGTCGATGAGTATCACCGTAGGGCTCCTGCTCCAGCGACCCAGAGAATGGCCATTGCTGCTGATGGCACTCATCTCACTGGCAATATGGAATACAGTGCTGGGATATGTATTGGCCTATTGTTCGAGCCATGATGGCACCCAAAACAACAGCTTAGAAAACGACCGAGAGGGCGAGGTAAGCCGCTATGCCTGAAACCATTAACCTACCCGGCGACTTCTACATCGTGGCCATTACAGCGTTACTGCCCCTAGTCGCTGGGCTGTTGGTGCTGCAGCGCAACCCCTATCAGGCGCTGATTATTCGAGGCATGTTGGGTGCGATCGCAGCCCTCATTTACGCCCTCTATGGCGCAGCCGACGTCGCCCTCACCGAGGCCTTAGTCGGCGCAATGCTCTCCACCACCTTGTATGCGATCGCTATCCGCTCATCTTCAGTCGCCTCATCATCTTTTTTAGCCTCCCTCGAATCAGTACCACCCCCTTCTTCCACCCTCAAACCGCATTCAGCCATTGCCGATCAGCCAGGAGAACAGCCTCTCCCATGAAACCACCCATTACCAAACTGCCCGTCATGAAATTGCTGTATGTGCTCGCTGGGCTGGGCATCTATTTCAAAATGATGGTTTTCCCCAATCCAGCAGCTGAACTGGCTGAAAATTCTATTGTAGAAATGATTGTGCAAGAGAGCGGGGTATCCAACGCCGTCTCCGGCATCATTTTTCGAAATCGACTTTACGACACGCTGTTTGAAGTTGTTGTCTTTACCCTGTCCGTGATGGGCGTGAGATACCTGCTCGCCGATGAACAACCCGCCGCCGCCGTCTATCGCTTCACCGATGCGCCGTCTATCGTCCTCGCTCGCTTAGGCGCAACCATCGCCGCGCTGATCGCCGTAGAGCTTTCCATTCGCGGACATTTGAGCCCAGGAGGAGGATTCGCCGCCGGTGTCGCCGGGGGCACAGCCATCGGCCTCATCGCAATCACCTCATCATCAGAAAAAATGGCCGCCATCTACCAACGCTGGAAAGCCGCCACCTGGGAAAAAGTATCCGTGCTAATCTTTCTCATCTTTGCGACCCTGAGCCTAATCGGCATCGAGCTGCCTCAAGGAGAGCTAGGTGCGCTGCTCAGCGGTGGCTGGCTACCGATTTTCAACACGCTAGTCGCCATCAAAGTTGCACTCGGCTCTTGGGCCATCATCATTATCTTTGTTCGACATCGCGGACTCTTGTAGGTAGCCCCCTGCGAAAAATCACCTAAACAAGCGACCGACAAGCCAAAACAGTTTCTTTTTTTGGGTAATCTGAAATTACCGCAGAAGGCTTTATTTCTACGGTGATTAAACAGAGCTGGCCTGGAGTGAATTCACTTAAAGCCACAAATTTTACCCATCAATCAATCCCAGCGATGTCTTCCTGCCTCAACCTGCAAAATACAGCTTTCAGCGCAGCGCCATCACCACAGCAAACACCTCCTCAACAAATACCTTTTCAGCGAAGTCAAACACCAGCCAGTCAGACACCATCAACCCACCCATCAGTAAGAAGATACGAACAATTGCTTGCGGGGGTAGCGGCCTCTACGAACGTCCTGCTAACCAGCCAGAACTACCGTAAATCTATCGACCAGGCTCTGTCTATTTTAGGTGAGGCGACTGGCGTAGACCGGGTCTATATTTTCGAAACCCATCCCCATCCAGTACACAAAGCCCCTGCGATGAGTCAGCGCTGGGAATGGGCTGCCCTAGGCGTCACCCCCGAGATCAACAACCCCGAGCTGCAGAATCTGCTGTATAGTGACTGCCTCCCCCGCTGGTACGAGGAACTTTCTGACAATCAGCCCATATTCGGTCCGGTGAGTGATTTTCCGGCCGCAGAAAGAGAAATTCTTGAACCCCAGGGCATCCTGTCTATTTTGGTCGTGCCGATTCGAATTCAAAACCACTTTTGGGGATTTATCGGGTTTGACCAGTGCCAAACTGTCTATGAGTGGACCCCTGTTGAAGTCTCTACCTTGTGGGCGATCGCCGGTAGCTTTGGCGGCACCGTTGCGCGGCATCGCGCCGAAGTTGCCCTGCAGGAGCTTAATCATAATCTCGAAGCTCGCGTAGAAACTAGAACACAAGAGCTGACAGTGGCCAACGCAGAGCTGTCAGCCGCCATGAAAACCCTCCAAAAAACCCAGAGTCAGCTCATTCACACAGAAAAAATGTCCAGCCTGGGTCAGTTAGTGGCAGGCATCGCCCACGAAATCAACAATCCGGCCAACTTTATCTTCGGCAACCTCAAGCATGCCCAGCGATACGCCGAAGACCTGCTCGATATGGTCGATCTCTATCAGACAGAATATCCAGAAGAAACCCCTCGAATAGCAGAAGCGCTAGACGACTTAGAATTCGAATTTATTAGAGATGATTTTGCCAGCCTGATGGCATCTGCCAGAGAAGGCGTCAAGCGAATTAGGCTCATCGTAGAATCGCTGCGCAACTTCTCTAGACTTGATGAATCAGAGTGCAAGCAGGTTGATATTCACCAGGGGATAGACAGTGCGCTCAACTTCCTGCAACACCGGCTACGAAGCACAGCAGGCGGCACTAGCATAAACGTCATCAGGAACTTTGATAACCACCTACCTACCGTAGAATGCTACTCCGCCTCACTCAACCAAGTCTTTATGAACATCCTGACAAATGCTGTAGACGCCCTAGAAGAGAAAACTCGAGAACAGTGTAACCAAAGGCCCAACCAGCTAGAAATTGAAACTCTGCTAGGTGCCGACGGTCAGGTAGTCGTGCGGATTGAAGATAATGGAAACGGAATGAAAGCGGGAATACAAGACAAAATATTTGATCCCTTTTTCACCTCAAAACCAGTCGGCAAAGGCACCGGATTAGGCCTCTCAATAGCCCATCAGATTGTCGTAAAAGAGCATCATGGAGAAATCAAATGTCAGTCTGCAGAGAACGTTGGCACCACATTTGAGATTTGGTTGCCTGTGATGCAAGCGCGCGGCCCGATAAACAGCAACATCACTTAAATCAAACCAAAAACGCTGAACTCATCCATAGGCAGATGCTACCCACCTCAGAAGCAGAGATAATGCAGCGATAAACGACGCATTATCCCCCGAAGTTGAGACCAAAGCCAATGAGAAAGCGCAGTTTCGGGATCCTTTTCCTAGCCATGTCGCTCTCGGCAATCTGTCTCTTTCCACCTGCGATCGCCCAAGACGCCATACCCGAAACCACCATCGAAGAAAGCGCTACTATCGATGCAGCGGATAGCGATCGCACTCCAGCCCCCACCCCCACAGACGACGCCTACTTCGCCGACGTCATGGTCAGAGGCCAAGCCGTCTTCCAGGTTGGCAGCCTCGATAGCTTATCCGCGCAGGCCCGCGCCGCCATCATCAGTCGCCGCATCGCCAGCCTACTCGAGAGCAGCGCCGAGAGAGACAGCGACAGTGCCACCCTTACCGTCACCGCCGAAACTGTTCCAAACGCCGCCCTCATCAACCTAGAAGCCAACAATCGCGTCCTTATGACCGTCACCGAGCAAGATGCACAAGACCTTGGCCTCCCGCTAGAAACCCTCGCTGATACCTGGGCAGACCAGCTCACCCAGCGCTTCGACCGCCCTCCGGTCGCCATCGACGTCGCCCAGCGGCTGAACAGCACCCTGCGCCAGCTCGGCAGAGACGCCGTCGAAAGCATTCCTGCACTCATTGGCGTCCTGATCGTCGGCGTCATCACATGGCTAATCGCTAAAGTTGTCCGCTACAGCGCCTTTAGCTGGGCGCAGCGAACAGAAGGCGATCGCAGCACAGAAATCCTCATTGGCAGACTTGGCTATGGTGCCGTATGGGTAGGCGGTGCCGTCGTTGCGCTCGGCGTTTGGGGCATCGACTTTGCCACCATGCTCGGCGCCCTCGGCCTTACCAGCGTCGCCATCGGCTTCAGCCTCAAAGACGTCCTCAGCAACTATATCTCCGGCGTCATTCTACTTGCCGCTCGCCCCTTCCACATCGGCGACCAAGTCGTCATCAACGGCTACGAAGGCACCATCACCCAAGTGCAGCTCCGCTCCACCACCCTGCGCACCTACGATGGCCGCATGATCTACATTCCCAACCAAGAAGTTTTCCAGGCCAGTATCACCAACAACACTGCCGCCAAATATCTTCGCAGCTCCGTCACCGTCGGCATCGACTACGCCGCTGACCTCGTCCGCGCCCGCCAAGTGATTGTAAATGCGATCGCATCCCTCGATGAAGTCCAACCTGACCCCATGCCAGAAGTCCTCGTTCGCGAACTCGCCGCCAGCACAGTCAACCTCGAAGTCCGCTTTTGGGTAGATTCGCGCCGCGCCGGATTTTTAGAAACCAGCTCCATCGTCACTCAGCGCGTAAAAGAAGCCCTCCAAGAACAAGACATCGAAATGCCAACAGAAATTTACACACTGCTGCTAAAAGATGTCCCAGAAGCGCTAAAAGCAAACAACAATAACAACAATATCCAAAGCAACCCAGTCATTCAAACCGGCACCCTATCAGAAGCTTAATAGAACAGCATCTTTGAGCTGACCTAGGAGTAGAATGGGCCGAATTACAAACAGGATTGAAGATTAGTCATGACGCATACTTCTGGGCTGATATAATCCACGAATGTTTGACACTACCTGTAAGTTCCTCGCAGAAAGCTTCTCTAGTGATTTCGCCACTTGGCTGCTGGGTGAACCCGTATCACTGACTCAGCTGAGTCCCTCAGAACTTTCCATAGAACCTATTCGCGCCGATGCTTTAATTCTACTGGCGTCTGAAGATGCCATTCTACACATAGAGTTTCAGACTGAGCCCAACCCTGACATGGCTTTCAGGATGACGGATTATCGTCTGCGGGTTTATCGTCGCTTCCCCCACAAGCGAATGAAGCAGGTCGTGATTTACTTGACGCCATCCACTTCAAATCTTGTCTATCAGACTACGTTTGAGATTCCAAAAACGCGTCATGAGTTCGAAGTCATACGCCTTTGGGAACAGCCCACTCAACTCTTTTTGACCCTAGCAGGGCTATTGCCTTTGGCCGTCTTGACTGATACACCCGATCAGGCTCAGACACTGCAGCAAGTTGCTAAGCAGATAGAAAACATGCCAGACCTAAGAACCCAAAGTAACATTGCAGCCTCGGCCGGGATTCTGGCTGGGTTAACATTAGACAAAGACTTTATCGGTCAGATTCTACGAAAGGAAATCATGCAGCAATCAGTCATTTATCAAGAGTGGAAAGAAGAATTTCTGCGCGAAGGACTCGAAAAGGGGCGTCAAGAGGGGCGTCAAGAGGGGCGCCAGGAAGGGGAACGCTCACTCATTATTCGCCAACTTAACCGCCGTTTTGGTGAGATTTCTCCGGAGAGAAAAGCGCAAATCACTGTGCTCTCTCTCGCACAGCTCGAAGCACTTGGCGAAGCATTACTAGACTTTACAAGTTCGGCAGACTTAGAAAACTGGTTTATAACTCAGGAGTAGTCTGGGGCTGCTAGAAGAGGCTGATAAGCGTACACGGCGCCTTCTTAATGAGCGAGCACCCCTCACTGAAAGCAACGCCTAAAAACCGGCTAAGCCCAAAAGTCTTCCCCATCATAAGTCACCCCCGGAATAAACCAAGATTCCGGCCGGACATACCGGTACTGAATCTCGATGCCATCTAAAGCCGCCCGCGCCTGCTCAGAAAGCTCAAAACTGGCCGCCTCATAGTTCTCAGCGAGTCTACCCGCATTCGTAGACTTAGGAATTACCACCGTACCTCGGTCAAGCGCCCAGGCAATCAGCAGCTGCCCCGGTGTAATTCCCATCTGCTGAGCTGTCATTAATACAGTCTTGTTTTCTAGCAGCGGCTGCTCGTCTTTAGCCTTCATGCTCTCGGGGCGATCGCCCGATCCCAAAGGCGAATATGCCGTCAGCAAGATGCCCTTCTCCCGGCAGTACCTCACCAGCTCATCCTGCCGGTTATAAGGATGCAGTTCCACCTGATTCATTGCAGGCACAACCCCCGTTCGCTCAATCAGCGTCTCCAGCTTAGAAATACTAAAATTCGATACCCCCACACTTTGAGCTAAGCCCTTTTGCTTCAGCGCCAGCATCGCCTCAAACGTTTCATGCAGCGGCATCTCAGAAAGTGGCACAAAGTCTCCTTCCTTCGGCCCCAATGTCCCTGGCCTGAACGCAATCGGCCAGTGCATCAAATACAAATCCACATAGTCCAACCCCAGCGCCGTCAAAGTCTCCTTGCAGCCCTTTTCCACATCTTCCGGCGCATGAAAACTGTTCCACAGCTTAGACGTCACAAAGAGATCTTTCCTTTTCACCGTTCCCGCTTCAATCGATTCCCCTATCCCACGACCAACCTCAGCCTCATTCTGATAGATCCAGGCAGCATCAATATGCCGGTATCCCACCTGCAAGGCTTCTTTTACCGCCTCATACACCGCATCCTTCGGCGACTTCCATGTCCCAAGGCCAAACGCCGGAATCACATTGCCATCATTGAGCGTATAGGTCTTCATCTTCCACCCTTATGCACGACAGGTACGTAGGAGACAATAGTTTGTAGGCCATTGTCTCCCTATGGTATGTCCTGAGCCAATGATATATCTCTTGCTGCAGAACTAAGCTACCGTTCATACAGTAGCTAATTAGCGCGCTGTGTCCAGATAGGTCCGCACATTTCGAATGGCCTGTATCGCATAGCCGTCCGCTGGCCGCTCCGTCAAAGCCTGCTCAAAGAACCTAATCGCCCGAGCATAGTCTCCTCGCTCAGTCGCATCGTATCCCCGCCCCATGAAGCGATCATAATCACTCTCAGCTGTCTCATTCAGCCCAAACTCGCCATCCTTCAGCGCATCCACCGCATTCCAATAAGCCACCGTCGCCTGACGGTCGTTTGGTCTGTCGTACAGAGCACTCCGAAAATACTCCCTCGCAGATAGAAAATCTTCTCGCTGCGCCGCCGCGTAGCCTAGCCGCATATAGCGATCATAGAGCGGCTCATTTAAATACACCGTATAGGTCAAATTCACGTCAGTCGGCGAATCTGCTCCGACGCCTCGGTTGATGTATGTCTGCACATTTCGAATGGCCTGTGCAGCGTAGTAGTCCGCCGGTCGGAGCGACAGCGCCGACTGAAAATAGCCCAGCGCCTGTGCATAGTCACCGTCTTCAGTTGCATCGTACCCAGCCTCCATCGCGTCATTATAGGCTTGGGTCCGTGCAGGTAAGTCGTCATCTTGCAGCTGAGCGCGGGCATTCCAGTAAGCCGTCGTCGCTTCTCGGTCCTGCGGAATAGCAAACAGCGCATATCGAAAATAGTTTGCCGCACTCACATAGTCCCCCGACTGCTGAGCATCGAAACCCAATCGCATGTACTCGTCGTAGGCTGTCTCTGGTAGGTAGGGTTCTTCGGTAGCGCCCGTCGCAGACAAATTCGCTGCGGGCTCAGCCTTAGCCATTGTTGCCATAAAGCTTGAAAGCAAGACAGACACTACAGTTGCCAGGCTAAAGGTCGTCAGGTTTTTGAGCAGATTCATAGAGTGAGCGTTTTCAGAACTATTTACTTCACCCTCAAAGTAAACAATTTTCTCAACCATCTCGCTCTAGCTAACGGTCTATCTACACACCACAAGCAACCCAACAAATCTCTCTTCAGGAACAGAAGTTCTTTTCCAAAAGCAGGAAAAACCCAGGCAATGCCTGGGCAATCAACGGCAAAATAAGCAACAACTTAAAACAGTCTGAAGAACGTTAAAACGAAAACGTCAAACCAGCAGCTCATTCAGTCAGAGAATTACTCAGAGAGTTGCTCGGACAAACCGCCTTAACCGAGAAAAACGCCAGACAGAAAGGCAGCACCAAAACCCGCCAGCGTGAACCCTGCAAATCGTAGGTGCAATGAAGGTAAACCGGCTACCGTCTTTCCCATGTTCTTGCCAACGATAAACGCGATAAAGGCGATCGCCATTTGAACCGTTGCAAATCCAACTAGATAGGCAACAAGCGGCGTCGGCTCAGCGCCAAAGACAGCCTCACCATAGGCATAGCCATGAAAAAGACCGGCGATCACACCCAGCCCCAACACACTACCCAAGCTCAACCGCTTGCCAACTGCCAGCACACAGCCAAACGCCAGCACGGAAGCCGATATGACCGCTTCTGGAGCAGGTAAGTCTATCAGCTGCAGATGTAGTCCCGTGCCCAAAAGCGAAGCTACCACAAAGGTCACTGGAATCCACAGACCCTTTGGCCGAGTGGCAGCCAGCAGCCCAGCTGCAATCACAAACGCCAGATGATCCAGCCCAATCACCGGATGGCCAACCCCAGACAAAAAGCCCTCAAACGCAGTAGTAGGCAATCGACCCCCCAGCGGGTGGTGAGCCAGCGCAGGTCTTGCCAGAGACAGCAAACCACAAATCACAAACAGACCCATGGCAGCCCGGCCTGGCCAGGATTGAAAAAAGTAACGAAAATCCGAACGAAACAAAGCTGACAGGTTGAGGGTGCGCATAAAACCTCCCAGAGAAAAGCGACCGAGACGAAATCAACAGAAACAAACAATCGGCAGGTAACTAGAGCAAAACGTCAAGCAACAGAACGGATACCCATGGCAACACATAGCCCGCTACCACTTCTTGTAAGGTAGGAACTTGCCACACATAATCACCTTCACGCGATCGCCCTTCGGATCTTCCTCCCGCTCCACATCAATCGAAAAATCAATCGCACTCATAATGCCATCGCCAAATTTCTCATGCACCACCGCCTTCACCGGCATGCCATACACCTGCATAATTTCATAAAAGCGATAGATCAGCGGGTCAGTCGGTACTAGCGGGTCGAGCCCGCCCTTCACCGGGCACTCCATCAGTGCTTCGGCATACTCCGGTCCCAAACCAATCGCCTCCACCATTTTGCCAGCCTCCTCCTCAGAAGCACTGGCCTGACGGTAAAAAACAGAAGCAATCCACACCTCGTCATAGCCCAGCTTCGCTTCTAGGTCAGCAAAGCTCAACCCCTTCTCCTTCTTCGCAGCGAGCAGCTTAGACGTTACCTCTGAGATAGCCATTCAACAAATCCTCAAACGAGAAAACAAATCAGAAAACAGTAAAAATCAAGCAATCCGAGACGCCTCTACAGCCTGCGTCTCCCTAAACAAATGACTCTCCATCTCAGCCTTCAACTCGTGATAGGCCGGATGCTGATCAATCGTTTCGCGATTTCGTGGCCGCTCAAACGGCACCTCCAAAATCTCATCTACCCGGGCAGCCGGTCCCCGCGTCATCATCACAATCCGATCCGATAGCAGCAGCGCTTCCTCAATACTGTGGGTAATCATAATCACCGTTTTACGCTGTTGCTCCCAGATGCGCTCCACCTCACTCTGCAAAAAGCCCCGAGTCAGCGCGTCCAAAGCGCCAAACGGCTCATCCATCAGCAAAATTTGCGGGTCAATCGCCAGCGCCCGGGCAATGCCGACCCGCTGGCGCATCCCGCCTGATAGCTCGTGGGGATGCTTCTTCTCAGCACCGGCTAGGCCCACCAGCTGGATTTGCTCCTTGATAGTACGAGTGGTTTGCTTCGGCGATCGCTGCGGATACACCGTCTCCACCGCAAAGCGAATATTCTCCTCCACCGTCATCCAGGGCATCAGGGCATAGTTTTGAAACACCATTCCCCGGTCTGCCCCCGGCCCCTGGATAGGATTGCCATTCAGCAAAATCTCTCCGTCTGTCACTGAAGAAAGCCCCGCAATCATATTCAGCAGCGTAGACTTCCCGCAGCCCGAAGGCCCAATAATCGAGACAAAGGTATTCGGCTCAATATCGAGGCTAATATCTTCCACCGCAACAAAGTCACGCGTCGTCTTCCGGGCCAGCCGACTAAAAAAATCTTGCTTTCCAGGGAAAACCTTAGTCACCCCGCGAACAGATAGCTGCGCAGACGAATGCTCTAACAAAGAAGATTCCGCCTCAAAAAATTCAGAAGCCACAGCACCATTCACAGAAGAATTTACCGAAGTAAGGCTCACGCTTTACGCCCAAACGCAACAAACTTTTCCAACGCCCCAAAAATATTGTCCAAAATCAGCCCCACCAACCCAATGATAAAAATAGCCACCAAAATATTGGGAATGTACAGGTTATTCCACTCATTCCAAATAAAATAGCCAAGCCCAGTACCCAAGAGCATCTCAGCCGCCACAATCACCAGCCAAGAGATTCCCATACTAATCCTCAAACCAGAGACAATATTCGGCAGCGCCGCCGGAATAATCACCTTAAAAATAGTCCGTAGCCGGGAAGCTCCCAAAGTCTTAGACACATCCAAATACTGCGGGTCTACATTTGCTACCCCAAACGCCGTATTAATCAGCGTCGGCCAAATGCTAGAAATCAAAATAATAAACACGCCTGTCTTTTCAGAATCCCGAAAGATATACAGGCCCAAAGGAAGCCAAGCTAAAGGAGAAACTGGCTTCAGCAGCTGCACATATGGATTAAACGCCTTGTATGCAACTGGTGATATCCCAATCAAAATCCCCAGCGGAACCGCAATCAGAGACGCCAGCGTGTAGCCAATCGCTACCCGGCGCAAACTGATCAACAGATTCCACCCAATCCCCAAATCGTTTGGCCCATTGTCAAAAAACGGATGAGTTGTCCACCACCACAGCTCCTGCAGCGTTTTAGAAGCCGTCGGCATCCCCTTCGCAAACAGCTTCAGATTCGCCCCCACCTCCCAAAAAAGCAAAAACAGAATCAGAGAGACAATGAACAAGCCCACTGCCTTTACGTTTTCACTCTGCCAGATCGGCGGTTCATCGGTTGTTTTCAGCTGGGTAGCGGTTGGGTCACTCACGGTCATAGATATTTCCCTCGGTATTTACCCCTTCTCTCTCGTCTGCCAGTGACTAGAGGCCACTTTAAACGCCATACTTATCAATCTGCTGCTTGATGTAGTCCCCTGGCGACTCAGGGTCAAACGAATCAAATTCCAGCGTCTCGCTGCGGTAGATATCAGACGGTGGATTTAGGCCTACCTCCTCAGCCAGCTCCCTAGCCAAGTCAGTCAGAAAAATCTCCTTACCCACTTCGTCATAGCTCTCATCAGTAATCACCTCAGCGGCTTTGCCATCCCCCTGCAAGTCCCATCGCACCAGCTGAGATGAGATCCAGTTGGCAAAGCTCTGCCAGGGATAAGGGTCAAAGTCGATGCGATCCGGCACGTCTAGGGTGTTGCCCTGACCATCTTCAAAGTTGCCAGTTAGCACTGCCTCAACCACCTCTACCGGCTGATTGAGAAAAGCTCGCTCAGAAATCGCCTTGGCAATCTCTGGTCGATTTGCTGGGTCACTGGCATAGCCCGCCGCCTCAATAATCGATTTGTTGAGAGCTCTAAACGTATTTGGATTGGCCTCTATCCACTGGTCGCTGGCGGCAAAAGCACAGCAAGGATGCCCAGGCCAGAGATCTTTTGTGAGCTTGAAAATAAAGCCCGCATCCTCGAACACTGCCCGCTGATTGAACGGGTCAGGCATGAGGTAAGCGTCAATATCACCTGCTACCAGCTGAGCAATACTATCTGGTGGGGGTACCGGGCGAATCTTAACATCGACATCGGGGTCAATACCGCCTGTCGCTAGATAGTATCGCAGGAGCAAATTGTGCATAGAGTACGGAAACGGCACCCCGATGGTAAAGCCTTTGAAATCTGCTGGGCCGCTGATCTGTCCTTTGTATTTATTGGCAACAGTAATCGCCTGACCGTTGATATTTTCAATACTGGCAAGCTTCACACCAAAAGAAGCAGAGCCCAGTCCTAGCGTCATGGCAATCGGCATGGGCGCGAGCATGTGGTACGCGTCCAGTTCACCAGCGATCGCAGAATCTCGCACCGCCCCCCAGCTAGGCATTTTTACAACTTCCGCATTGAAGCCATACTTCTGATAAAAGCCCAGCGGCTCAGACATAATAATCGGCGTAGCGCAGGTAATCGGAATAAAGCCAATCTTTAGGTCTGTTTTCTCTAGACTTGAAACATCCACATCGGCGGGCTCATCTGAGACAACCGCAGCGTCTTCAGGCCTTGGCCCACAGTTGGTAAGCGTCACCATCGCCGCGCCAATTGCCAGATTCCGCAGAAACTCTCTACGTGAAAAGCTGCTAATGCGCTTCGAATCGGCAAAGAACGCACCCGCCTGCGGTCCGAAGGCGGCCGCGAACGCGTTTTCTAGGCCACCAGCCTGCCTTGCCAACGCCAGAACAAGACGCTCCCGCTTAGGATCCCCCTTACCTGCGGCTTTCAGCATCAGCGCTTTGCGCAGCTCGTAAGCGTTTAGCTTATCTGCTGCCTTTAGCTGCTGCTCCTTGTAAAGCCCCATCTTGACGAGGTCCTCCACCATGTCAACAGGCTCTTGCGGCATCGTCTGCAAAAACTCCCAGTGGTCGCGGCTGAGGTGCGCCCCACCGCAGATAATGCAGGCCATCTCAAAATCACTGAGATTGCCGCGATCGCTAGTCAGGTTGCCCCAGCTAGAATTCGATTGTGAGTAGTTCTGCGGCGCTGTTGACGATGTCGAAACCATAAGATTGCAAGCCTATAAGCGTACAGTAAAACAGGCGTTTAGAAAGCAATAGACAGAAATGAGTCAGCAGCATGGAACAGCTGAAAGAACAAATCAACTGTGAAATCCAGCCAATACAACAACCTCAGGAGTGTTTACTCGCTGCTCTCAATCTCAGCACTTTCAGCGTGAGCTTTCGACTTGAGTCTGTCTACCAAAATCTTTAGCTGACAAACAAAAGGAAAACGTGCTCTCATAACGTCCTATCGTCTCCAAATATATCAATCAGTCGAAAAAGATACATCGGACTATCTTTCGAGAAACTAGGACTTTTTCAACAGCTTATCCCATTGCCAGTAGCTAATCACCGGCTATTTTGTTGCAGTTGATACCGAATAGAAAGCATAAAAAGAGTCTCATGCTAAGCCAGACCCATAATTAAGGTTTCGCCAGCAGCTAAGCCGTAGACTTTTGCCGCCAGGCCTTGGGCGTAATCCCGTGCAGCTTACGAAACTGCCGGGTAAAGTATCCAGCATCCGTGTAGCCCGACATCTCTGCAACGTGCTTGATAGATTGTGCCGTTTCCCTAAGTAGCTGCCGCGCCTGCACCATTCTGCGCTCAATGATCCAGCTCTTAATCGTGCGGCCTGTGTGACTTTGCGAGAGATTCGTCAGATAGGCTGGAGAATAGCCAACAGACTTAGCAACATCGTTGAGGTTGATCGGCTGCTGATAGTGATTTTCTATAAACTGAAAAACGCCCGCTAGTTTAGGACAGGTTGGGAAAATGGTCTCCGATGGACCGGATTGCTTTCCCTTCTGACTTCCCTGAGCGTCGATTCCCATCACACTGCTACCTGAAGAGTCATAAGTATGAGAATAGGCCTTTTCAAGAGTCTCCTGCCGCTCCAGCCGGGTTGCAATCGCATTCAAAAATTGTTCCACCGTGCAAGGCTTGGTCAAATAGTCATCAGCGCCCTGAACCATCCCTCGACGGAGGTCTTCCATGGTCACTTTTGCTGTGAGAAAAATGAAGGGGATTGTCCGGGTTGATTGCTGCGATCGCAGTGCAACCAAAACGCCAAACCCATCGATATCCGGCATCATAATGTCACACACCACCAAATCAGGACAGTGTTGACTCGCCATTGCGATGCCAGCCGTACCATTTTCTGCGCCAATCGCAGTAAAATTCTCAAAGGCCAAACAGCGCAGAAAGATATCTCTAGTTTCTGCTTCGTCTTCAATAATGAGAATCTTTTTCGCCATCGCTACAGAGCATTTCTACAGAAAGCTTTTTGAGTTCTTTCGCGTAAGATGAATCCATCGCTGCCGTCTCCATACTCAAGCGCTGAAGCATTCCTTGTGGTGTAATTCAATACAGTCTTTGGCCACCTTCATGAATCAACACACATGAACTCCCCCAAAACGCCCGTCGAATCAATCTCCCAAACCGAGCCTCCAAACACCCAAACAGAAACTCAACCAGAAGCCCAAACGCAAGCCAAATGTCCCCATGGTTCACCCCTCGCCGCCCACAGTCCAAAGCATCAAACCTTTGAAACCCTACGCCGTCAGTACCAGCTCATTCTCAACGCCGTCGGCGAAGGCGTATACGGCCTAGACCTTCAGGGCAACGTCACCTTCGTCAATCCAGCCGCTGCCGCCATGATCGACTGGGAAATGGAAGACCTCATCGGTCAATCGATGCACCAGGTGCTGCACCATTCCCACCCAGACGGTAGCGCCTACCCCAGGGAGTGCTGTCCCATCTACGCAGCATTCCAAGACGGTAGCACCCGCCGCGTCACCGACGAAGTCTTCTGGCGAAAAGACGGTACTAGCTTTCCGGTAGAGTACATCAGCACACCCTTGCAAGATGAGCATGGGCAGCTAATTGGTGCCGTCATTACCTTTCGCGACATCACCCAGCGAAAATGGGCAGAAGCCATCCTACAGCAGGCAAACGAAGACCTCGAAACCAAAGTGAGGGAACGCGCTGCAGAACTATACCAGGCCAACGAACAGCTGCGAGAACTTAGCGCCCTCAAATCTCGGTTTGTCGCGATGGTATGCCACGAATTTCGCAATCCCTTAAACAATATTGCCCTGTCAGTCTCCTCATTGAGTCGATACAACGAGAAGCTCTCGTTGCTACAAAAGAGTCAATACCTGCAGGGCATTTCCGCCAACGTGGACCGCATGACCCAGATGCTCGATGACATTCTGGTGCTTGGGAAGTTAGAAGCCAAGCGACTGTACCTTGAGCCAGAGCCCATTAATCTGGTCGACTTTTGTCAAAATCTACTCACCGAACTTCAACCACAGCTCAAACTTCAGCAGCGGGTTCTACGGTATGCAGGTCGCCGCAAGCCGCTGACCGCCGAGCTAGACCAAACCCTGCTTCGCTCCATTCTGACAAATATCGTCTCCAATGCCATCCGATACAGCCCTTCAGAAAGCGTTATCGAATTATCCCTATCTCGTCGGAAACAACAGGCTATTTTCCAAGTCACTGACCAGGGTGTAGGGATTCCACCAGAAGATATTCCCTTCCTATTTGAACCTTTTCATCGGGGTAAAAATGTCAGCAACATTCCTGGAACAGGGCTAGGCCTTAGCATTGTTAAGCAGTTTGTAGAACTACAGCAGGGCGAAATTCAGCTGGAGAGTACGCTGGGTGTCGGCACCGTTTTTAGAGTTGCCCTACCGCTTTCTTACAGCTCACACCCGTCGTAGTTCACTCAGTGATATCTTTCTAGTAATACCTTCTTATAGGTACTATATGGCGATAGAAACAAGTCGGTACGCCGATTATGCGCCAAATTCATCAATGACTGCATGAATGTAATCAGGCAAAACAGGCTCTACATCGTCATAACAGGGTGAGATTTGCGCAGGCGATCTATGCTGGTTGTGAGCGTTCCAACCGGATTATGAGCATGGATAAAAGCCGCCGATTGTTTTTACAGATGGGATCGAGTGCAGCCGCCTCTTTTGTACTGTCAACCTGCGGGCGATCGCCGAACGCAGGCCAGCTCGCACAGGGCCAAGTGCTCTCCCCTACTCCAGCCTGTGATCCAGAAGGTAGCGCTACACCTCCACAAACAGCAGGCCCCTTCTACACACCAAACTCACCCGAACGCGCCTCATTGATAGAACCTGGCACAGCGGGAGCAGTCATCATCCTAACGGGCCAGGTGCTCTCCTCAGACTGCACGCCTCTGGCAAACGCCCTGCTAGATTTTTGGCACACCGACGCCCAAGGACAGTACGACAACACCGGCTACACCCTGCGCGGTCATCAATTTACCGATGCCCAAGGTCGCTACCGGTTAGAAACGATCATTCCCGGCATTTATCCAGGGCGTACCCGTCACTTCCACGTGAAGGTACAAGCCCCTGATAAAAGTCTCTTGACCACCCAGCTCTATTTCCCAGAAGAGGCCTTAAATGATAAAGACGGTCTTTTCCAACCGGAGTTACTGATGAATATTAACGCTGAGCGACCAGAGAAACAAGCCACCTTTAATTTTGTCTTATAGTGGCGTTTTGTAGTGGTGCCGCAGACGCGACAATTTCTGTAAATCCTCAACCCGAGAGAAGACCTGATGTAGTCTCCTATAGCATCCGAAACAATAACTCAGAAAGTGTCATTAAACCTGTACCCGCTCACGGTAAACAACAGGCTATTTTTGAAGCAATAAATCAAGACATAATCATTCCATCAGAAGATATTATTATTGAGAATAGGGCCTCTATAACGGTTGGGTTAATGACAAGGCCTTCACGACGGTTTCTGTAAAGGTAGATTGCAATCAAAGCATATTTTCAGGTACCTCAAGGATTGTTCAAAGACCTCAGTTACAGTCTTTGCATATCGTTTTATATATGATGCCGTTTGTATGATATAAACAGTCTTAGATGTCGATTAAGCTAATTTAAATCAGTTGCAGTTGCGCGAATAAGCTTTAGTTTCGCTTAGATAGAGCAACTTCCTGCGACAGTCTCCTAATGTCCTCTTGTAAGTTAGGCAGGCAAATTTGTAGGTGGCAAGCTTGCACGAACTGGTGAACGTAAGCTTGAATCATAAACTTGTGAATCAGGTGGGTTCAAATTTGTCGGTCTCAAGTCTAGCGGCTTAAAATCTATTGTTTTTCAGCCAAATGGCTTCAGACTTGATAGTTTCAAACTATTAGTTTCATGAAAAATAATGCATAAGATTTCCCCTTCCAAATCAGTAGTCCTGTTTTGTTTAGCATCCATCGCTTTTGGATTCGGCAAACATCATTCATCAACACAGACTGGCCCTAGCCATCTGCGCTCTGAACAAGGCCAACTAGAGCAAGGCCAACTAACAGCAAGTCAAGCAGAAGATAGTCCTCCAGCAATTCGCTACGTGTTTGATGACTCCGGACTATCTCTCACTCAATCTTTGCAAGACGTTCGTTATCAAGAGCTTACAAGCTCTGTTCAAAGCTTTTTAGAAGGCTTAAATGAAGAGCAGCGCGCCGCTGCTGTGCTGCCGTTCGACCATCCCTTCCGCACCCGGGGCTTTTGCTATGTGCTTGCTCGCTGCAAAGAAGACTATGTCGGCCTGCGAATTTCCGAGCTGACCTCCGCTCAAAAGATCGATCTGAACAATGTCTTGATGAAAAGCTTCAGCGGCGCTGGCTATTCGAGAGCTATCCAAACGATGAATCACGAATGGCTTATCGAAGAAATGGAAAACGCCCATCGCGCCGATCCTGAGCAATATCCGACAGTGGGCAGCCCGCTGGTGGCCGAATGGACACCGCCACCGCAGCGCAGCGCGCCTGATTTTTACCTAGCGCTCTTTGGGGAACCTGGATCTCTAGAACCCTGGGGGCTACGATTTGAAGGGCATCACCTCAGCTTGAATCTCACCTTTGGCGGCGAAGGCGAACAGCCGACCGTTAGCACGCTACCCATGTTCTTCGGATCGAGTCCGACGATTGTGCCTCAGAGCCCAGCCGTTGAAGAAGGTGAAACGACAGCCTATCCCAGATGGCAATCACAGGAAGGCCAGCAGATGCTGCACAGAGAAGCTTGGCTGGGCAGATCTTTCCTGAACGCCCTGACGGTAGAAACGCGTGAAATGGGTATGTGGTCAGCCTTGCCAGATGTGGTCTTAGCAGGCGGCGCCGATGTCCCACTCGATGCATCAAGCTATTTAGAAGGGGAGAAAGAAGGTATCCCAGTGGCTGAACTCAGTCCGCTTCAGCAGAACTTGCTCTGGGAATTTGCTCTGGAATTTTTGCAGCTGCAAACTAACGCCAACATTGACTTGGCAGCGTTTCAAGCTGACTTGGCAGATGGCCGGGTTTGGTGGTTTGGCGATATAGAAGATGAACACGGCGATCTCTATTTTCGTCTTCAGAGCGATCGCTACCTCGTTGAACTCCTACAGTCGAACACATTTGCTGTTCTCAGTGAAGTGGATTCAAACCATATCCACGCCTCCTTTCGAGACCTAAGCCACGACTGGGACCACAACGCGCTAGGGGATCACATGAGAGATCATCACCATCACACGGTAGTGGCTCACTAGAGAGCATCCTGTCATCGAGTAAGTACGATCAGGAGAACGCTATCAGTTGCTGAAAAAGTCCTACTTAGTTCAAAAGATCATCCTATGTGCTTTGAAGCTGTGACCAGTATAAGTTGATTAACTGCTGTCTCTGGTATCTTCTTCATGTCTTCTCCGAAGCTAGTTCCTCCATTTACCGCTAAAACGGCTGCGCAAAAGGTGCGCATGGCAGAAAATGCTTGGAATAGCCGAGATGCAGAGCGAGTGTCGATGGCCTATTCTATCGATAGCCATTGGCGAAACCGAGCAGAAGTCTTCCAAGGCCGTGACAACATCCGTGAGTTCCTAATCCGCAAATGGAACAAAGAACTGGACTACCGGCTAACCAAAGAAATGTGGGCTTTTGGTGAGAACCGGATAGCTGTGCGCTTTCAGTATGAATGGCGCGATGATGCGGGTCAGTGGTACCGGGCCTACGGCAATGAGAACTGGGAATTTGATGAAGCGGGCCTAATGCGGCGGCGCGAAGCCAGCATCAACGACATGCCGATAAAAGAAGAAGACCGCCGCTTCCACTGGCCCGCACCCGGCCCGCGTCCCGAAGACCATCCCGGACTAATCGATTCACCGATGTAGGTCTCCGGTCTCTCGGGCGTACTCTTCAAGCAACCCACTCAGCTAAGACTAAGGGAAACGCAAATTGATAATCTCTCCATTATCTTCGAGTCCGGTTCCCTCTCCCATCGGGAGAGGGCTAGGGTGAGGGCCCAGGATGTTACTTGCTAGCAGCTCCCCAACCAGCCGAAAGCTCATCGCCCCCTGCACAAAAATCAGCTTCCAGCGCTCAAGCGTTTCGCCACTTTATAGCCACCAATGCCAACCGCGATCGCCCATCCGAGCGCCAGCCCCTGCAAAAAGCCAACAATCCCGCTCACCAAAAAGATCAGCTGCACCATACCATAATCAACCGCAGAAAGCTTTTTCCGAGCGCAATACACCCACTCATACAGCGCAGACAGCCCAAGATAGAGCAGCAGTCCACCCAAAATTGTCGTTGGGAAATAGGTAAGCCAATTTGAAAACAGCAGTGGCAACACCACAAAAGTAATCGCGCCCACCAGCGTCACAAACCGAGTGCGTCCGCCCATTTTGTGGGCCATTACAGAACGGCCAAACGAATGAAAAGAGAGAATGCCACCTCCAAGGCCCGTAATCATATTTGCCCCGCCTGCCACTTTCAGCTCGTGATTGATATCGATCTTGTGACCCAGCACAACTTCCACACCCTTCACATTCATCAACAGCAATACAGCCGTCACCACGCTCACCGTTCCAGAACACATCCACTGACTGCCGATCGCCTGCCAGTTTATCCGCAGTAGATCAGACCAGCGCAGTAGCTGCCAAGTGGTTTGCAAAGGGGGAATGCCTAAGGTCAGCCCTTGGGCATTTGCCTGCTCCAAAGACAGGCCAAACAGCGACAGACAGCCGTAAAATAGCCCAATCGCCGCCGCTAGGCTACCAGCCATCACCAGCGAATGGCTGTACCGCCGAGTAACCACCATCAGATAAACCGCCAGCAACAACCCCGGCAGCCACTGCATGGGGCTAATCGTTTGGCTGAAGCTCATCAGAGAAGAGAACGTCATTTCCTGCGTCGTCAACACCTCATAGGCCCCTTTCACCAGCAGCCAACCACTGCTGGCAATAAACCCACCCAACACCGGATCAGGGAGCAGGCGCACCACATTGCCTAGCTTTAGCGTGCCAATCAGCCAGAGAAACACACCGGTCAACATTGAGGTCAGCGCAATCGTGACAATCACAGTCACCAACAGTTCTGCCGTCGTTGCCGTTGTCGGCATCTCTCGAATGACCATCCCCGTACTCCAGGCCAAAATAGCCGTCGGAATCCCGGCCAAATCAGCCACCATCCCCGGAAAAGAACTCATCACCCCGACCATGATCCGGGTCGCGGCTGCGCTAAATAAAATAAAACCAATGCCCGCTGAGAGATAGCCCGAAAGACTGTTGGAAAAAATCAGCACCGCAAAAGACAGATCAAAAAGCACACCCAGCGTACCGGTCGTGATGCCCACAGCGATCGCAGACATCACCGAGCCAGACATCACACCTGATATCTCCGGCCCCGAAATTTGCTCGCCAGACAGCGCCGGTCTCCACGTTACTAGCCGCTGGACCATAGCTGTCGGATTAAACTGCTTAGGAATAAAACGCATAGCACTGCCTACTCATCAACGACATCTTAGACCGGAATTATGGACCCAAAAGGCTGTCTTATAGCTATCTTGAAGCTATCTTTGAGCCAGATTCAGACCACTCGCTTCAGACCGCTCCATTTCAGACCGCCCTAGCTTACAGACTGCCCATATCTCATGGCCCCTGACAGCATCCCCAACAGCAATCGAGCCAAACCGGTCTTCAAAGCGCCCGCCTCAGCCAACATCATCATCTTTTCTTAAACCCCGTTCCCCGCCGAGAAGCTTTCCAAATAAGCACCTCACCCTGCGAGCTACCCGCTGCGAGCTGCTGCCCTTTTGGGTGCCACGCTAGGGCGCCAACACCACCCTTTAACTCCTTCAATACCGTACTCAGCGATCGCGCATCCTTCCAAATGCACACCAGCCCGTCATCAGCTGCTGACGCCAATAGCGGCTGATCAGGATGAAACGCGATCGCACTCACCGTACCGACATGTCCCTCCAGCACGCTGCTCTTCCAGTTTTGCCCCCGACGCCGCCACACCGTCACCCCCTCCATACAGGCCGCGGCCACCACAGGTTCCCCATCTCCTCCGCCTGCCAAGTTGACTCCAGATTGCCAGGAAACCCTTCTCACCTTCCCGGGAAATCCCTGCATCAGCCAGGGCGGCGGCTCCCCCCAGCGCGCCACCGTCAGCGTTTTGTCCAAATTTCCCGAAGCCAAGTAGGCACCGTCTGCCGACCAAGCCACCGACAGACTCGCCCCCGGCATCTCCATCCGCTCAGGCGCAGCCGCCCAATCAGCCACATTCCACACCTTTACCCCGGTATGCCCACTCACTGCCAGCAGCTCACCGCCCGGGTGCCAGGCCAACCCCAATACAGAAGACGCCCCAAAGTCCTGTTCCGTCAGCAGCTGTGCCTGCGCCACATCCCACACGTTTACCCGGCTATTCACCCCAAACACTAGCCATGGTCGGGTCGGATGCCATGCCAGCTGGTCTACCCAGCAGTGCGCATCTTTTAGAACCGTAGGTGGCTGGGTAAGCCTATCCCTTCGCCAGATGAAAACTGCGCCCTGCTGCCCAGACGCTGCCAGATAGGTCCCATCAGCCGAAAATCCCACACAGTTAATTGATTGCTCAATCGACTGCCCATCGTCAGGCGATCGCAGCACCACCCGACCAGCCTCAGACCACAGTGCAACCTCCCCGCTCGCAGAAGCGATCGCTAAAAATTCACCATCTCCCGACCAAGCCAGCGCCGTCACATAGTCAGAGACCTGCCCCCGCCAGTGAATGTCGTAACGCGATGAAACAGACTGGCTCCTGCCACGTTTCGAAGCTTTTTCGCTCAAACTAAATAACCTCGAAACCCAACCCTCAAATCCATTTCATCTAAGAATCGAATAAACCCGTGCGCTCAGGCTAACTATTCTAAAGCTGCCCATCCAACAGTAACGACACAAAAATAACGGCTCAAAAATAACCACCAACCTCTACACAAAAAGGTCCACAACACAAATTTACGAACCAATCGCCATTTCATTGACGGCTCTAGCCGAACGGCGAGGCAAAACGCGCTTTTTCAACGCAATGCAATCAGCCAAGTACGCCGCATCTCGTGCAATCCCCGAAAATCGCCCCGAGCCCCAGGTATACAGCCAAGGCAACCCCAAGAAATAGAGTCCCTCAACCTCACTGACTCCTCGGTCATGTCCCGGATAGCCCTTTCCATCAAACGCAGGCACCTCAATCCAGCTAAAGTCCATGTGGTAACCCGTCGACCAAATCACCGTTGTAATTCTCGCATCCGCCATATCTAATTGCAAAGGCACTACAGCAGGCTCCCACGCTGGCTCATAGGCCTGTTCAGTCGGTGCCATTATCTGCGCTTCAGCGATGTATTTATCAATCGTGCGCTTGATGCTTTCAGCAACCTCATCAGCATAGTCAAGGTTAGCCTTCAGATCATCCCGAAAGGTCAGCTGTCTACCCTGAATCGTCTCCAACTTTCCATATAGCCGCATCCCTTCTGTTGCAAACTGCCGTAAATCGATTTCTCGGCCACCGCCGCGCCCGGTCACATAGTGATTTGTTTTCGTTCTGACGGATTCTCCCTGCGGATGCTCACTCACCGGAATGTCGTAATAGCCCATCTGATCGAGCCAATCCACCACATCCTTACCGCGATATTCTCTAGGCGATCGCGGCGCACTTCCCACACACAAATGAACCTGCCTCCCCGCCAAATGCAAATCCTCCGCAATCTGACAGCCCGACTGACCCGTCCCCACCACCATCACCTCTCCAGAGGGCAAGCACTGAGGATTTTTATACTCCGAAGAGTGCAGCTGCAAAACATCCTTAGGCAATTTCTCAGCCATTCGAGGAATCTTCTTTTGGTGATAGCCACCAATAGCTATCACCACTTGGTCAGCCGTATAGGTTCCAATCGACGTTGACACCTCAAATACGCCGCGCTCCGCGTGCCGACGCACCCGCTGAACCTCAACCCCCTCCTTTATGCAAGGGCCAAAAGAGTCCGCATAGCTTCTAACATATTGAACAATCTCATCGCGCTGCATGAAGCCATTAGGATCATCCCCGCTATAGTGATAGCCTGGCAAAGTACACTGCCAATTTGGAGTCACCAGACAAAAAGAATCCCATCGCTTCGACTCCCAGGCATGGGCAATTCTCTCCTTTTCAAAAATAACGTTGTCGATTCCGCGCTGTTGCAAGCAGTAGCTAATCGATAGCCCTGCCTGACCGCCACCTACAATGACCACCGGAAAATGAGACTGCATCAGCCAAGTACCAAACAAAATGTCACGCTCCGCAGCTCTCGACAACAACATTTATTAGTTAGCTACCTTGTCCGGCAACTCCCGTCCTACAACCATAGTTATCTAAATAAAAGCATCTTGTATCAGCAGCTACAGAACCAAACACTCTCAACAAAATGCCAGGCCAAGCCCACCGCTAAAACAGTCAAAACCCTGTCTTTTTAGACAGGTAAATCTCGCTCAAAGCTAATATGCCGTCAGCAGAAAATACTATCGGCTGCACCAACAGTCAGGCTTCTGTTATTTGTAACAACAGATACCGGAAGCCTCTCTTTTAACTTTTAAGCTTCGATTATTCCTATCGTTGAGAGCGATGTTCGTATGCCCGAAGTAACCACCCCAGCGCACAAGGCCGGAGACTTTTTTGTTGATTACGAAGAAAAAGTCTTTCCCGACGTTCAGGCAGAACCTGGAGAAAAAGCCCTTGTTGCTTTTCATACCGTTGCCTTCGAAGGGTCTATCGGATTGGTCAATCTGCTGCAGGCCACTCGGTTGATTCGCAAAGGGTTTGACACCTCTGTCCTGCTTTACGGGCCAGGGGTTACCCTTGGCGTACAGCGAGGCTTCCCAAAAATTGGCGATGAGGCCTTTCCCGGACACCTCGCCATGAACAATCAGCTGGTAAAAGTGATGGAAGAAGGCGGCAAAGTATATGCCTGTCGCTTCGCCCTGCAGGCGCTGTACGGCCATGGTGAACCTTCCCTCATTCCAGGCATCACCCCCATCAACCCGCTCGACGTTCTAGATATTGTGCTCATGCACCGCAAAGAAGGCGCCTTCGTTCTCGATACCTGGACCATGTAGCGTCTTTAGTAGCGTCTTCAATTTCCCTCGCAGTCAACCCTGCACTCACCTCGCCCACGCAGCTGTGTAAAACCATGGACAACCCCCAAACCATACGTGCCGCAGCGGTACAAATCTCCCCGGTTTTACACAGCCGCACCGGCACCCTGGAGAAAGTTCTCAAGGCGATTGATGAAGCAGCAAAGCAAGGCGTTCGGCTCATCGTTTTTCCAGAGACATTTGTTCCCTACTACCCCTATTTCTCTTTTGTGCTGCCGCCCGTACTCATGGGTAAAGAGCATCTCAAGCTCTACGAAGAAGCCGTCGAGATTCCTGGCCCGGTAACAGAATCGGTCTCCCAGGCGGCAAAAGCCCACAGCATGGTGATAGTCCTCGGCGTCAACGAAAGAGACAATGGCTCACTGTATAACACCCAGCTAGTTTTCGATGCGGACGGCAGCTGCCTGCTGAAGCGGCGAAAAATAACCCCCACCTATCACGAACGTATGGTGTGGGGGCAAGGCGATGGCTCTGGGCTGCAAGTTTGCAACAGTGCCGTGGGTCGCATTGGTGCCCTCGCCTGCTGGGAGCACTACAATCCCCTTGCCCGATACAGCCTCACGGCCCAGCACGAACAAATTCACTGTGCCCAGTTTCCCGGCTCCATGGTCGGAGACATCTTTTCTACCCAAACCGAAGTCACCCTACGGCACCACGCCCTAGAATCTGGCTGCTTTGTCGTGAACGCAACCGGCTGGCTCACCCCCGAGCAAATCACCCAAATCGCCCCTAGCGAAAGCCTCGAAAAAGTACTCCATGGCGGCTGCTACACCGCCATTATCAGCCCCGAAGGCGCTCACCTCTGCGAGCCCGTTCGAGAAGGCGAAGGCATGGCGATCGCAGACCTCGACTTTGCTCTCATCACCAAGCGCAAACGCATGATGGACGCCGTCGGCCACTACGCCCGCCCCGACCTACTCCAGCTCCAGCAAAACAACACGCCCTACAGCGTCACCGCACCCCTACCTTTCTCACCACCCATCCCCATTCCCTCGCCGAGCCCCGCCGATCATGAACCAGCAGCAAGTCATCACAGAGCTTCAGAGCAAAGGACTCAGACTCCCGGGAACGCTCAGCCAGAAAGATAGCAGTGAGAACAGCATCAGCTTAGAAAACAACAAGCAGACATCCCTCGGCGCGTCCGGTCGCAAAGGAGGCGCAGGCCCCTCCGACCACAAAGCCATCACTGTCGGCGATACCACCGTCATGGTGCCGGTATACACCGATAGCGCCAGCCAATCACCCTATTCCGTGCAGCGCGATCGCACCACAGGCCATACCCAGCTTCTGCACCAACAAGAAGTGGTCGCTCCCATCTCCTTTCCCCAGCAGCCCAACTTCTATGCGCTGCAAACCGCAGACGGCATCCCCTACTGGAAAATCGCCCTCCTCCACAGCCGCAACGTCCTCGCCACCACCGTCCTCCAAACCTGCATCCGCTACGACAATCGCAAAACCGCCTGCCAGTTTTGCGCCATCGGCCAGTCCTTAGAAGCCGGACGCACCATCGCCAAAAAGACCCCTCAGCAGCTAGCCGAAGTCGCCGAAGCCGCCGTCCGGCTAGACGGCATCGAGCACATGATCATGACCACCGGCACGCCCAATGTCACCGACCGAGGTGCTGCCTACCTCACCCAGTGCGCCCAAGCCATCAGCGATCGCGTACACCTACCCATTCAGGCCCAGTGCGAACCCCCCGATAGCTTCAAATGGTTTGAGCGCATGCACTCTGCAGGCATCGACAGCCTCGGCATGCACCTCGAAGCCGCCGACCCCGCCGTCCGAGCCCGCATCATGCCCGGCAAAGCCAGAGTCCCCCTCACCTACTACTACCAAGCTTTCGCCGCCGCTGTAGAAGTGTTTGGCCGCGGTCAGGTGAGCACCTATTTGCTCGCTGGGCTCGGCGACAGCAAGCAAACGCTTTTAGAAATGTGCGATCGCTTCATCGACTTGGGCGTTTACCCCTTCGTCGTCCCCTTCGTTCCCATCGTCGGCACCCCCCTCGCCCATCTGTCCCCACCAGACAGCGACTTCATGTTTAGCCTATATCAGGCCATTGGCCAAAAACTAAAACAGGCCAATCTCCTCTCCGCCGACATGAAAGCAGGCTGCGGAAAATGCGGCGCCTGCTCCGCCCTCTCCACCTTCGAAACGTCATGACCACTTACAAAACAACTTACCGCTTCGAACTAGCGCTTACATCCAAGAAAATCTCTGATTACTTCGCCCTAAGAGAGCATATTTTTTGCAAAGAACAACAGCTTTTTGCCCCGCACGACCGAGATGCAATAGATAATCGCGCCTACCCTATTGTTGCGATCGCACAACAGTTCGACTCAGTCCTCACCGACAAAACCCGCGTCGTCGGCGTCGTCAGAATCTATGAAACAGAACCTCGCACTTGGTACGGAGGCCGCCTCGGTACCCATCCAGACTTTCGGCGCGGCTGGCGCATCGGTAAGGGTCTCATCAACAAAGCCGTGACGACTGCAAACACTTGGGGGTGCGATCGCTTCCTCGCCACCGTCCAAGAACAAAACGTCCGCTTCTTCACCCGCCTCCACTGGCACAGCCTAAAAGAAATCGAAATCCTCGGTCGGCCTCACCACCTCATGGAAGCCGACCTAAACTTTTACCCTGCTACTAACCAACAGCGCCCCAGCTTCCCTCTAATTTCGACCTCAAAAGTAACAGAACCAAAAGTAGCCTAATGCAGTGAGCACGCTCCCAACCCTCGTCACCACCCTCCAATCATCCCTTAGCATTCTGCACAAGCAAGACATCCAAACCGCCGCTAGCACCCTCGGCCAATACGTACAGACCGCAGAAGGCAACCCCATCCAGCTAGGCGATGACTGCGCCGCCATACCCACAGAAGACGGCTATCTGCTCTTTGCGGCAGAAGGCATCGTCCCCCAGCTCGTCGAACACGATCCTTGGTTTGCCGGATGGTGCGCCGTCATGGTCAATCTCTCCGACATTGCCGCCATGGGTGGTCGCCCCACCGCCATCGTCGACGCCCTCTGGAGCCCTTCACCCAGCAGCAGCCAACCCATTTGGCAAGGCATGCAAGCCGCCGCCAAAGCCTACGGCGTCCCCATCGTGGGCGGCCACACCAACTGTCATAGCCCGCACTTTGGCCTCGCCGCCGCCGTCCTTGGCAGCGCCCAGCATCTCATCACCAGCTTCCATGCCCAACCCGGCGACGCGCTCGTGCTCGTGCTAAATATGAACGGTGAATACCATCGCGACTATCCCTTTTGGAACGCTGCCACCCAGGCAAATCCAACAGATCTCCAGGCTCAGCTTCGCTGCCTCCCAAAGCTCGCCGCCACTCACCTCGTCAACGCAGGCAAAGACATCAGCATGGGTGGCATCGCCGGAACCCTCCTCATGCTCACAGAAGCCTCCGGCTGCGGCGCCATTCTCCAGCTCGATAGCCTACCCCGTCCCACCGGCGTCCCCTGGGAAAAGTGGCTCACCAGCTTTCCCAGCTTCGGCTTCCTCCTCAGCCTCCCCCCACAAAACGTCCCCAAAGTACAACAACTCTTCACCCCCCACAATCTCACCTGCCAACCCATCGGCACCCTCACCCCAGGCCACAAAGTCTTCCTAAACTACAACAACCAACAACAGCTCCTCTGGGACCTCACTCAACCCCTAACCGGCTTCTCCCCCACTCCCCCATCCCCCTGATCTTTCTGCTGTTGCTCATCGACCCCAAATCCCTCTCCTATGCTCCGCATCGCCCTTCTCACCTATTCCACCAAACCTCGCGGCAGCGTCATCCACACCTTAGAGCTTGCCAACGCCCTGCATCAGCTCGGCCACAGCCCCACCGTCTTCGCCCTAGACAAAGACAGCACCCAAGAAAACAGCGGCTTCCCCCGCCCCACCCCCTTCAAAACCATTCCCATACCCGCCCAACCCTGCAATGACGGCATCGAACAGCTCATCTACCAACGCATTCAAGAGTTCATCACCTTTTTTCAACAGCACACCGAAACCTACGACATCTACCACGCCCAAGACTGCCTCAGTGCCAACGCCCTCGCCGCCCTCCGCACAGCCGGACACATCCCCCACTTTGTCCGCACCGTTCACCACATCGAAAATTTCAACAGCCCTTACCTTCAAGCCTGCCAAGAAAAATCCATCTATCAGCCAGACCGCTGTCTCTGCGTTAGCCAGCTCTGGCAAAACGCCCTCCAGCAAGACTACGGCATCACCGCCCACCGCGTCACCAACGGCGTCAGCGATCGCTTCTCCCCTCATCCAGACCACACAGACCTCCCCCTCGCCAAAAAGCTCAACAGTCTCAGCCGCCCCCTCTACCTCACCGTCGGCGGTATCGAACCCCGCAAAAATTCCCTCAACCTCCTCCGAGCCTTTGCGCAAGTAAAGCAGCACCAACCCACCGCCCAGCTACTCATCGCCGGTGGCGCCACCCTTTTCGACTACCAAAACTACCGGCAGCAGTTTTTCGATCTCGCCCGCAGCTACGCGCTACAAGATAGCCTGCTCCTTCCCGGCGTCATCGACGACCCAGACATGCCCGCCCTCTATCGTCTCGCAGATGCCTTCGTCTTTCCCTCCATCAAAGAAGGCTGGGGCCTAGTGGTGATGGAAGCGATCGCATCCCATCTTCCCGTCCTCACCTCCGATCACCCCCCCTTCACTGAATTCCTCACCCCAGAGATGGCAGTCCTAATCGACCCCAGCAATGTACAAGAGATTGCCACCGGCATGTTGAAACTAACCTCAGGTAAACACTTGTCAAAGGTGGAGCAGTCACAAACAACACCGTCCGTCTATCCCCCGCCCCTCGCAGTCCAGTCCTGGAAAACTTCAGCGGTTCAACACCTACAGCTCTATCGTCAACTCATTTAGAACTCGCGGAGGCACTCATGCAGAAACCTACGCCTATAAAAGTGCCATTTCAGACTAGATAAGTTTCTGAGCTACGTCGAGGCGTAGTAGTATTTTTCCATCAGACTCAAGCACTCAACACACCCACGATGACAAACTACGTTTACTACGCATTTACTCACAAAAAACAAAGATTTTAGGTACAGTCATCTTGTACTGCTAAGAGTTCGCTAGGAGAGCCAGGTTAGGCACATGCCATCAGACATTATCCTCATCGGCCCTCAGAGTGCTGGCAAATCTACCGTCGGCGCACTGCTGGCCAAACGCCTAGGGCTGCCACAATGTTCAATGGACGAGCATCGATGGTGCTATTACAAAGAGATAGGTTATGACGAAGCACTTGCGAAACAGAAACGCGACACCGAAGGGGCTTGGGGTATTATCTCGTACTGGAAGCCATTTGAAGCCTACGCAGTAGAACGACTACTCTCTGAACGAAGGAGCTGCGTTATTGACTTCGGTGCGGGCCATTCGGTGTATGACGACCCGTCTCTATTTCAGAGAGTCCAGAAAGCTCTCTCACCCTATCCCAACGTTGTTCTTATTCTACCGTCACCAAATCTGGATGAGTCGGTTCTCATTCTAAATGAGCGAAATCAGGACTTGCCTAGTGATATTCGAAGCACAAACGAACACTTCGTGAGGCATCCTTCAAACTATCAGCTCGCAAAGTTTACGGTATACACAAAAGAGAAGACGCCGGAAGAAACTCGTGATGAGATTCTAAGGTTGATAGGCGCTGAAAAACCACAAGGTCTATTGTGAGATAGATGCGCTTCTAGACTCCGTGTTCAAGGGAAGATAAACAGGTAGAACTACAGCAGAAGCGGATGGATGGCGCACTCATCAAAGAGCTGATGGAAGGATACAATCTCTCCAAGGCTTTCATTTACCGTTACCCATATAGCATAACCGCTGACAGTGAATAGGGATAACAGCGTATTAGAGAGTGTTTCTAATTTCGTGTAAGCGCTTTTTTACTTAAACGGAAAAGCGTTCTGGGAACAGGATAGCAAAATGTGACAGGGCTGCTCGCCAGTTTTTAGATCGGTCTGTTCCACTTCTTCGAGATGTTGTTCAGCGCTAGGTACATTTGCCTGAAGACAGCATCTTCACTCGGGAAGACAGCCTTAGTCTTGATGACCTTGCGCAGCGAGCAATTGACCTTTTTGCACGGCATGGACCAGCAGGGACAGTTCGAGACTGTACATAATTTTGTGTAAGCGGACTAAGATCCTATCAATTCAGGAG
>JBCBIK010000016.1:0-49338 GCA_038524545.1 Cyanobacteria bacterium J06623_4 | reverse complement strand
TGCTCCCTTTAGTCTTGAGACTAAAGGGAGCAACAGGCCTGCCATTACAAGCAACACCCAAGAGCTCCCCAATCCTGCAATAGAGAGCGGTGAACCATCGATTACGGCATCCTCTCTAAAGGCAAGATTTTGAATTCGCATATCTTCTTCGCGGACGGTATCTGCCATCTCAAAAGGTGTTTGCTCACTGGTGTTATTCGCTAAGTACTCGGCCAGTGCATCTTGCTCACTGCCGTCGGGTGCAAAGGTGGCTTCTCCTGTGCGAGGGGCTTCTTCTGGCTGGGCTAAGGGCATCACATCCCGCTCTGGAAAAGGATAGCCATCACCGCCACCTGCTAAGAAATCAGAAGTGACGACGCGGAAGGTTCTCTCTTCATCGCCTACGATTTCTCCTTTCTTAACAACAACGTCTGCATCCTTTCCGTCTTCACCGACAATGACTAGAGACTGAATGCGATCGCCCGCCTCTGCAGTCGGGTCAAAGCTAAACTCCATACCAGACACCTGCGGAAAGCGGCCTTGGGTGTTCGCATCATCCATAGTCGTCGCTCCAACGCCATGCTCAACTACATCGACTAGCTCTTCAGCCGTCACGGTTACCAGCGTCAATCCATTGTTAAACCTCAGCGTATTAGCGATATCAGTTTCAGAGATACCGCCTTCCGGCTTCACGTTGGGAACTTCCTCCGTAGCTTTTTCGATTGGCTTGCTAGTGCCACCCGCCGGAACCACAACTTGTCCAATATCATCGCGAATACCGCCACCATTTTGAATCGCCATCACCGTTTCGGCATCAGCCTGCTTTGCGGTGGCTAAGTTTGCATCGGCAACAAGATTGCCCAAGTTCGTCTCTTCAATCCGTACGCTGCTGCGCTGCCCGTCTAGATACACCTTGCTATTACCAAAAAGATTACTTTCTTTGGCAACAATCACCTCGTTTAGCTGGTCAACAATTTTTTGAATCTCTGGGTCGACCAAGTCTTGAGCATTCAGAGCCGCAACGCCTGCTTCGTCGGTGGCATAGGCTCCGCTCACAGTTGAATCGTAGCTGTCGGTTAGAATGTGACCATTTTCATCAAAGTCGATAACTAAGCGGCCAACGTATTTATAGTTGCCGTCTGTATTGACCACGGCTACGGGCTTTCCAGCTACGTCCGTCTTCAGTATGGGATAGCTTCCCTGCTCCGTATCCCCGTCACGTGCTCTGTCGTTCTCATCAAATAGACGCGTGTTCGAGCCGCCTGCCACGATGATGTCTACATGCTCTAAACGGGCGGCAAGCTCTTCTTCGATAGAGAGTTGCTGCATGTGGGAGAGCAGTACTACTTTGTTCATGCCTGGGTTAGCGGCGAGCAACTCATTGACATCTTTTTGAATAGTCTTTGCGAGCGCATCTATCTGCTGCGGTGTAGGGTCGCCGTCAAATTCTTCTGGTAATACCTTCAGTTCACCAGGGCTAGAGATATTGTGTAGGGTTGGCGTCGTCGCACCAACCACACCAACCTTCTGACCGTTCACGTCGATGACGGTTGTTGCTGCAATGCTGTTGGGAACGGGAGCTTGGTCATCGGCAACCAATAGGTCGGCCAGATTATTGTCTGTACTGAAGTCGATGTTACTGCTGAGGTACGGAAAGTTTGCACCGCTAAAGTTCACTGGGTTGTCTTCGTCTAAACTAATTTGAGCCCGCAGTTCGCCGCCAGTGTTGTTCTGTGTTTTTAGGTTGACATAAAACCCTTCTGAGAGCAGCGTTTCTACCTCCTTGTCGCTAAGATCAACGGTTCCTTCAAACTCACCTGAGGTCGGATTCTCTTCGTCTACTTCGACGGTAAGGTTGCTGACGACTGGGCCAACGCTGCCCGCTTTGCCCATGTTGATGTGAATGGCACTTTCTGGGTTGCTGTGCTTATCGATGCCACCAATTTGCTGTAGAGGGCTCGTCAGATCGCTAAATTCGCCAGAGACGCTTAGGCGGTTGCCTTTTAGGCTAGCGGTGAAGGTGCCTGTGGCAGGCGTATCTATGCTGTTGTCTTTTCTTAGAGTCTGAGATTCTTGAAGTGAAATGTCTTCTGCGATAATCTCGCCTGCAATCATGTCTCGAATGAGTTCAGTGCCTAAGTCAGCCTCGTGATTGCCAAGTGCGATCGCTTGAATACCCAGCTCATTTTGAATCAGCATATCGGCTCTGCCTGCGCCGCCAAAAGCCTCTTCACTAGAAGAGAAAAACAGACCTGGAATGTAAGCATCTCCAGAAGAGAGCACCAGCGTATTGTCGTAATCGTCCTTGAGTGCGTTGAGAACAGCAGAGGCACGAGGAGCGTCTGCCAATGCAGGGACGCCTGCTTCTTGATCAGCCAAATGTAGAAGTTGAAGGGTAAATGACACCATTGTTCGGTTCTTTAGAGCTAAGTGAAACTATCTACATCATCAAGCTCAGAGTCATCTTTACCGATAAAAGTATTCACCTTTTAGACCGTCACCAGCCGCTACGAGTGATGATGATCTAAAAGGTGAATACCGTTGAAATGAGCTACATAGCTGTAAGAAACGACCGAAATCGCCATGTGAGTGGACTTCTGCGATACGAGAAGGGCTACCGCGAAGCAATGCCAACGATGGTCGAGCACAAAGGCTATGTATTTTACAATACAAGCTTGTACAGGCTGCACCATCTGTCCGTAAGTCACAATTGCTCAACTGTAACAATCTCGATTGCCTGAGACCTGCTTCAACGAGGTGCGGTAGCTTGCTATCAGCTAGTCTTATCTTCTAGCTGATGCACTCGCAGGCTACGGCCTCTGAGAAAGCTCTTCATCTAGAGTGCTAAACCCGTCTAAGGTAATGGACGGACTATCTGGAAATTGCACAACGCATCATGTAGTGACAAATTTTCTCTCTCAGTGATTAGCCCCTTTTGGGAGGGGCGATCGCAGCATGGCGGAGGTGAAGTGGGCCTCGAGGTGTAACGCTAAACAGTTACTAGCCTGCCACTACATTGCTTTGGCAAATAACTATGCGTCTTGACTGGCGCGATCACCCCATTTGCGCTTACGAATAACGGTCAGTCCTAGCCCAATAATTGCTGGCAATACAGTTGTTGGTTCAGGAACGGGCTGAGCAAAGTTACCGGTTTTGATCAGAACTTCATTTCTTGAATTACCTCCTCCAGTCACCCCAATTTGACCGTTTAGAGTCCAGCCATCTAACAAAGAGCCTCCTTTTATGTAGTACTGACCAAAGCTGTCGTCCGCTGTGCCCAGGTTTTGGACAAAGGCCTGACCGTCTAAGTCAGTGATATTCAAGATAGCCTGACGCTTGGTTACAATTTTGATTGCGTTGCCTGCCTGCCAGGCTGCGTCATGCCAGCTAACCGATTCGCCCCCGACGGTAGCGGAAAGCCCTACACCAGGAAGCCAGGAAAGCTGAAAATTAGAGAGTGGTGCCGCTCCAGCACCCCAAGCAAACTGGGCCTCGTTAAAGTTTCCAGGAGAGCTAGTGCGGCTGCCAACACCGATTTCCCAGGTGCCGTTGAGCGCGTTGTTTCCCCCTCTGGCCTCTAGCCCGTAGACGCCCGCACCGCCTGCACCGATGGTTTCAATTTCAGTAAAATCTGTTCCGTCTGTGGTGAGGGTAAAAGCTTTGACTGGCCGCGTCGCCAGCACAGAAGCTGTTGCTAGCAAGCCGACGGCAACAGCTTTTATCAAAGATACTTTGTTCATTGTTTGTAGACTCAAAATGAGTTGAGGAAGTTGGATTGAATTGATTCGGTAGATGGATTCGATTCGAGCAAATGTCGTCCGACGATTCTAAGAGCTAACCGAAGGTCATTGGGTAAAGAAGACGCATGCTTACAGTGAAGCTTCAGTGTTGTTACGCAGACATCAAATTCAATAAATACAAGCGTTTGGGAGATTTCAGTGAACATACGCAACCCCTCTAAAATCCGTTTCACTTCCTCAGCCGTAAATGGCTTCACCTTCTGCTTAGGCATAGGCTTCACTTGTTTCAACATCATCTGCCAAGGATTGCCAGGCAACGTCTTTTCTGCCCACACCCAGCAAGATTGGACCAAAATCATGTAGTCCTTTACCGATCGCTCAAAAACCTTTGAGCGCAAGTACTCTACAAAGGCTTGAGCATCTGCGTCATCAACAGACTCGGCCTCCTTAATGTCTAAAGAACTTTTCTAAATGTTTGAGGGTTGCGTTGTAGCGAGATAAGCTGCCGGACTCCAATCCCTTAATCCTTGTCTGCTCCGCCATAAACCTTTCAAAGCGCGAAACTACCTAGCCCTCCGAAGCTTTTTTCCCTGTCTTAGGCGATCTGTATTTCTCAAGCGTACGGTCAAAATTACCTGAGGCCATGTCTAACTCAATTTGAGTCGCCTTTTGCTGGGCCACCTTTCGGTTCACCACAGAAGTCGCCCTTGGTGGTTTTCTACGCTGAAAAATCCTGGTTCACCTTTTGACACCAGCGATGCAAAGCCCGACTGCGAAGCATATACTCTGGCTATTTCCTGCTTTACCTCAGAATACGTTTCATACCCAGCTTCGTACCCATTTCGTACCCACAGAGTAGCCAAAAACCCACTAAATTCGTCCAACATCTCCTACCACCTAATGACGAACAGCAGTAGCTGAAAGCATCATAAATAAGGCTGAAAGGCTTGATATTGTGAGGGTTTAACTCAATCGGGATGACTGGATTCGAACCAGCGGCCCCTTCGTCCCGAACGAAGTGCGCTACCAAACTGCGCCACATCCCGTAGCGTTGCTGCACGGCCAGAAACTGACCTGCGTGCCAATTGCTTATCAAGACTATCACAGGGAATATAAATAGGTCAGCAAACGTTAAGCAGCTGACTTTAGCATCGCCATGCATCTATAAATTCTGGACTTCATCACATCAATATCTGGGGGGCTGGCCTTTTGAGGACTTCTCTCGGTAAACTGCTGTGGGTGGGGCTGTCTATCGCTCACCGATAGGTCTACCAGCGTTTATTTTCACTTTATATTGCGTTCTGATTATGGCTTCTGTTTCCCCTTCCACCTTTGTCGGTAAAGCAATCAAATTTGGGACGGATGGCTGGCGTGGCATCATCGCTGCTGACTTTACGTTTGAGCGGGTGGGCAAAGTAGCGGCGCTGGCGGCCCAAGTGCTAGAAGACACCTACGGGAGCAATGGCAGCAAAACGGTCATCGTTGGCTACGACAGGCGATTTTTATCAGCTGATTTTGCCCGGTATGCGGCAGAGGCGATCGCAGCAGCCGGATACCAGGTAAAGCTATCTGAATGCTTTGCGCCCACCCCAGCTTTTAGCTGGGCAGCCTTTGAGCAGAAGGCACTAGGGGCCATCGTGATTACAGCCAGCCACAACCCTGCCGCCTACAACGGCTTGAAAATAAAGAGCGCCTTTGGAGGCTCTGTGCCACCAGAAGTGACCAAGAAGGTAGAAGCCAAGCTGGGCGGGCAGCGCCCTATCGCAGATACAGCAGGCGACATTACACAATTCAATCCTTGGCTCAGCTACTGCCAGGCACTGCAGTCCATGGTAGATATTGAGGCCATTCGTCAGGCTGTAGATGACGGCAAGCTGACGGTGTTTGCAGAGGTAATGCACGGGGCGGCTTCTACCGGTCTAGAGCAGCTGCTAGAACGGCCCATCAACGAAATCAATGGCAGCGCGGATCCCCTATTCGAAGGGGGTGCACCCGAACCATTGCCAAGATACATTCCCAAGCTGTTTGAGGCTATCGAAAGCCAGAAAGGGAACGAACAGCAGGGGCTGACCGTAGGACTTATTTTCGATGGAGACTGCGATCGCATTGCTGGCATGGACGGCAATGCCAATTTCCTCAGTTCTCAAATACTCATTCCCATCCTGATGGAGCACCTCACTAAGCGTCGAGGCATGAGCGGCGAAGTGGTCAAAACGCTCAGCGGGTCGAACCTGTTTCCGGCCTTGGCAAAGCTGTACGGCCTGGCAGTATACGAAACACCCATCGGCTACAAATACATTGCCGACCGCATGCTAGAAACCAAAGTACTGATCGGGGGAGAAGAGTCGGGCGGTATTGGCTACGGGCATCATATTCCCGAACGAGACGCCCTACTCTCAGCGCTCTATTTATTAGAAGCGGTCGTACAGAGTGGCAAAGACTTTGGTGAGCTGAATGCTGCGCTGCGAGAGCAGGCCGGATTTACCGCAACCTACGATCGAATTGACTTGCCACTGGCAAACATGGACGTCCGCGCAAAACTCCTCGAAGCACTAGAGTCCAACAGACCCGAAGCCGTCGCAGGGCAAACAGTGGACAACTGCATCACCATAGACGGCTACAAATTCAACCTGGCGGATGGTAGCTGGCTATTGATTCGATTCAGCGGTACCGAGCCAGTATTGAGGCTTTACTCTGAAGCCGCCTCAGCCGACCGAGTCCTCGAAATTCTCTCCTGGGCAAAAGATTGGGCAAATTCTGTTGCTTAATATTTGTTGAATTATTCTCAAACGATACTCCAGAAAGAAGTTATCATCAGAGACTGTTTTGTTATAGATAAGTCGAGTCGCTTATTTCAAGCTAAACTCCATGCCGGATAGGCTGTTGTCTGTTTCGATAATGCGCTCTAACTTGAAGCCGTTGTTTTCAAACAAGGTTTGAAATTGTCTTTTGGTGCGCCAGCCGCCGCCCGGTGTGGCAACGTTGATTTGTACAGCGAAGATGCCAGGCATGATGCCATCGGCAGCGGTTTTGGTTTCGTCTATATCAGGGACGAATGACTGTAGCAAGATTAGCTTTCCATGGTTGGGGAGGGCAGCTCTGCAGTTGGCGAGGATTTTTGCCGCGTCTTGGTCGCTCCAGGCAGAGATAAAGTGCTTCATAACAATCGCATCTGCCCCGCGAGGAATACGGTTAAACACATCTCCGGTTTTTATGCTGATTGCCTCCTCTGGCACGCCTAGGCTGTTGATATAGTCTCTTGCAGTGTCGGCAACTTCTGGCACATCGAAGAGAATGCCTTTGCACTGGCAGGCTTTGACGATATTGGCAATGAGTCCGCCCTGTCCGCCACCAACGTCCATCACCGTTTCGTACTGGCTAAAATCGTAGGCAGCCAGCAGACCTTCTACCTGAGCATTCGTCAAAAAGCTCATCGCTTTAATGAAAGTATCCCTGCTCCAAGCATTGTCGTAGCAATACTGATAAACGCCCTTGTCGTTGGCAAGCTCAAAAGGCACAACCCCTTTTTCTAGGGCTTCTGGCAGCACTTTCCAAGCATCCCACTGGGCTGGCTCAAGCAAATGCATCACTAAGTGACCAACAGAAGGTGCCTTGTCTGTCACTAAGAGCTGAGAGGTTGCGGTAGGGCCAAATCGTCTTCCCGGTTTCTCGTCTAATACGTCTACATGTGCGAGCCCGCGCAGAACAAAATACAAACGCTCTGGGTCTGTTTTTGTTTGTTGCGCAAGTGACTCAACGGTTTGTTCACCCTGATCATCTAATAAATTGAAAATGCCTAAGCGAGTTGCAACATATAGGCACTGGCTTTTGACGAACGACAGCATAAGGTCAAAAGCAGTTCGCTTTGCCTCTACGCTGGAAGATACGGAGGTTGTCACCATTACTTTTCGCTATTTCTCTCGGTAAAAGGAACGCGGTAAAAGGATGCAGCAAAATATGCCACATAAGACTTTTAAAGGACTTTGTAGTAGCAGGCATCTATATATAGATGTAGTTGAGATGGATGCAGTCTAGGCAAGCTGCTTTTACCTACGCTAAGAATCTGAGTCACACTCAAAGGGGGGAAAACGCTAAAAAGGTTACCTGCTAACTGACTAAGAGCCTAATCACCAGGGCACTCGTGACCAAAATGAAAATGGGCCGAATGATCTTGACGCCTTTGCTAGTCGCAAAGCTTGCGCCCAAAAACGAGCCCAGAATAACGCCCACTGCGCCAAATATGCCGATAGAATAAACAATTGTGCCATTCATCGCGAAGGTGATCAGCGCAGTGATATTGGCTAAAAAATTGAGCAATTTGGTGGTGCCGGTGGCACACAAAAAATCTAAAGGCCAGAGAGAAAGCAGCGTGAAAACCAGAAAGACACCTGTGCCGGGGCCAAAAAAACCATCGTGAAAACCAATTGCGATCGCAGCCAACACACTCCAGAAAATGCGATCGCGCCCATTTCCCTGCCCAGCAAATACATCCTCAGACGTTTGCCTTGGCGCAGTGCCAAACTCTGGCCGAAACACCGTAAACAACGTAATCGCCACCATCAGCAAAATGACCGTTGGCTCCGCCCATGCAGTAGGCAACAGACCAATGCTGCGGCTACCCAGATAGGCACCCAATAGAATAGGTGGCCCCATTAGCAAACAGGCCCGCCAGTTTACCTGCTTGGCCTGAGCAAACTTGAGGGTGCTAGTGAGCGCACCGAAAGTGCCACAGAGCTTGTTCGTTGCGATCGCACTGCCCACCGGCAGCCCAGTAAACATCAAGCCCGGCAGCATAATCAACCCGCCACCCCCGGCGATCGCATCGACAAAACCAGCAACCACCCCCACCCCGAACACCACCAACCCAGTCATCCGTAAGCTATGCCAAAAGAAGTTCCTATTTTACAAGGCGTAATCCGTACTCCTGCCGAATTTTGAAAAGTGATACGGCTCACAGCGATAGCAGGGCACACTATCAGCGGAAAGTTTGCCTGGTTCCATGCCACCCAAAAGCTTAAAAAAGCTGGTTCTCCGCAGAGATCTTGCTTTGGTTACAGACGTGATTCGGGCCATAGACGAAACCCTCTGTGTGCAAGATAGCGAAGGACACACACTCATCGGCCAAGGCAATGCGCTGGCCGGATCTAGCAGCATCCAAAAATCGCTCATCGTTGCCGAAGACCAGGTCATTGGCTGGGTGATGGGTAGTGCGAAGGCAGAAACGGCAGCTCGGTTACTCTCTCAGATGGCCTGCCGCGAACTCGAAAAGCGAACGTTGACCCAAGAGCTTTTAAATAAGTACAAAGAGATCACGCTACTGTTCAGACTGTCAGAGCAGATTGTAGAAACGATAGATATTGAACAAGTTGCGCATCTTCTGTTGGGGGAAGCACGACAAATTCTCCCCTCCGAAGGCGGAATGCTGATGATTTTGCGAGAGGCAACCGGCACGCTAGAGAAAATCGCAGCTTTTGAGACAGAAGACCACACCACAGAAAGCAATGACTCACAAAAAGCTGCACCCCGAAACCAGCAAACGACTAATCTACAAGAACAAAGCAGACAGAGAGACCATCCGCTAAATGGCAACACTCACCAAGCAGTGCAGCTAGGTGAAGGTCTCATCGGTAAAATCACAGCATCGGGACGGGGCGAAATTGTTAGCCAAGTAACGGGAGACCCGCGAAATCTAGAAACGTGCACGCTGCAGTGCAGTGATTTGATTTGCGTACCACTCAAGCTAAAAGATCGGATTATTGGCGTCATAGCACTCTACCGCATGCAGCCGCAGCCCTATCGATCTGAAGATCTCAAACTTCTGACGACCCTGTGTGCTTATGCTGCTAGCGTTATCAGCGTTCTCACACACGAGCGCCAGCTCAAAGAAAGTCGGCAAAATGAGCTAATTCTTCAGCTCTCTAACCAAGTTCGAACGTCCTTAGACCTCAGCGAGACTATCCAGACAGCCGTTAATAAAATTCAGCTGGCCCTTCAGTGCGATCGCTGTTTTTTCGTCTGGCACCATCCCGCGCTCGACACCAGCCTACCTATCAGCCTCACCACAGAGCGCCCACAGACCGAACACTTCGAAATTGTCAGCGAATCCAAAAATCCGTCCTTGCTGCCAATGACAGGGACCTACGAACTCGAAACAATTGGCCATGACGTTGTCGAACAGCTGTATAGGCAAGAGGTAGTGCAAATAGATGACGCCAGTCAGATGCACCTTTCACCGCTACGCCTATTTTTGCAGAGCTACAGCTGCGCAGCGCTGTTGGCATTCCCAATGATGACGCGGGCCGGTCAGCTGGGGCTGCTTTGCTGTAGCACTAGCCAGCCGCGCAGTTGGGAAAATGAAGAAGTCAAGCTGCTTCAAGCCGTCACAAATCATTTAGTCATTGCAGTAGACCAGGCAGAGCTATACGAGAAAAGCCAACTAGATGCCCAGCTCGCCAAAGACAAAGCCAAAGAGCTCGCCCAGGCCCTAGACTACCTAAAAAATATGCAGCTCCAGCTTGTGCACACCGAAAAAATGTCTAGCCTGGGGCGAATGGTAGCAGGCATTGCCCATGAAATAAACAACCCCGTCACCTTCATTCATGGCAATCTCAATCATCTCAATAAGGGTGTTTCAGATATTTTAGAGCTGATCGAATCTTATGAAAGCGCATATCCGGCCCCTTCTCAAGAGATTGTAGACATCGCTGAAGACATCGATCTCCCCTTCTTACAAGACGATTTACCCAAGCTACTCAGCAGCATCAACACAGGCACTGAGCGTATTCAACAGATTGTTTTATCTCTGCGTAATTTTGCACAGCTTGACCAAGCAGACATCAAACAAGTCGATATTCACGATGGCCTAGAAAGCACACTACTACTGCTACAGCATCGATTCAAACCGGAAAAGCGAGGGGCGACCATTGCCCTTACTAAGCACTACGGACAGCTCCCAAAAGTAGAATGCTACGCCAAGCAAATGAATCAAGTCTTTATTAGCTTACTCAGCAATGCGCTTGATGCCTTAGAGCAATCACACGTTGAAACACCGACCATTACGCTGACCACTGAGTATCGTGATCCCTACATCTATATTCACGTAGGAGACAATGGGCCGGGCATTCCAAAAGAGATTCAACCCCAGCTTTTTGATCCCTTCTTTACAACCAAAGACGTCGGCGAAGGCAGTGGGCTCGGTTTAGCCGTGAGTTATCAAATCGTTGTCGAGCAGCACAGGGGCGAATTTTCTCTCAGCTCTAGCCAGGGACAAGGCACAACCTTCATCGTCAAAATCCCTGCGGTCTTGAAAGCAGCCTCATCTTCTTCACTGTCAGCACAGCCAGTCTCTTCTGCCTCACCACCCCTGAATCACCGACCGTTCACCAGCCTTAAACACTCAGTCCAAAACAATAAGCCCTTTTAAGCAATTCTGTTAATAGAAACCTATGACTTCACGTACACACGCACAGGCCATCACGCAACCGCAGAAGACAGTAGGCCAAATTCCGTTTCAAAATTCGCTTCATATCAAGGCCACTGCGCTGGCAATTTTGCTGAGTACGCTGCCGGTAATTTTTATTGGGGGGCTTGCTTACTTCTTTGCCAGTCAAGCCATTGTTCGTCAAATCACGGTTGATCAAACGCTGAGAACCAAGCTAGCAGGTAGCCAAGTCGATAGGTTTTTGGTGAGTCGACTGCGCGAACTGAAGTCGCTTGCCAAGAGTCAGACGCTCACCGATGCGTCCCTACGCAACAGTGACCTACCGCAGCAAAAGCTTGATACCTTTTTTAGAACGCTACAGTATTTTGACAGCATAATTTTGTTCGACACTGAAGGTAATCCCATCCATCAGGCTCAAACTAGCCAAAAACCATTTGAAGGCAACTATGGCGATCGCGCTTATTTTCAAGCAGCGCTAAACACCGGTAAGGTCACCATGAATGGACCAGGCGTTTCTAAATCCTCAGGCAAACTACGGGTAGAATTCGCCGTCCCCATAAAAGACAGTCAAACTAACGAAGTCACCGCTATTATTAGAGCCCGGATTCCTGGCAGCCATCTCAATCAGCTCTTTCGCAACTTGGAGGGAGAAGGTGATGGCTGGTATCTCGTAGACGACAGCAATACGCTCTTTGCAGGCTCCGACGAGATGCACTTAAAAGAACACGTCGAAGAACACTTTCCCAGCCTTGCTACGTCTGTCGCATCGCACACCATCGGAACAGACATTATCGAATCGCATGTTAACAGTGCCGATCTCCCAGCAAAGCATTCAAAAGGACATGCGAGGCGCGGAGCAAGAGAGCAGCACACCGACGAAACAGCTTCGGCAGACAGTTTTCACACCAGGAGAAACTTGGTGACCTATGTGCCCATTAGCTTTAGCTCAGAGCTTCCAGAGAGAAAGCTCGGCTTTGTATCCTACTCGGATACTAGCCTCTCCCTCGCGCCACAGCGGCGGCTTGCCTACATTTTTACCCTAGGGACAGCCATTACCACCCTGCTTTCTGGCGCGATCGCAACTATCCTTACCAAGCAGCTCACCGACCCCATTAAAAGACTCACCCGAACAGCCCAGACCATCGCCCAAGAAGGAAAGTTTGACCTCAGAGTGCCAGTGTCTCGCAGAGATGAACTAGGGATGCTGGCCAACAGCTTCAACCAGCTGGTGGAGTGGGTGGGGCTACGCACCCAAGATTTAGAAGAGTCTCAATTCGACCTAGAACAGCGCACACAAGAGCTCAGTGCCATTATCAATAGTCTCGGCGACGGACTTTTAGTCGCAGATGCCAGCGGCAACATTACCCGCTTCAACCCACCCTTGCTCAAAATGTTCTCCCTCAAAAGAGAAGCCATTCTGCAGCAGCCCGTCAGTCAGGTCTTTGGCCAAGACGTCAATCAGCTCATCGGTCAGAGCCAGGCAAACCCTCACCTCACTTTTAGCAGAGAAGTCCCCTTGGCCCAAGAGGCGATTGGTCAGGCCCTAGTCAGCACTATGCTCGACCTAGAGACCGATCAGCCGCTGGGTTGCGTCATTCTCTTCCGAGATATCACCGCTGAAAAAGAAGTCGACCGGATGAAAACCGACTTTATCTCTACCGTATCTCACGAGCTCAGAACCCCTCTCACCTCTGTACTAGGCTTCGCCAAAATCATTCAGAAAAAGCTCGAAAAAGTGGTGTTGCCAGCTGTCGCAAGCGAAGAGAAAAAAACCGTGCGAGCCGTGCGTCAGGTTAAAGAAAACTTGGCCATCATTATCTCCGAAGGAGAACGCCTCACCTCACTGATTAACGACGTTTTAGACATTGCCAAAATTGAGGCCGGTAAGATCGAGTGGCGCATGGCAGAGGTCAATCCACAGACCATCATTGAGCATGCGATCGCGGCCACATCAGCCCTCACTCTCACCAACAACGTCACCATCACAGCAGATATCGCGCCAAACTTACCCACCATCATTGCAGACCAAGACCGGCTCATCCAAGTCGTCATCAACCTGATCTCCAACGCCGTAAAATTCACAGATGAAGGCACCGTCACCTGCGAAGTAAAACAAACCGAAGATGAACTCAGAATCAGCATCACCGATACCGGTATCGGCATCTCAGAAGAAGATCAGCCCAAAGTCTTTGAGAAGTTCAAGCAGGTGGGTGAAATTATGACCGATAAGCCTCAGGGAACTGGGCTAGGACTGCCTATTTGCAAGCAAATTGTAGAGCACCACGGTGGCCGAATTTGGGTCGAGAGTAAGCTGGGGCGTGGTAGCACTTTTTCTGTAGCCCTGCCCCTTTCAGACGAGAGCGCGGCACCAGAAACCTTAAAAAATCCCACCATGGAAGACATCGTCCGACGCATCAAAGCAGATGTTCGGCAAAGCGCAGCACCCCAAGCAGGCGAATTGAGAAATATCTTGGTAGTCGATGATGAAGACAACATTCGCAGACTGCTCCGACAAGAGCTAGAAACAGAAGGCTATTTGGTCAGCGAAGCCAAAGACGGTGTAGCCGCCCTAGAAAGCATCAAGCTCAACCCACCTAACCTCATCATCACCGACGTGATGATGCCACGGCTAGATGGATTCGACCTCACCGCCGTACTCAAAACCAATCCCGAAACCATCAACATTCCAACCATTATTCTCTCCATCGTAGAAGACAAAGAAAGAGGCTTCCGCGTCGGGGTTGATCGATATTTGACTAAGCCCATCGATATCAATGAGCTGCTCCGTAGCGTAGAATCTCTCCTCACGCACAAAACATCGCGCTGCAAGGTGCTCGTGGTCAATCGCGATGAATCGACCAGTAAAGTATTGACAGAAGTACTGCTCTCTAAAGGATATGTTGTCGCAGAAGCCAGCACCGGCAAAGAAGGGCTCGACAAAGCCCGCTCCATCAAGCCAGATATGATGATTGTCGACGCGGCGCTTTCGGAAGAACACAATATGGTTAAAACGCTCCGCTTCGAAAAAGGTCTAGAAAATATCTCCGTCATTCTCATGGAAGGAGGCGCGCAAGCCCAGGCAAAGATTGCTCATCCTGAGCAATAAGATGACGCATCCACTACAACAACACATGTCGCGATAATCGCTAACGCGCTGTCTCTTTTCATCTCTCACGTCCTCCTTCGTAGTTTTCTCCTAACGCCCATGACACAGTCTATTTTGATCGCTGACGACGAACTCCACATACGCGCCCTACTAGAACAAACCCTAGAAGACTTAGAAGATGAAGGGGTTGATTTGCTCACGGCCAGTAACGGACAAGAAGCCCTCGACATTATCCAAACAGAAAAACCCAACCTGGTATTTTTAGATGTGATGATGCCTAAACTCAACGGCTATGAGGTTTGCCACGCAGCCAAGAACGTGTTGTCACTCACCGATACCTTCATCGTGCTCCTGACGGCGAAGGGACAAGAGGCCGACCAAAAAAAAGGCTACGAAGCAGGCGCAGACATCTACATGACCAAACCCTTTGACCCCGATGCCATCTTGGCAAAAGCAGAAGAAATCTTGTGCCTGTAGAGAGTCTGCTTTGTGTCAGCGCTCGCTAGCAAGAGAGTGATTGATGGTCGCCTGGGGCTCCCTGCAGCTATGCCCATCGCTAGCAAACTTCAGTCAACAAGTCTCCTAAAATACGAATGCCCTGCTGAGTCTCTTCTGGAGGTAAAGAAAAATTAAGCCGGAGCGCAGGATAGCCCTGCTGAGTCGGGAAGAAGGCAGCGCCAGACCCCAGCAGCACCTTCTGTGCAGCTGCAGCTGCGCAGATCTCTGAAACCGCGCAGCAATCGGGCAGCTGTAGCCACAAGAAGGTACCCCCTTCTGGCAACGTCCAAGTCACGGAGGGCGGCAAATAGTGCGTCAAGAGGTCTAGCATTGTGTCGCGGCGGCTCTGGTGAAGAGCGCGAAGCTGTTTAAGGCGGCGGCGATAGTGACCCGAAGCAAGATACTCCTTGATCACAGCTTGAGAAGCGTTAGACACGTGAAAATCGTGCAGTAGCTTTCGCTCAGTCAGGGCGATATTGTCTTCTCCGGTGATAGCCATGTAGCCGACCCTCAGGCCTGGCATCAGCGTTTTTGAAAACGTGCCGACATAAATAACCTGGTCGGTAGTGTCAAAAGCTTTTATGGGCGGCGGCGTGGGCGCGAAGCTCAACGGCTCGTACGCATTGTCTTCTATGACGAGGGTGCCGTACTGCTGAGCAAGAGCCAGCAGCTGTTTGCGATGGGCAACCGAAGTGGTAATGCCCGTGGGGTTGTGCAGCGTGCTGATGGTGTATATCAGCTTAGGCCGGTGGCTCTCCAGATACTGGGCTAGCAGGTCGAGGTTCATGCCCTGAGCAGTCATTGGGATGCCGATGATCTGAGCGTTTCGCTGCTGCAAAATGGACAAAAAGCCGTGGTAGGTCGGCGCTTCTACCACCACCCAGTCTCCCGGCGAGATGAAATGATTGGTGAGCAGCGCCAGCGCCTGCATAGAGCCACTGGTGACAATGAGGCTATCGGGTGAAATATCTAACCCTTGCTGCATGAGAATTTGAGCAATTTGAATTCTCAGCTCACTATCCCCTTTGGGATCACCCTGCTGAAACAATATGTGAGGCGCTTTCATGGCACGCCGAGCGATGCGCTGCAGATCTTCAGTGCCGAATGGTCGAGGAAAGCCCAGGCTAAAGTCCACTACGTCCGGCTGCCCGTGTGAACGCAGCGCCGCATAATATATTTCTGGAAAGGAGTTGGTGCCGCTAGCCGGAAGAATCACATCCTGCGCAGGGCTAAAGGGCGCGCGATCGCTCATCACCGCCCGCGCCGACTCCGCAGGCAACAGCGCTGGCTCCGTAATAAAGTAGCCCGCCCCCTGCCGCGCCTGCACTAAGCCGTCAGCCTCTAGCACGCTATAGGCCTCAATCACAGTGAGCTTGTTGACCTTCGCCGTTTGAGCGAGGGAGCGAATGGAGGGCAGCTGGCTATGAGGCGGCAGATGGCCGGTATGAATAAGATGATGAATGCGATCGCGTATCTGCAGATAAATCGGCTGCTTGGCCTGGCGATCTAGCGGTATCTTCATCAGCACTCAAAAATCGGCATATCCATAGCCTAAAGGGTCGCTCAAAAAATTACCTAGTACAGTTTTCAGCAGTTTAGCTAGTACAGCTCTAAAAAGCTGAACTGTACTAGCCAACTTTCCAAAAAGCGTACCTTCTGGTCTCTGGGGACGCTCAGCGATAGTGGATGAGTCGCCATGGCAAAGTCGCCATCCCCAACTGATATGAAATCAGACTACACACCAAACCAACCCTCTCCACACCACGCTCAACACAGCTTAGAAAGCGAATTTTACCGACTGGTGAGAACGCGCGCTCGGCAATCCCATAGCCAACGCCAGCTCAGTCGGCAGCAAATACGCGAGATCATCAGCCAAATCACCCAGCAAATACTCGCTTTTTTGACCGGTCAGACAGCGCTGTCAATTCGCAAGCAACTCACTCCGGATGGCCACTGTCAGTGGATCATCTACAACCCTCAGACCAACACCCGTCACACCTTTGAGTCTGAGCGCGCCGTGCGGATCTGGCTAGAACAACGACACTTGCGATAAATGCTGCAGTCGCAAAAATCAAAACTGATAAAAGAAACGGTAGGTTAGTCACATCACAGTCCATCACGTAACGTAAAAAGACTTTCATCACTATGGAACTTTCAATTTCTCAGGTAGATGCGTTTACCGACCGCCCATTTTCTGGCAACCCCGCAGCGGTGTGTATTACAGAGTCGCCGCTGGAGGTGCCTTTGATGCAGGCAATCGCAAAGGAAATGAATCTCTCTGAAACGGCCTTCCTAGTCCCCGTAGAAGGCGGCTATCAGCTGCGCTGGTTTACCCCTGTAGCAGAAGTCGACCTCTGCGGCCACGCGACCCTTGCCAGCGCTCATGTTCTCTGGCAGGAGGGTCATCTCAAGCCCGAAACTACTGCCAGATTTTCCACCAAAAGTGGTTGGCTCAGCGCCCAAAAAGACGGCGATTGGATTGTCATGGATTTTCCCAGTCAGCCAGTCACCCCCAATCAGTACGTGATGCCGCAGCTGATAAAGTCTCTTTGCTGCCAGGGCAATATCCGCGCCGTCAGCAAAAACGACACCAACTATCTCGTTGAGATGCAGTCTGAAGCGGCCCTCAGTTCACTCCAGCCAGACTTTGTAGAAATGCTAAAGCTACCTGTGCAAGGGGTGATTGCTACAGCTGCCGCCAACAGCGAAGACTGTGACTTTGTCAGTCGCTACTTTGCGCCTGCCGTCGGCGTTGACGAAGATCCTGTGACGGGTTCGGCCCACGCTTCACTAGCACCCTACTGGCAAGAAAAGCTCGGCAAGTCTAACATGGTCGCCAAACAGATTTCAGCCAGGGGCGGTCACCTTCTCGTGTGCTGCAAACCAGAAAATCGAGTTCAAATCAGCGGCCAAGCTGTTACAGTTCTTCAAGGTAAGCTACATCTTTAAAAGAGTTTAAGCAGTTCGAAAAGAACTGCGCTGCAAAAGAGAGGCCCAACAAAATCTCCAACAAAATATCGTTACGAAACATACCGATATTCAGCCAATATCGAAGGCTGACAAAAGAGACTTTTACAGGTTATCTCTAGTGACTCCCCTCATACACAGAGATACACTGTGCTATTTCTCAGAGAGTGCTTACCACATGTCAGGTACTCAGATAGTCTAGTTGCATACAATTTTGCGGCTCTAAACGCGTTATTCGTAAGAAGTGTTCGGGTGTGACGCCTCTTGAATCAATTCGCGGTGTAGCCATGACTTTTCAAACCTATGATCCCGGTGACTTTTATGATGAGTTATTTACGGCCAAAGGGGTGCCACGCTCAGCTGCAGCCCTGCTCATAGAACGCATAGAGTCATTGTCGATAGACACCCTAGTTCGCCGTCAGCAGGCCGCCCAGAATACTCTCTTCAAGCTGGGCGTCACGTTCAATGTCTACAGCGATCAGCAGGGCACAGAGCGCGTTTTTCCCTTCGATGTGGTCCCCAGAATTGTCTCCGGAAAAGACTGGCAAACCCTAGAAAAAGGACTCAAGCAAAGAACAACTGCGCTAAATCACTTCTTAAACGATATTTATAACGATCAAAAGATCATTGCCGATGGCGTTATTCCGCGGGCCACTGTCGAGTCAGCCGGCGGCTTTTTGCCACCCTGCATGGGGCTAAAGCCACCCAAAGGCATCTGGTGCCACATCACAGGAACAGATTTGGTGCGCGATCGCAAAGGTGCTTGGTACGTTCTCGAAGATAATTTGCGCTGCCCCTCTGGCGTCTCCTACGTGCTAGAAAACCGCACCGTCATGAAAAGCTCTTTCCCCAAGCTGTTTGACGAACTCGACATCAAAGCAGTCGACGACTACCCCGGTCAGCTCCTCGAAACCCTTTTGGAGCTTGCCCCCGACCATGTCAGTGACCCAGTGGTGGTGCTGCTGACACCGGGCGCCTTCAACTCCGCCTATTTCGAGCATTCCTTTTTAGCGCAGCAAATGGGCATTACCCTCGTCGAAGGCCGCGACCTCATTGTCGACGATGGCTATGTGAAGATGCGCACCACCCGAGGGCTTTGTCAGGTAGATGTGATTTACCGCCGCATCGACGACGACTTTTTAGACCCTACAGAATTTCGCTCCGATTCTATGCTTGGGGTGCCTGGGCTCATGGAAGTGTTCCGGCAGGGGCGAGTTGCGATCGCAAACGCACCCGGTACCGGCGTCGCCGATGACAAACTCATCTACGCCTACGTCCCCAAAATGATTCGCTACTATCTCAACGAAGAACAGATTATTCCAAACGTGCCGACCTATTTTTGCGAAGACGAAACGCAACAGAGCCACGTGCTGGCAAACCTAGATTCTCTCGTGGTTAAGGCAACCGATGCATCAGGTGGCTACGGCATGCTGATTGGCACTCAGTCTACGCTTCGAGAACAAGAACAGTTCGCCGAAAAGATCAAAACCAATCCCCGGGGCTACATCGCCCAGCCCACCCTCTGCCTATCGCGCGCCCCCACGCTAATCGACGATTCTTTTCAAGGTCGTCATGTCGACCTCAGACCGTTCATTCTCTTTGGCCAGTCGCGATCACCCTACGTCAATCCAGGCGGTCTCACCCGCGTCGCCCTGCGAGAAGGATCACTGGTTGTCAATTCTTCCCAGGGCGGCGGCAGCAAAGACACCTGGGTCGTCAACGACTGCTAGCCTGCAGTCATCACCCGCTACCATCGAAAAAGTTGAGAGTTGAAAAGTCGAGAGTCGAGTTATGCTCAGCCGAGTTGCAGATTCTATCTACTGGCTCAATCGCTACATTGAGCGGGCGGAGAATGTCGCTCGCTTTGTCGAGGTAAATCTCAACCTGCTGATGGACAATCCGGTCGGGATAACCCAGCAGTGGGAGCCACTGATTGCCGTCACAGGTGATCGCCAGCTTTTTCAAACCCTGTACGATGAGGCGACGGCTGAGCGTGTCTTGAGCTTTCTCACCTTCGATGAGCGATCGCCCAATTCCATTCTCTCTTGTGTCCGCTCCGCCCGAGAAAATGCGCGCTCGGTCCGAGAGACCATCTCTTCTGAAATGTGGGAGCAGGTCAACGCCTTCTACCTGCAGGTAGAAGACGCCGCCAAAACAAAAGACACCCAAGACTCCTACGCCTTTTATTCAGAAGTCAAAATGGCCAGCCACCGGTTTGCAGGCGTTATGGATGCCACGCTCTCCTGGAACGAAAGCTGGCACTTTGGCCAGCTTGGCCGACTGCTCGAGCGCGCCGACAAAACAGCCCGCATCTTAGACGTCAAATACTTTCTACTGCTGCCTTCTGTGCAGGAAGTAGGCACTCCGCTAGACAATCTTCAATGGATTGCGCTGCTCAAGTCGGCCAGCGCCTACGAAATGTATCGCAAAGTCGAACACATCATTTCACCGGCAGGCGTCGCAAAATTTTTAGTACTCGACCCGCAATTTCCACGGTCTATCAAGTTTTGCCTCAAGTGGGCAGAAGACTCCCTCAGTCAAATTGCCGGAGCCGCTATCGATACGCCGCCGCTCAGCAGTCAGCGCGCCCTCGGACGACTCCGGGCAGAACTGTCATACGTCACGCTAGATGAGATTTTTCACCAGGGCCTACACGAATTTCTAGACAATTTTCAGCTGCAGCTCAACCATGTCGGTGACTGTATCTACAGCGATTTTATTGCCTTGCCCGAGCCGTCGGCCCTGTCGAGTGGTAGTAGCCAATGACCTGCTACCGCATCACCCACCACACCCACTACCAGTACGATCAGCCAGCGCAGCTAAGCACTCACACGCTGCGACTATGCCCCCGCAGCGACGGCTCCCAGTGGCTGCAGTCTTTTCAGCTCAGCTGCTCACCCACCCCGGAGCGGCAAATCCACTTCCTAGATGCCAATGGCAACACCTGCACAGCGATTTCGTTTACCCAGCCGCTGACCGCCCTTTCCCTACAGTCAGTCAGTGAAGTAAATACCGCCCGCACCAATCCCTTCGACTACCTGAGCGAACCTTGGGCAGTAGAGCTACCTATCGACTACCCGCTCTCAGTGGCTGCGCAGCTCAGCCCCTACCTCAGAGAACCGCTCGCCAGTAGCGCCACGGCTGCACCTACGGTGACTCACCTAGCACAGGCACTTTCTGCTGAGGTCTCTGGCAATGTGGGATATTTTCTGACGCGCCTAGCACAATACATTCCCACCCTGTGCGACTATCAGCCGCGTCTACACGGCGCAGCTTACCCACCCAGCGTCACCCTAGAGAAAAAGTCTGGGACCTGCCGCGATTTTGCGGTGCTCTTTGTAGCGGTATGCCGGGCAGTCGGATTAGCGGCTCGGTTTGTCAGCGGCTATCAGGAAGGCGACTTGGGCACCACCAAGCACGAACTGCACGCCTGGGCAGAAGTATATGTCCCAGGCGGGGGCTGGCGAGGATTCGATCCGACCTTGGGGTTGGCCGTGGCAGATAAGCATATTGCGATCGCAGCTGCCCCTTCCCCTCCGCAAGCAACCCCCGTCTCAGGAACCCTGAAAAGCACACCCGGACAGAGCGCTCATACGACGTTCAATACCGAACTCAATACCGACATTACGATTGAAGCGATTGAAGCGATCGCACCCTAGCGCACATTAATCGTCCTCCAGCTCGATGCGATCCCAGGCAATGTCCGGCAGGTTGCTCGTCGCTTCAGACAGTGCCTCTTCCCAGTAGTCGCGAATCTTCAGCAGATAGGAGTCATTTTCCTGCAGACGCACACGATTGCGAATCTCCAGCGCATCAGTTTCATAGAGCACCATGTCAATCGGCGGGCCGACTGATATGTTTGAGCGCATCGTGGAATCGAGTGAGAGCAGCGCAGTTTTAGCCGCACGTTCTAGCGGAGACTGATAGTTCACTGTTCTATCTAAAATAGGCTTGCCGTATTTGGTTTCACCAATTTGCAAAAACGGGGTTTCTGGCGTCGCCTCGATAAAGTTTCCCTGGCTATAAACGAGGTACATCCCAGGCAGCTCGCCTGCAATCTGCCCGCCCACCAAGAATGTACTCTGATGGTCAATTCCGTCTTTTTCTAGCCAAGGCCGCTCCCTATCTTGGATTTGCCGCATCTTGTCGCCTAGGTAGGAGGCTACCGCATGAAGGGAAGGTAAGGTGTGCAAGCTAACCTGCTCACCCTGTTCGTCCTTACTCGCTAGCACAATATCTCTTCTAAGGCTATGCAATACAGACTGCGAGGTAGATAAGCTACCAGCAGTGCAAAGTACGACAACGCGATCGCCTGGCACCGAAAAGTCAAATAACTTCTGATACGAAGAAATATAGTCAACCCCCGCATTGGTCCGAGAATCTGCAGCAAATACTAGTCCGTTCTCAACGCATATTCCCAGACAATAAGTCATCGTGTTTTACGCCAGTCAGTACACATGCCTCCAGAGTGTCCCACAAGAAAACCAAACTTGCGACCCTCGCTGGCGCGACCCTCACCAGGAATATAAACCTTCACCGAAATGCATAGGCTTAATCTACAAAACGTCTGAGCAATATGGCATTGTTTATTTTGTGCGCAGGCGCACTTTTCTAGCAGTCTCCTCCTCAAGGCATAATTCTAGATCTGCAGCAAACCGCACAGCATATCTGAAAGCAGTCACCTTGCTTCGACGCGTCCAATACCTATGGTTGATCCCACACCCACCGTTAGAAATTTCAAAGGCTCACTCAATCCTCATCAGAGCCTTTATCTCAGCAACCATGGCAAACTCACAGCCGTCACCGTTGTCAGCTCAGGTCTCGGAGAACAGCACAACCGCCTGCTTTTTTCCACCGGTCCTTGGACAGCCACACCGCTGCTCTATCCCATCTCAGACACCCTAGTCGTCGTCATCGTCATCACCGGCGACGCCCATGTCTTTTTTCAAATCAGCGGCACGCAGGTGCAAATGAGCCACCAGCTCCACGACGAAGCGCTCATCGCCCAGCTCAAGACCATGACGCCCATCGCCATGACCCCGACCCAATCAGTCCCCCAGCCACCCGCACCGTCTGAACAGACCGTCGAACCAGAGAGCCAGACAGGCCAAACACCCCCTCAGCCCGCAGCCACCAACAGCAGGCAGTTTTGCACGCAGTGCGGCGCAGCCGTCCGTCCCGAGGACAAATTCTGTGCCTACTGCGGTCACCAGCTGACCTAAGCAGACGAGTCCGGTCCACAAGAGCGCCAAAGCAACCTCAACAAAAGCTTTATGATGAGAAACTGGTTACCTACCAGCCAATCTCTTCACGCATCAAAACGCCCCACCCATGACTAACCTCAGCGTCAACCTCAATAAGGTCGCCCTCCTGCGCAATGCCCGTCCGCTCACCCTTCCCAGCGTCGTCAAAATGGGAAAAATCAGCATCGAGGCAGGCGCTCACGGGCTAACGGTACACCCTCGCCCCGATGAGCGACACATCCGCCGTACCGACGTGTACGACTTGGCTGAATTGCTCAAGCAGCACCCTACCATTGAGTACAACATTGAGGGCAACCCGCTAGAATCGCCATTCATGGACATCATCCGCGACGTCAAACCCGACCAGTGCACCCTAGTGCCCGACGACCCCACACAAAATACCTCTGACCACGGCTGGAACGTTACAAAAGACGGGAAGAAGCTAAAGCCCATCATTGATGAGCTGAATGCGCTTGGCTGTCGGGTGAGTTTGTTTATGGATCCAGATATTGAGCAGATTAAGCAGGTGCCTTTGCTAGGGTGCGATCGCATCGAGCTATACACAGAACCCTACGCCACCGCCTACCGGGAAGACAAAGGCCAAGAAAGCTTCGAGCAATACAAAGCCGCAGCTGAGTGCGCCCAGTCTTTGGGGCTTGGCGTCAATGGCGGCCACGACCTAAATCTCGATAACCTGCCCCTGTTCAAACAAATCCCCAACCTATTAGAGGTCTCCATCGGGCATGCACTCACCGCAGACGCCCTAGAGCTAGGCTTCGCCGGAGCCGTCAAAGCATACTTGCAAGCACTAGCTTAATAGCATCTAACTCAAAACGTTTACGCAAAGACACTGCACGGTCCATCATGCAGTTCACCCCGCCGACTCTGGCCACTTGCACTCCACCGTCACCTTCAAGCTCCCAGCGGCAGAGGCCTCGGTAATGTAAGGAATGCCCGCTTTGCCAGCAACCGTCACCCCAAATTCTAACGTCACCTTTTCCACTCGGCCCTGCCCTGGCGGCGTCACCGGCCCACCTTCAAAAGCACTCATAATGTGCCGCGTGTAGCCCTTTATTGTGCTCTGTAGCTGTTCTACAGACGACTCAGGCACAATGCCACCCCGCCGAACCGGTCCCTTGGGCGTTCGCATCACGTCACCGGGTGCATCGGTCACCGGCACATCCATCGGTTCGGACTGCGACTGAATGTAGATGGTAGTACCGTCATCCAAAGTGAGCGGAACAAGCTGAGACATAACTTTTCCTGACGCTATCGACGTGTTCGACTGTACCGGCAAGTCAGACACATTGCACATCGATTTTACGGGTTGCAACCATCAATGCAGCCTCCCCCACATACCTTCGCGCTACGACAACACGCTTCTCTCCCACCAGAACGACTCAACCAAAACGATTCAACCAAAACGATTCCATCATGACGATTCAACGCCACTTTACCCATACGCCTTGGGAGCCCACAGTAGGCTACTGCAGGGCACTCCGAGCCGGGTCCATCATCTATCTTTCTGGTACCGCGCCAGTCGACGACAGCGGCAGGACCTTCGCCCCCGGCGACGCCTACGCCCAAGCCCATCGCTGCTTCCAGATCATCCGCGATACGCTGCAAGCAATGGACTCAGGTTTGCATCAGGTGATCCGCACACGCATGTACGTTACCGACATCCACCAGTGGGAAGCCTTTGGCAAAGCCCACCAATCATTTTTTGGCGACCACCCGCCCGTCACCACAATGGTAGAAGTCAAAAGCCTGATCAATCCAGACATGCTGATTGAAATAGAAGCAGAGGCATTTGTTGGAAGCTAGCTCACCTTGAAAAACCAAACAACAAATAGGCGCTGAGTCTTTCTAGTATGTTGTCAGGTGTTGCAATACGTGAAGAAAAAAGTCTTCAGTACACAACAGCTCACTGAACAAGAACAAATTCGACAACAGTTATTTGAACAGCAGTCAGCCGATCAACAACAATTAATGCGTCATACCATCTCCGTAGCAGCCAGACCGTATGAATGCCCAGCCATAGGCGCTTGAGTCTAGTCAATCTCTGTAGTGAAGGGCAATCTCATATACACATCGTAGGGATCGTTCAGGGTCTCTAACAGCGTAAACTCTTCCCGAATTTTTAAGAGTTCATCCGTAAGAGGATCCTTATTCCAAGGTAGCTGGCGGATGGCCACCATGCTCGTCCCAAAGATACTGTTGATCAGCTGCTCCTCAAAAGAAGGCAGACGGGGATATTCATCTACCTGGTATTCATCTAGCTCAGCGGATTCTGCCGCGAGCTCAATTGCATCTTCCAATCCGCCTAGCTGGTCGACTAAGTCTGCTGCGATCGCATCTTCCCCGGTCCACACTCTGCCCTGCGCTACCTGAGTCACCCGCGCCTTCGTCACATCGCGGCCTTCAGCCACGATGCTCATAAACCGGTCATACAGCGCGTCGGTGTAGTCCTGCTGAATCTTTAGCTCCGTATCTGTCTGGGGGCGTGAGGTGGTTTCCATCCCGGCTAGCTGCGCAGTCTTTACCCCGTCCCAGGTAATGCCATTATTGTTGGCGATTTCTTGAAAATTCAGCAGCAGGCTATACACCCCAATCGAGCCAGTAATCGTAGTTGGCGAGGCCAAAATCTTCTGCCCAGCCGCCGCGATCATATAGCCACCAGAGGCGGCATAGTCGCCCATAGACACAATCAACGGTTTCTCTTCTGCCAGGCGCTTCACTTCATCGGCAATCACCTCCGAGGCGATCGCACTCCCTCCCGGACTATTTACCCGCAGCACCACCGCCTTCACCTCGTCATCTTGGCGCATCTCCCGCAGCGTCGAAGCCAGCCCCTGAGACGTGATCGAACCTGGCACCGTCTCACTGCCCACCACGATATTGCCCTCGGCATATACGATGGCGACCGTATCATCCGAGCCAAAGCCTTTGTCCTTATCTCGTGCCACCAGCTGCGCATATTGCGCCAAAGACGTCTGGGGGAATTCTTCCTCATCTGCAAAGAAATTTGGCTCGTCCTCATCGATCTCAACGCCAGAGAGCTCTTTGAGCCCTGCCAATACCTCATCGTAAAAGCCTACGCGGTCTACCAGCCCGGCATTTAGCGCTTGCTCCGGCTGAATCAGGCCTACCTCATCGGCAAGCTGCTGCACCTGCTGCGCGGTAATCTCGCGATCGCCCGACACCGTTTGGATAAAGTCATTCCACAGATCGCTAATCAGCGCCTCGGTTTGCTGCTTCTCCTCAGGGCTACTCTCAGAGCGAATAAAGGGCTCCACCGCCGACTTGTATCGACCCGCTCGCAGCACCTGTACGCCCACTCCGTACTTTCTCAGCGCATTGCCCAAGAACTGCGTCTCCGACCGAAAGCCGTTGATTTCCAGCAGTCCAACCGGTGCCAGCACCAGGTTATCGGCGACAGAAGCCAGGTAGTAGTCTCGCTCGCTCAAGCCTGTGTTGTAAGCCCAAATCGGCTTTCCCGACGCTTTAAAGTCACTCAGGGCATTCCGCACTTCCTTTAGCGTAGAGAGCCCCTCTTGCGGTGCCCCCTTTAGATAAATGCCCGAAATTTTTTCATCTTCTGCGGCCGCAGCGATCGCCTGTAGCGTATCGTACAGCGAAACCGAACGGGTCCCCCCGTAAAAGGCCTCACCCAACCCAGAATCAGACACCGCGCCATCGACAATATCCGTCGACAGGTCAAAAACCAGCACAGAGTCATCGTCGATTTCTACCTCAGGCTCAACGGAACTCGACGTTAGCAGCACGCCGACCAAGCCAAACGCACCAATCCCCAACAGCAACAAAATACTAAATAGCCCGACCAGGGTGCCCACTGCGCTAGCAGCAGCAATTTTAAAGAAGTCTCGCATTGAAGATAGGTCCAGTTTGCCGATACGAACAAAAATCAAGTTAACAGGTCAACAGAACGCAGCGCACCCATTGTTAATTGCCCCATTTGCGAGCGATACAACAATCACCCAGCAGCCAGCCACGCAAATACCGCTAAACTCGCTGCCACTATATATTAACGAAACAAGATGGGGGCATTGAGCCGTATCCATCAAGTTATGTGTCGTCTGTCGAGAGCAGCGATACCCGTTACACAGCCCCAATCACATCAGGCCTACGCAAATCGGCCAGCGTTGCAGAGCCCGTACAAAATAGCACCGTCTCAATCTCGGCGATCAGGGCTTCGCTGACCTCTGCTAAGGCCGCTTCAGACTGACTCGCCGCCTGCAAAAACGGTAGCGCTAGTCCGGCCAAGTCCGCACCCAGTGCGATCGCCTTAGCAGCATGCAGCCCATTTCGCAATCCGCCAGAAGCAATCAGCGGGACAGATCGGGCCGCCTCATTTTCCAAAGCGCGAATAGTCGTAATGCACTCTGCTGTCGGGATTCCCCAGTCAGCAAAAGTATTCCCCAGGCGACGCTGCTTGGCATCTCGGGCCCGCTCGCTCTCGACCCGAGCCCAAGAGGTTCCCCCCGCACCGGCCACATCGACCGCCGCCACACCCATGTCAACGAGGCGCTGCGCCATCGCCGCCGAAATACCATTCCCCACCTCTTTGGCAATGACCGGCACTGGCAAAATCCTCACCAGCTGTTCAATCTTGGCAAACAGGCCCTTGAAGTTGACATCGCCTTCCGTCTGCACCGCTTCTTGCAGCGGGTTCAGATGCAAAATGAGCGCATCTGCCGCTAGCGCATCTACCGCTTTCTGGCATTGGGACAGGCCATAGTCGTAGTTGAGCTGCACAGCGCCCAAGTTTGCAAACAGCAAGGCATCCGGGGCATATTGCCGCACCGAAAAGGTATCGACTAGCTCGGGATTTTCGACAGCGACCCGCTGCGACCCTACGCCCATCGCCAGTCCATAGCGCTGAGCCGTCTTGGCCAATCGTTGATTGATAATGCGGGCTTGCTCAGTGCCCCCCGTCATCGAAGAAATCAACAGCGGTGTGGCCACCCGCTTACCCAAAAAAACCGTACTGATATCGATATCATCGCGGTCGAGCTCGGGCAAGCAGCAGTGGGTAAACCGGTAGCGCTCAAGCCCGTTGGTGATCCGATGGCTCTGCACGTCTTCGTCCAGACAGATGCGGAGATGGTCGGCCTTTCGCGATTGCGTTTCTAGTGCTTGACTGTCTCTGGCAGGTTCCACAGTAGAACCGACCGAACCGAGCTGACCAAAATCTGTCGGCGATGGAATAGGCGATGGAGGAATCACAGCAAATCTCTTACAAGCAGCAGGTATCCTAAAGTACCGCGTTCCTAGGGCAGAATTAGGAGCGATCGCACATATCGTAAAATCGCCCGACCAGTAGCAGCTAAAACACACCCGTCAAAACGCCGCAACCAAAACGCCGCAACCCAAATATCTATGGCTGAGTCAGCTCAACGCCATCCCGACCATCCGTCACCTGCAAAAACACCTTCACCGTCTCATCGCTGGCCGTCGGCAACTGCTTACCCACAAAATCGGGATGAATCGGCACCTGCCGGTGTCCCCGATCAATCAGCACCGCCAGCCGAATCGCACCGGGTCGCCCATAGTCGTGCACTGCATTCAGCGCCGCCCTCACCGTACGCCCGCTGTAGATCACATCGTCTACTAAAACCACCGTCTTGCCAGAGAGATCAGTCCCAATCTCAGTCTTAGCCGGTGTACGCACACCTATCGTATCGAGATCATCTCGATAGAAGGTAATATCTAGCGCGCCCACCGGCACTGTGACATTTTCTAACCGCTCAATCTGCTCCATCAGCGCCTGAGCCAAAGGCACGCCCCGCGTGTATATCCCCAGCAGCACCAGATTGTTGAGATCGCCCGCCCGCTCAACAATCTCAGAAGCCAATCGATTCAGCGTCCGGCGAATTTCTTCAGCCGACAAGATGTCAACGACTTTTTGGACCATGCTTAATATATCCTCAGAGCGAACGCCTCAAAAAACCAACGCCAAAGACAGGTACTCACTCATCTCACAAGCCTTTTTTATCCAATGCGTCAGCTTTCCAAGCGCTTGGATCAGCAAATCCAAAGATTAGTTCGAACAGCCTTTTTTAACCGCATTCATTGTAATCTGGCAGCAGTCTAAAGCACTTATAAAAAGTAAGAAAAGTAAGATAACTCGAGACAGCTAAAGGCTTTATTATTGCACCCTTTACTCAGCAGTAACCTACAACGAATATTCAGGTAACGGCTGAGTAAAGCGTTTTTCCATAGCTGACAGCTTGCAGTCGACCCAACCGGCCATACAAGCCAGTAGATAAAGCCAGTAGATACGAAGCTAACGAACCAGCGTGCAGTAGACACTAAAAGGGCGAGCCAGCATTAGAGCGGAGTAATAAAAAACACCGCCAGTAGCAATGCACATCCCAAACTCAAACCGATTAAAAAGCAGCAACGTGTGATTGACAGCGCCTCCGCGATCACAGCATCTGTAATCGGGCGCGTTGCATCACCCAGCGCTGGCTTCACTGTAAGTTTACCCTGATAGATGTTGGCCCCGCCTAGCTGCACGCCTAGGGCCGCCGCATACGCGCACTCACTCCAACCGGCATTGGGGCTAGGATCTGCCCGCGCATCTCGCCAGCAGATGGCCCATACTCGCCAAGGCCTCCCCGAGAGCACGGCAATCGTCAGCACACTCAGACGGCAGGGGAGCCACGTTATCACATCTTCAAATCGAGCACTGCACCAGCCCAAATCGGTATAGGGCATATCTCTGTAACCCACCATAGAATCCAGCGTGCTTGCGGCTTTGTAAGCCAGTGCCGTAGGAACCGCCAAGCTCAGCCCGGCACCGGCCCAGGCGGTTCCAGTCCAGCCACGCCAAATTAAGAGGCTGCTAAAGGCACTGCCTACCAAGGCATAAAACAGCGGCGCCAAGACACCATCAATCGCGTTTTCGCTTACTGTTTCCATCACTGCGCGACGGATTTCTCTGGCAGACAGCTGCGCCGTATCTCTACCCACATACAGTGCTAGCCGATCTCTAGCCTGGTCCAAGGAACCCGGCTCAAAGTCCCCGGCATCGCCCGCATCATCATAGTTATCAGCCTTACTAACCTTTGGCAGCGCGGTCAGCACATCATCAGCCGCTCGGCGAAGGCTGCGTCCAGCAAAGCAGCTAGCCAGTAATATGACCTCCACCCCAGCGCTCAAAACTGGCGACAGTAGGTTCAGCGCACCCAATAACGCCGTACTTAGTAACCCTGTGCCCAACACCAATAAGACGGTCAAGCCAACGCCGACGAGTCTCATCAGCCAAGCTGCTGGTGACCAGGCGATCGCCCATTGCCGGTAGCGTTCTATCACCCCTCCCATCACCTGCACGGGATGCAGCCAGCCCCAAGGATCCCCTATCCAAAAATCTAGCAAGGCCGCAGCAACCAGCACCAGCAGCGATCGCCCAGCCAAAACCACGCTGGGGTCTGACTGTCTGCCAACTAGGCTATCTAGTTCAAACAACAAAGCTAGCACCCTCACCCTGAGCAGCTTGCCAGCTACGCGCATCGTAGTAGAGATCTTCTAGCGTAATGCTGTGAAAAGCCTCCTCCAGCTTCTGATTTAGCCGTTGCCACAGCATCGAGGTAACCCAGTCTTCCGCCTGCTCAGAAGCATTGCCCTGCTCGGACTGAACGTGCATCTTCAAACCTAAAGGCGCCTGAGACTCCCCCACCGCCTCTAAAATCTGCCCGAGGGAAATTTGGCTGGGGTGCTTAGCCAGGCGATAGCCCCCATGGGCGCCCCGCACCGATGTGACTAGCTGCGATCGCCTCAGCTCAATCAATAGCTTTTCCAAATAGGGAGCAGGCAGCTGCTGACGCTGCGCAATAGACTTCACCGACGACAGCGTGCCAACAGGCTGCAAACTAAGGTCCAGTAGTGCTTTGACGCTGTAATGACTCCGAGTCGTAAGCTTCATTGAATAATTCCTACCTCCTCCCCAAAGCCAAACCGACTGAGAACCAGGCTGTGAAACCAGCATTCCTCTAGTATTCCGGGAGGTGCTTTATCTCTTCAAGGTAACTCTTGAGACTCAAAAAATAAGCACTCTCTTAGCATAATTGAAAGATGTTTTCCGCTTTATAATGTCAGCAATCTAGCCAGTTATTCGTCAATTTCCGTAGCAGTTCATCGTTGACGTTTACTATAGCTGGGGATTATGGTTTCATAATAAAAACCAAGACTGATAATAAGCCAAATCATAAAGATATGAACTACCGTTGCAGGTATAATTGCACGTGTAGTGTTCAGATTTGTACCACTTTTACAAGGTGAAATAGCGCACCTTAAGTAGCGCACCTGCTGTTACGTAGCCCCCATCGTTTACATCTGCTGTCAGTCTAGAGAATTGAGTGAATGGTTAACGATCCAAACACAGATGCCCTAACGGGTAAGGCACTACTCAAAAAGGTCAAAGAACTGGAACACCTGAGTAGAGAAGAGAAGGCAAAAACCTGCGGCTATTACACCGTTACAAAAAACGGTGTTACGCGTGTAAACATGATGAAGTTTCTCAACGCGCTCATTGAAGCTGAAGGTATCCAAATCGATAGCACCCAAACAGGAAATGGGCGAGGTGGGCGAAGCGCGAGCTATCGCATTACCGTACAGTCGAATGGCAACCTTTTGATTGGCTCTGCCTACACTAAGCAGATGGGCCTTCAGCCCGGCGACGAATTTGAAATTTCTCTAGGCCGTAAGCACATTAAGCTCAAACAGCTAGATAACGAAGAGGACGGTGAAGAGTAGGTCTGCTAGGACCATGCTCGTAAAGATATCCCTGGCAGAGAAACATCGAACGTAGATACGCACCGGACAAAACGCACCAGACAAACTAGGCTTAGTCAGTCGAGTTTGGCAGGCTGGGCCTAGCCAATTCATTCTGGTAGTCTAAGTTCGCTAGTCTAGATATGTTCGCTAGTCTAGAGATAACAGCTTCACTTCTCAAATTCGTTCTAGCAGCGCGACGCCAGCAGAACGAGTCAGAGGGCCAAACGCACAACAAAGCACAAGCGGTTGCCCTTAAGCCTAGCAGACTAGCTACAAGCAAGATAGAGACGGCAAGCAAGCAAGCAAACCAGGGTAAACCGCATCCAGCCGGTAGACCTAACAAATGTGCCTAGCAAGACGACACCCGGCAGGCTTAACCTCAGCAAACAAACTTTATTGAAAAATCGCGGTTTTCCTTCGGCTTTCCTATATATTGCAGGAGACCTAGCTAGAAGTGTTCTGTTTAGCTTTAGGCTCTTTTGCTGCGAGGCCGCTATGAGTTTGCCGTTTGTTTTAGAGATAGCTGTTGGCTTAATTTTTATCTACCTGACGCTCAGCCTCGTCGCGAGTGAAATCCAAGAAATTTTAAGCACCCTGTTTCAGTGGCGGGCAGAACATCTCAAACGGTCTATCGAGCAGCTCTTAGAGGGGGAGGGTCCCTATCACAACGAGGCGACACCAAGCTCAACTGGAACTTCAAGCAGTCGCGCAACGTTCAACAGAGAAGCTGCCAGATCGTTTGCCGATGAACTCTACAGCAGCCCGCTCATCGAAGATCTCAACTATGAGGCAAAGGGTAGACTCACAGGGCTATTGAGACGCTTACTCCATGGCATCGGTACGGTTTACAGAACGCTGACCTTTAGCCGTAATGTCTTCGGCGAAAAAACCAGCGGTCCCTCCTATATACCTGCAGAAACCTTTGCTACCAGCCTCGTAGAGCGGCTGCGCCTTGAAGATTTTCAAAGGCTGCTAGCGCGATCGCGCTTTAATACTTTCCTCCACACCGAAGTGCAGCGCCCTCTGCACAACATCATCAATGAGCTAAGAGCCCGCCTACACAACGAAGAGCTACTCACTGCAGAAACAACGCACTTCGACCAGGCGACCTATCAAATCTCTACAGAGCTGGTCGCCCGTCGCCTTAGCTTAGCAACGGCATTAGAGCAGGTGATGGGCCAGCTCCAGTCCTTTGAAAATATGGCCGCAGATGCTCCCTTGATAGAGGCAGGTGCTAGCCCCGAAATGGTTCAAACCTTTCTCAACCGTTTACGTTACCTGCGCATAGGGCTCAGCGGCCAGGCCCAAGACAATGCAGCCCTCCTCGCCAGACTCCAGCCGACCCTCTCAGACCTGACGCAACTGCTTGATCCCAACAACCCCAACTACACCGAGCTGGTGAACCTAGCCAAGCAGGAAGGTGACGCTGCCTGGAGCGCCCTAGATAATTTGCAGCAGGCCGTGATCCCACCTCGACTGCGAAATAGCCTGAGCACCCTGGCTAGCCGGGCCGAAATCAAAGTTGAGGCAGCGGGTTCTGAAATTCAGCAGTTCCAGCGAGAAATCGAGAGCTGGTTTAACAATGGCATGGAGAGAGCCAGTGGTGTGTACCGCCGAAACGTAAAAGGCGTTGGGCTGATGGTTGGCTTTGCGATCGCTTTCATCATCAACGCCGACACCCTCTACATGTTTCAGCGGCTCAGCACCGATCAGGCTATTCGTAATAGCATCCTCCAAACAGCCGACCAAATAGAAGTGCGCAACATCGACACCGCAGAAGCCCTGGCCGAAGAGCTGTCAGTCAACGAGCTATCAGACCGACTAGAGGGCAACTTCCGCTCCATCGGTACCGCCCTAGAAGATACGCTCTCCGCTTATCCGCTCCCTCTGGGACGCGCCCAAGCGCTGATGGATGAGCAAAAAGAAGCCCAGAAAAATTGGCCCGTTCCCATTCTTCCGAAACGCCTGATTGGGTGGGGCATTACTGCGCTGGCGCTATCTATGGGTGCGAGCTTCTGGTTTGACCTACTGCGAAAAGTGACCTCAGTCCGAGCCTCCGGAGATCGTCCGAAAAGCTGAGCCGCGCTCAACTTCTAACAGCCACACGATAAACACCGTTCCCGGACCAAATACCGCTGCCGATGGAAACTCGCTTCTCGTCGGCATCCACGGGGTGTGGATAGCCGGGCTAGTCACTTCAATAAATCCCTGCATTTCGAGCATCAAAGATTGGGCGATCGCTAACCCTAGCCCCGTCCCCGGCAAATCTCCCTCTGCCTGCACGCCGCGAAAGTTGCGCTCAAATAGCCGCGACATATCCGCTTGCGGAATGCCAGGCCCAGTATCCCCCACAACAATGCCCTGATACTGAGCTGAACCGCTGATTCGACTCACCCCGGTTTGTACCCAGACCTGAGCGCCGGGGGGTGAATATTTCACCGCATTGTCTACCAGATTGCTAACTACTTCGCACAGGGCCTCTTCTTCACCCCACACAGAAGGCACATCAGTCGCCACCTGAGACTGTAGGCCTACCCCTTTCTCATTGGCCACGATACTCGCCACTGCCAAAATCGGCTCTACGATATCTGGCAAGTACTGCGCTGAGAGGACCAAAGGATGACCGAGGCCTGCGGCGTAGTCATCCCGAACCTTTGCAGGTGGGGTAGCGTCATGATGATTATTCGAATTGTTTGGGTGCGATCGCACTATCTCCACCGCATCAGCTGTCTCCGCTACTGACGGCAGGTCTTCTGGCACCGCAGCCATCGGCAAACGCCGGGGCGCTGGCGGCAACAAGGGCGGGCCCGTCTTTACCACTTCAAGATCCGCGTCTCCAATTGCGACCGTCTCATCAAAATGAGTCACCATTTCGCGCAGACGCTTACTCTCTCGCACAATCCCACTCGCAATTTTTTGGTTGGGATCTTCGCTCTCTAGCCGTCTGACCAACAGCTGGCCAAAGGTCGTCACGGCTGTCAGCGGATTGCGGAACTGATGCAGCAAGTTATGAAAAATTTCCGACTGGCGACTCTGCAAGTCACGCTTGTCAGACAGCTGCCCTTGCAACCACTGATTGCGACGCTCCAGCACACAGCCAGCCGCCAGCGCCTGCGCAACACCTTCTACCCGCAGCTTTTCTTCATTTTGCCAAGCGCGATCGCGCCGCACAGCCACCAGCAACCCAACGACCACATCCGCATACACCAGCGGAATCACCAGCTGACGGTCAGGATGCAAAGACATCTGAGACCAAGACGCCTGTGCCGAGGTAGAGACAGGCCGCTCACTTGCCGACGCCTCATCCACTGCTGCCACCTCATCAACAGAAGCCGCAACCTCATCAACAGATGTCACCGCTGTCCCACCCGAAGGCAGCGCCAAGGGTTCAGCACTATCGGCCCAGTTCGAGCGTCGTTCAAAATTTTCGACCCAGCTATCGACCGACTCCGGATAGCTGACAACCGGCACAAAGTTGGGCTCGCTACGATGTCGGCGCCAGGCGACTTCTGTCAGCTGCTCCGCCACCTCAGCAATATAAATTGCCGCTGAGGAATCCGGGATGGGCTGTACGAGCAGCCGCAGCTGAGTCTGACACAGCGAGACAAATTCTGGACTGACAACAACTGCCGCCATAAACAGGCCACTACACCCTTATAAAACACTCAAACTATCTTCAAGATACAAAAAAGTATCTGCTTCCAAAAACGATAGATAAAAATATCTATGAACGCCTCCTCTCCAAAAGAGCCTAGCCAAAAGCAATCAAAATAGTTAAACCCGATAGCTTAATAAACCACAACAATTCCGTCTTAAAAATAATTCCAGTCACGTTCCCCAGTAATCAAAAATTCTTTTCAAATCAGAAAATACACAGTCTGCTTAGCGCGCCAAAGCCACTGAGAACAAGCCTAAAATACCCCTCAAATGCCTGTGAGAGAAGGGAAGTAGGCACTTTGCCAACGCTGACCACACTGTGAGCCCGGTGTTAAGTTTGTTACAAAATTTTGACTTTCTCGCCGTCAAGTAAACTGACATAAATCAGTGTGATCACTGACCTCTATGGATCCTAACCATGGACGGCAAGCCATACAAATGATAGTTGAACCTTTAAATCAACTTGAAATTCTAAGTTGTACCTGATATATTTTGCAAAGTCTACGCTGTTTTGTAGCTCTCGCTACATCTAGATTACAAGGTATTGGAGGCAAGAAATTTGGCACGAAGACGTAAGCGGAAAAGCCGTCGTCGCCTGGAAGGACGTCGCATTCTAGAGTCTGTCCCTCAATTTAGCATTGAGAGCGGGGAAGAAAAACCCGTTACGGCTGCTCGGAACTACATCCATTCTCAGGGCATTTGTCCGCCTGCTTTATTGCTTGTCAAGCGTAATGAGCACACGACTGATCGCTACTTCTGGGCCGAGAAAGGCCTCTTTGGCGCTCAGTATGTTGAAGAAAATCACTTCTTATTCCCTAGCCTTCGTCTTTTGATGAGCGAGGAAGAAGAAGAGATGGCTGTCTCCAGCTAACCGACGCATCACCGCCTAGTGCGAAATGTGTTGCTCAAAAGCTCATAAAAGACGCGCAAGAAACGCACAAATAACCGAAAAAAGATAGGAAGGGCCTCGTGTTTGCCCCTTCCTATCTTTTTTCTTCCAAGCTCACAGTCCAAGCTCACAGTCCAAACTCACATTGCTTTCAGCACAGAAGAAAAAGCATTTTGTAGTTCGGCGATTTCATCCCTGTGGCCTTGCACTGTCAGGGTCGACACAAATTCACTGTCTGGTATTGAAGTGGGGGCTACTTTGAAAGTCACCGCTTCTGGGCGGCTCGATTTGCGCCAGTAGAAAATTCCGGCAAGGGGTGCGATCACGACCAACACAAAAATGCCACCCCCCAACGAAGAAAACAACGTCATCAAAATGAGCGCCAGGCAGGCGAGCCCCACCCCAGCAAGCCCCGATAAAAACACAGCCATAAAAATACTGGGACTCACAAAGCCAGCTACAGTCACCGCAGCAGGCGCTCCCTCAGTCCCCTCAGCACTCTCGGCAGCACTGACTGACTCAGTCGCAGCCACCTCTCGCTGAATAGGGCGATAGGAGCGGCCTTGAAAATAAGTCATCACATCTTGCTGTAGCGGTTCTGCAGGCCGCACAGAGCCAAATTGAGCCACCTCAATCCGGTCCTTTGTTGACGCGCGAATAAAAAACACCAGCCCTATCACCATCAGGCCAGTCAGCAATAGGGTAGAGACACGAGTAGGGTCGTTGGAAAGCACAGCTGTTTTCAGAAAGGTCTTAGCCCAAGTCTACAGGCTGGCTATGCGCTCTTCTACAGAACCATCAAAAAAACGACCGCCCCCACAACAACGGAAACGGTGGAGACGGTCGTTTTATGCAATTCGAGAGAAGAAGATGAGGGAAAAAAAGGTTAGCCGACAGTGCTACGAACCGCCCGCATATTTTATTTCGGTAGAAACAGGTCTAGCAGCCGTCTGAGGCTGAGCTATTTTGTGCTGCTGAGGCATCTTGTGTTGAATTTGCTGCTGGCCAACCATGTAGCGCTGCCACAGATCGGCAAGCTCACGCGCCTTCATTTGCCAGTCGGGGCGAAGCCGATACATCCGGCGAGGACGACCGCGGCCTTCTACTTTCTTCCAGTAGCCCATGATCGCGACCTGATTCTCTAAAAATTTCAGAGCACTGTAGAGCACTGTATCCGACAGGCGATAGTTAGGATAGTCTTTCTCGATGGCCTGAATCAGCTCTGTCCCGTACGAGTCATGACGAACCAGCACAGACAAAACGTAGCAAACAGCAAGTTCTTTGTTGAGATAAACCGGCGGCGGATCTTCAAAAAACTGATAGATATCTTCAAACTTCATAGGGGAAGCTCCGATAGCGGGTGAGCAAAGAAACAGCCAGTGACGCTAGCACTTGTAGCCTGAAAGGCCATGACTGACGTTGAGAACTAGAGGCCCGGAAGATTGTGACTCAACTGCAAAAAGAAAATCACTGCAATGAAAATCACTGACCGGTCAGTTCGCAAACAAATCGAAACCGCCCAATCGATACCGCTAGTGCTTGAGCCGGTGGATGATGAACTGCGTTAGAGGATCGAAAGATGTGCGCCAGAACTGCTGATTTATTCTAGACAGGAAACAATAGATTTAATTAATTTTCTCGAATCTAGTTACCATCCGCAAAGCTTTGTCAGATTTGAGTAGCAATTAATCATCAAAAGACTAACTTCGTCATGGTGACTGAGTAGGCGCTTAGCCTGAGATGTTTTTTTGTTGCTGTAGATAAAGTTTTTGACGCTTAGGTTGGAGCCTTTAGGCTGACCTTCAGACTGTGACCTCCAGACTGTGGTCTTGAGACTGTGGTCTTGAGACTATGGCCTCGCAGGGGCCGGTGTAGTGGGGGGTGGCGGCAGCGGCGGCGGCTGATTGAGCGTGCTAAATAGAACTTGGTCGCCCTGGGTAGCCGCTAGGCCCAGATACACAGGGCCAATGGTGTAGATTGGCTGGCTGGCCACGGTTCTAATCTCTAGGGGCTCGCCGAAGCGCTGCACCTGCCGCAAAAATTCTAAAACCGGGCCAGAAAGGCCTCTGGTAATAATCGGGTTGTAGTAAATGATGCCGTCTCTGCGGACCTGAAGTTCCGAGCGTACCTGCAGCGTGTTGTATCGCTCTAGCAGGACATCATCGCTCAGATCTTCCCGTTCAATGCGGACCGAAGCCACCACGTCCCCCGGTGCAAAGCGAATCTCATTCACAGGTGCCTCTATGTTAACGAGCAGGCAAGGTTCACCGCCACCATTGAGAATTTCACTCACACAGGGTTCGCCAACGACGTAATTCGCAGCTGAGTAAACCCGGATAGCATAGTTCTTTTCATCAATGGTGTTTTGAACGACCTTGTTGACAGCAGCAGGGTCAATGCGAATCGCGAAATTGTCAATTTCACCAATGCCTGGCCAGATAGACCGGAGCGCGACTGTGTTGGCCCGCACCAGGGCCGCTTCTACGGCTCGCCTTGCCGCTTCTTCCGTATTCGACCGCGCAACGATCACCGCGAGCGTTTCATTTCGTCCAATGGCGACGTTCCCTAGCCGCAGGCCTTGAAACTCATCTTCTAACTGCGCAATCTCTTCCGATAAAGAAACCTGTTGAATTTGCAGCTCTTCTAGGCGGCTTTCCCGTTCGGCAATTTCTTGATCGCGCTGGGCAATTTCTTCTGTTCGCGCTTCGAGTTCTTCGTTGCGGGCCTGAAGGGCCTGATCGCGCTCAGTGATTTGCGCATTGCGCTGGGCGATTTCTTGGTCGCGCTGGGCAATTTGGGCGCGCACTTCTGACTGCTGCTCGATCAGGGCCTGACGCTCAGAGCGCAGGCCGTCGATTTCGTTGCGGAGGCTACCAGCCTGGTCTGAAACGGTCTCCAGCTGCGATTGGGTTTCAACGAGGTTGGCTAGCGTTTCTTCTTCTCGGGCGATCGCTGTCCGCAGAGAGCGGTTAGTTTCTCTCAGCCGAGACTGAGCTTCTTCTTGGAGAAGAGTAGATTCTTCTAGGTTGCTTTCAACGGTATCTTTTTCTGACCGGGTCGATTCTAAATCGCTCTGGGCTTGGGAGAGTTCTTGCTGAATATCATCGAGCTGAAAGAGTCCTTTGCGCAGCTGACCATCTAAGGCAATCATCAGCATCAGCGTAGAAAATGAGGCCACCATCCCTGTTGCGACACTCACCAGCGTGGCCGTTTGACGGGGTCGCAGGTTGAAGAGGCTCAGCCGTGACTTGCCCACCTTCATACCAATGCGATCGCCGACTGTCGCAATCACACCTCCTAGGCAGGCAACCGCAAAGAGTAATACAAATCCGGTCATGGGCTGCTAGCGAAAAAACCAGGGCTGAGCAACGTACAGAAGTGAACACTCAGAAGCAAACACTACAAGTATTAGGTTACTGCACGCTGATGAGCGCTGCCTGAGGAAGCAGGTCTACGCAAGCGTAAATTCTCTGGAAGTTTATGCAGCTATAGTCACCTGGGTCAAAGATATAGGTAAAAACGACTATGTGAACTGCTGAGACAGGGTCACCGGATCGTGCACGGTAATTTTCTTCTTGTGGATAGAGATCATACTCTGTTCGCGTAGGTCACCCAAGAGCCGGGTAACGGTTACCCGAGTAGAGCCAATGGCCTCTGCGATCGCCTGATGAGAAAGCTTCAGATCCACCGTGATGCCCTCGCCACCAGGCACCCCAAAATCGCGGCACAAGATCAGCAAAAAGCTCACCAGACGAGACCCCATATCCCGATGGGCCAAAGTTTCGATCATCATTTCGGTTTGCAAAATGCGAGATGATAGGCCTCTGAGCATCACAGCAGATAGCTCAGGGTGTTCCTTCAGGGCCTGACTCATCTGGTCTGCCTGCAAAGACAGCAGCTCTACCGGTGTAAACGCCACGGCATGGTAGAAGCGGTCAGAGCGATCGCCCGTAATCAGCGACAGCACACCAAAAACGCTATTTTCTCTGAGCAGCGCCACGGTGATCTCTTCTCCAGCCTCATACACCCGCGAGAGCTTCACCGCTCCCTTCGTCAAAAAATAAACCCGTTCAGCCGGATCGCCTGGAAAGAAGATGGTCTTGTTTCTCTCGTAGGATTCCACCACGGGCGGCAAATTTCCACCCGCCAGAGAACGGAACAAATCAGCAATTGGCGAAGCGGGAGTTGCGATCATAAGCTTGAACGTGAAAGGGGCTAGAGACCGGTTGGATTAAGTGGCGATCGCATTAACATCATCAACAACTGCAGCCCACCCATGCCTATTGGCAGAGTGTCCGTTCATAGAATGTCAGGAGACGCTCACTATGCCCAATACTACTAAAACTCATGGGTAGAGAAGGGTTTTGTATTATTGACTACCAAACGACAGTCGAAACCTTCACTGCAATAGATTTTCAAACTTTTCTTACTCAAGCCAAGCGGCTACCCAGCGACAGCGACCACCTAGCGACCACCCAGCGACAACAACAGACGCCCCCTATCGAACGATCCCCGTTTTTCAGTATGCTCCTAGGGCGCCTTTAGACATTTCTTAACCTAGAAAATTCATGCTAGATCTGACCGGAAAGAAAGCCCTCGTAACCGGCATTGCCAACAATCGCTCAATCGCCTGGGGCATTGCTCAACAGCTCCACGCAGCGGGCGCAGAGATTGGCGTCACCTACCTCCCCGACGAAAAAGGCCGCGCAGAGAAGAAAGTTCGCGACCTCACCGCCCCCCTCAACCCCAGCCTATTTTTGCCCTGCGATGTGCAGGACGACGACCAGGTAAATGCCCTATTCGACACCGTTAAAGACAAGTGGGGTAGCTTCGACGTATTGATCCACTGCCTAGCCTTTGCCAATCGCGATGACCTCACAGGTGCCTTTAGCGACACCTCCCGCGAGGGCTTCGACTTGGCCCTTAGCGTGAGCGCCTACTCCCTCACCCGCCTAGCTCAAGGGGCCAAAGATCTGATGCCCGAAGGCGGCAACATCGTCACGCTCACCTACCTAGGCGGGGTCCGCGTCGTACCCAACTACAACGTGATGGGCGTGGCAAAAGCAGCCCTAGAAATGAGCGTTCGCTACTTGGCCGCCGACCTAGGCCCGCAAAATATTCGGGTCAACGGTATTTCAGCAGGACCTATCCGCACCTTGGCGTCTTCAGCCATCGGTGGCATCCTCGATATGATTCACCACGTCGAAGAAGTCGCACCCCTACGCCGCACCGTCACCCAAACAGAAGTCGGCAACACAGCCGCCTTCCTGTGCAGCGACCTCGCAAGCGGCATCACCGGACAGGTCATTTACGTCGATTCGGGCTACGCCACTATGGGAATGTAGCGGTGAAGGCCAGATAAACCTAGTCGCGTTCTACTAGCTGAGCGGCAATCCATCCCTGCGCACCCGACTCAGGAAAAGAGACCTCGTACCAGGTATAGCCACCCGCATCCTTAGCGCTGTCTTGAATGATGATGCGATCGCCCGGATAGGCAATGTGCAGCATTGGGTAGTGGGTACCTGGCCCTGAGCGAATATTTTTACTGCCCGATTCGGGGCTGACGATTGTCGCATTGGGTGTTGCACTGGCTGTCTCATTGGCCGTGTCACCAGATGTCTCGCTGAGCTGCTCTACGCTTTCTGGAGGTGCCGCAGATGTGGCTGATGGCGCCTCCAACTCAGTAGGCCTGTGCTTAGCCGTCGGCGTTGGTGTCGTCGGAACTGTGGGCGTAGGATTCGATGCCTGAATTGGCTTTTGGGTAGGCGGCGTGGCATCTCCGTCGATTTGAATGAGCTGCCCAGCTATCCAACCAGACTTTCCCGTCGGGGTAATGACGCGGTACCAGGGGTAGCCATCGGCGTCGCGGCTGCGATGGATGACTTGAATGCGATCGCCCGCCGCCACAGAAGCCACAACGTCATGCTCTAACCCTGCTCCCGTACGAATATTCTTATTACCATCCTGACCCATCACCGTTCCATTGGCATTCGGTGCTGAAGCTCGTGCCGTCGTCGGTGCAGGCGATGGAATACTGGTCGTTACAGCCGTCGCCTGCACCGACTCAGCCGTTTCGCTAGAACTTTCCTCAGAAGCCACATCTCCGGTAGTATCATCAACTGCTTCCACAGAGGTATCCTGAGCGTTCGGATCCTTCGAGACAAGGCTCGGAAATCTGCCGCTAAGAGCAAACGCCCCCACCAACGCGCTGACACCAACCATCGCACCAATGGCGATCGCTCCCTTCCAAGGCAAAGGCATCGACGATGCATCATCCCCTTCACCAGTAACGCCCGCAGCCGCCCCACTCGCGAGCTGATTGACCGTTGGCGACGACGAAACAACCGTCTGCTGCACAGAAAAAGGTGCCACCGTTTGAGCAGTGGCAGGGCTTGCAGGTACTGGAGCCACTGAGCGGCCCGACGGCGGATCGTGACTCAGCTGGCCTATTGTCAGCGTATTGAGCACAGATTGCATGTCTCTGACTGAAGCAAACCGGCTATGCGGGTTCATGTGGGCCGCGCAGTCCAAGAAGTTGGCAAAGCCTCTGCTAACCTGAGGCGCATACTCTCGCCAACGCAGAGAACCGGTGTGCGGATCGGTCGAGATCGCCTGGGGCACTCTACCCGTGAGCAAATAGATAGCAGTAATGCCGACGCTGTAGATGTCACTGGCATAAACCGGACGACCGGCTAGCTGTTCGCTAGGCATGTAGCCCGGCGTACCCACAATAATGGAGCGCGTCCGCGGCGTATCCCCATTGATGAGGGTCTTCATCGTCTCTTTGACCGCCCCAAAATCGATCAGCACCGGCTTACCGTCCTGCTGTCGCAAGATGATGTTGTCGGGCTTGATATCGCGATGGACAATCTTTTGACCGTGGATGTAGGCAACCACCGGCAACAGGTGGGACAAAATAGCCTTGACAGTCGCTTCCGGCAAAGGGCCTTCCTGATTGATTTTTTGTGTCAGCGTCAGCCCTTCGACCCATTCTTCAACCAGATAAAACTGGTCACCTTCTGAAAAGTAGGCAAAAAGCCGAGGAATTTGGTCGTGGGCTTCGCCTAGCTTCTCTAAGGTAGCGGCTTCTCGCTGAAAGCGGTCTTGAATAATTTGATGTAGTTCAGATTGGTTGTGAACAGGCTTGAGCTGCTTGAGAACGCAGTGCCGACTGGAAGGCATATGCGTGTCTTCTACCAGGAAAGTTTGGCCAAAGCCACCGTCGCTGAGCGTATTGAGAACCTTGTAGCGGCTGCTGAGCAAAACATGGGGTGCAGCGCCAACGTAATCGTCTGAATAGCCGTCTGATGGGGGATGGTTGAGAACGTTCTGCGACATATTTTCTGAGGATATCTCTGAGGAATCAGCATCCCTTACTCAAGTTGGGCATCCGACCCTTCAGGCCATACCTTTGAGATTTTTTGAAACGGACTTTAGGTTGCGCTGGGCTATAGTTTTCCCAATCAGCTAAGAGCCAATCAACCAGAGCCAATCAACCAGAACCAATCAACCAAAGCCAATCAACCAGAGTCAATCAACCAGAGTCAATCAGTGCTGTGCTAGTCGGTAAACGAACTATCCAACGCACCTGCGTAGACGGTTTGTGAGTTTGGATCTGTCGCCTGATTCGGATTTAGCAGCGGCTGTAGCGCGATCGCTTGAGCCATTTTCATCTGACCGTAGGTAAATACGCAAGGTGTCTTTAAAGGTAGCAAAGCCTGCATTTGTCGCCACACATAAGGACTGCCGTACACCACCACAGCCTGCACGTTGCTACCGAGCGCCTCGATCAGCTGAGCTGCGATCGCACTCAATCCTGCACTGTGCCGAAAGGGATTTCCCCGAATGAACAGCTGCACCAGCGACGTCACCGACGTATCCAACGGACACTCTGCAGCGCTGCGGCTATCTAGCAGCTTTAGCGAATAGCCCTGCGCTGAGGGCATCGTCACAGCGGGAGCCGTCCGCCCCAAAAACGGGCAGTGCAAAACATCATCCACCAGCACAATATTTTGCCCTGGGATCAGCGGCGCACTAATCGCCTGACTCAACGACTGGGCCGGACCATCGCTCACCTGCTGCGCCGTCTGCAAAATCCGCGCAGCCAGCGACTGCGCCGCATCCGTAGCAATCTGGTCAACTTGTACCGGCGGCACTGCATGGTGCTGCCAGGCATGCCGCGAGGGCGCATCCGTCACCATCACATCAGCAATTTTGTGCTTTGCACGCCAAATTCGCTCCACGCTCCGCAAAATCGCCGCAGCCGAAATCCGCCCAGACGCCACCGCCTCACACACAGCAGTGATAGCCATCTCTACATCTGCTGGCATCAACAAGATATCGGCTCCGGCTTCTACCGCTAGCACAACAGCTTCAGCAGCCCCGTAGGCTTGAGTAATGCCTCCCATCACCAGGGCATCGGTCACAATCAGCCCATCAAACCCCAAGTCATGCCGTAGCAAACCGCTCAAGGTCACCTTTGAAAGCGTGGAAGGATAGTCTGCATCGAGCTTGGTCAATCGCAGATGGGCCGTCATGATGCTGTCTACGCCTACTGCGATCGCCCGCTTAAAAGGCACCAGCTCCACCGCCTGCAACCGTTCAAAGTCGTGGCTTACCACCGGCAAACTGAGATGGGAGTCCATATCGGTATCGCCATGGCCCGGGAAATGCTTCGCCGAGGTCAGCACCGTGCCACCGCCATCCCCCTTGCGAGTCCCCCAGATAAACGCACTGGTCAGCTGAGCTACCACCTCAGGATCTTCCCCAAACGCCCGCACGTTGATTACCGGGTTAGCCGCATTATTATTCACATCCACCACCGGCCCCAGCAGCCAGTTCAGCCCGATAGCCGCTGCCTCCTGTGCAATAGCCGCACCCATCTGCTCAGCGAGCTGTGTCGCCAGGGGCAAGTCGCGCTGGGCAATTTCTCCCAGCGCCATGGGCGGCGCAAACCAAGTCGCCCCGCCAAACCGCTGACCGACCCCTTCCTCAATATCTGCCGCCATAAAAAGCGGATACTTCGCCCAAGCCTGCAGCTGCTGGGTGCGCACACCCACTTCCGCAGCACTTCCTCCCAGCAAAATAACGCCGCCTACGCCCATCGCCAAGTAGCGCTTCAGCGATTCATTGGTGGCTTCCCATTGAGGATATTCCAGCTCGTGATCAAATAGATGCCCGGTCGTACGCACAACCATCATCTGAGCCACTTGCTCTTCGAGAGTGAGGCTTTCGGGGCTAGGTAAACGGGAAGAAAGCATACTATGGCATCTCTACATCGCCCAAATCCTGAGCATCGATAGAATCACCCGCAGCTCTTTCTGCGCTGATCTGGTTTAGCACGTTCAAAACATTGGTCGCCAGGTCAAAAGAGCGATCTTCTTTGAAGGTCACTTCGGGGGTTCGGCGGAGCTTCATCCGCTGCCCTAGCTGACGGCGAACGTAGCTCTCAGCCGCCTTGAGGCCCGCCATCGTTTCGGCCTTGGCTTCATCGGTGCCATAGATGCTGACAAATATTTTGGCGTGCTGCAGGTCACCGGCTACATCAACATCGGTAATACTGACCATGCCTGCGCCCACCCGATCATCTTTAATATCGTGCAGCAGCATCTGGCTGACTTCACGCTTGATAGAGGCAGAGACCTTTGCGACTCGTCTACTCGTGGCCATAGGTTTTGGATTGAGAATTGCAATTGAAAGGGGAGTGGATCGAAGCCCTTTAGCCAGGCATTAGCGAGCCGGGCATTAGGTGAGGCCGAGCATGGCTCTGAGCGTAAAGCTGAGGCCAATAAAGCCTGCAATCACGGCGCTAATGAGTGCGATCGCTGTCGGCGGCTTTTTTAGCAGAGGCAGCAAAGGCTCAATCGCATTAAAAAAGATACCGAGCGAAAAGCTAATCAGGTATCGAGGATAGCGAGATACGTTGTCAAAAAACTCTTGCATTGGGGCAAATTCTCTAGGAAATAAATGCTTTGTAATAACGCGGAAATAACGCTTTTATGTAAAATCCTTCAACCATCCTACCGCAAGTAATATTCGTGCACAGGCTGCGTTGAGAGTATCTTTAAGTAGTGTAAATTCATGGCCTTTTCCTTGCACCCTTCTGCAGACGTGCCCACCGGTGCAAACCCGCTGACAGCCCTAGCCCGCCCGTTTATCAAGTGGGCCGGGGGCAAATCACGACTCATCGAACAGTACAAGCCTTTTTTGCCCGTTGACTACGACCGCTACCACGAGCCTTTTTTGGGCGGTGGGGCGCTTTTCTTTTATCTAGCGCCGCAGCTACAGCGGCAGGGAAAAAAGGCCTACCTCAGCGACCTAAATCCAGAGCTAGTAAATGTATATCAGTGCGTGCGCGACCATGTAGAGCCGCTAATAGAAAAGCTCGCCGACCATCAGCAGCGCCATGGCGAAGCCCACTACTATTCAGTGCGATCGCAGCTCGAAACCGACCCAATCCTGCGGGCAGCGCGGTTCATCTACCTAAACAAGACTTGCTACAACGGGCTCTACCGCGAAAACTCAAAAGGCCTATTCAACGTGCCAATCGGCCGCTACAAAAATCCTAGAATCTGTGCCCCTGAGCTGCTAAGGCCTGCATCAGCAGCCCTGCAAGTAGCCACCATCGCCGAGCGACCTTTTATATCCGTAGCAGACTACGCCACCGGACCAAAAGACTTTGTGTATTTTGACCCGCCCTATCATCCGCTCAGCGACACCAGCAAATTCACCGCATACAGCCGCTATCGATTTGCTGCTGAACAGCAAATCGAGCTAAAAAATCTTATTCAGCAGTTGAGTGATCGCCAGGTAACCGTCCTCGCCTCCAACTCCGACTGCCCCTTTATTCGCGAGCTATACGCCCCCTTCACGGTCAAAACAATCACAGCCGCCCGATCTATCAACTCCAAAGCCAGCAAGCGCGGCAAAATCACCGAAGTGCTAATCACCGCATAGCCCACAGGCATCAAACACTAGAAGCGTTATTCAAGCAGCTTGAATAACGCTTCTAGGAAAATCGTGACGGACTAATTTATTGGTCGTAGCTGCCACCAATGCTAATTGGCGTATTCACAACATCTGCACCCACCAAATTCACATCATTTACAACCGTATTTTCAAGACTGGTGTAAATCAACGTTGCATCTGAAAGGTCGACAGATTGAATAATCGCATCGTCTATCACCGCATTTGTTAGGAAAGCATTGCTAAGGTCAGTATTTACTAACGTCGCGCCCGTCAAATCAGCCCCTTCCAAGTTGACATAGGCAAGTGTCGCATCGGTTAGGTTAGCATCTCGCAGATCTGCCCCAATCAGATGCTCGCCGGTAAGATCTGCGCCGGACAAATCACAAGCACGACAGATACCCGTTTCCCTAAGCTGAGCAACATCAGCAACATTAGCGGCGATCGCAGCCATCTGAGGGACAAAGGAAAGTGCAGCCGATAGGCCAAGCGCTGCAAATGCGAACGAATGTGCAAAGAAGCGCTTTTGGGATTGAGCTTGTAAAGTTTGAATTTGTAGTGGTGTTGAAAGTTTCATGAGTTACCTTGCCTCCTCTCAATTGCTTACAAATAGCCTTTAGAGACAGCGCCCCTTTCAATCAGCCCGCCCTTAAAACTATTCTAACTAATAGCAACAGACCCCTATCTCACATCTAGTTGCTACTTACTAAAAGTAACATTTTTGCTAACCAAAACACATCTATCAAGAGTGGTATAGACCATCGAATAAGAAGTCTTTAAACAATTAGCTAGTCAAATAAAAAGCAGCAAAGAGAAAAGGCTTCATATTACTTTCGAATTATTTAGATTTGGCTTTTTTCTCTACTATCTTTTCACATCTAAATTCTAGAATAAAGTGCCCTTCAAATAGACGGTGAGAACCGTACTTATAGCCTTCGGTTTTCATCTACTGGTGTATAGGCTAACCACAAAAAACCCACTAAATCGGGTCGATGTCAGTTTCCCGACTAGAAGGGTGTAAGCTTATGGGCAATTCAAGGGAACTTCCTGCGGCAGCTATGGACGCACTTCTGTTAACGATTTACTTTCTAGTGGTGTTCTATGTTCTCTATCAGATGGCGCTGTCTCTCGAAGACAAGCTCGAAGATAAGGTCATCATTCATCTAGATAAAGACTTTTTAGCAGAGCAAACCCAGGCACAGCTCTCCTGTCAGGCCAGCGCTAAGCACATCAAAGCCAGCGTCGAAGAAATCGGGCTCAAAAAAAGCAAAATAAAGTTTACCGTTCTCAGCCTTGGCCTCAGCAAAAAGCTATCGGCAGCTGAGATGAACTCGCCAGAGATTCAGGACTTAAAAAAGATGGGTCTTGATGCGGCAGCGATCGCAGCCATGTTGCAAACCCGAATGACCCTTCGCGTATCGCCCGTTGGACAGCAGCCACTACGACCCATTTCCTTCCTCTCCATCACAGCCACAAACGACACCCCAGACATGCAGCTCTACATCAACTGGGATCGCAGCTCACTAGAGATGTCAAAACAGGGACACCGAATTATCCGCAGCACACCTAACCGACCGATAGATCTATCCCGTCCCCAGATCTTCAGCTTGGTTAACCCCGGCCAGTCCGTCACTTCAGATATCACCATCGAAACCAACTATTTCCTCAACCCAGAGACCGGCCAAATCACCCTAGGAAAACCGCTAGTCGACCTCAAGCAACGGCTAGAATTTTCCAAAATGACCGATCCCACCACAGACGATAAGAATATTCAGCCTCTCTACGGCCTAGACCTGATGGTAGGGCTCAAACGCACAACCGATTCCGACGACAAAATTATTAAACTTCTGATTCCATTTAGCTTCACCCTCGAAATCAAACCCGACCAGATTGCGCTGCCGCCCCTCCGTTGGCTACTCCGACACACTGGTCGCCGCAATCGTCCGGAGGGAAGCTGGTTTTGGGGCAGGCGGAGACTGATGTAACGACTCCAGAGATAGCGATACACTAGATAGCTATAGAGCTGGCTCAGTGGTTGCGGGAAGCTTAGACGA
>JBCBIK010000015.1:0-49344 GCA_038524545.1 Cyanobacteria bacterium J06623_4 | reverse complement strand
AGCAACGGCGGTGCACCTGCTAGCTGCTGTTGCCAATAGTTCAGCTGAGTTTCTAAGGCTTTTCCGGCTAGCTGCTGACGCTGCCACACAGCAAAGTCTGCATACTGAATCGGTAGCACCAGCAAAGGATTCGGTAGGTCAGCAGCATATGCCTGATATAGAGTACTCAGCTCACGCTTGAAAATGCCCATCGACCAGCCATCAGAGGCAATATGATGCATCGTTACCAGCAACACATGGTCATCTGGTGAGCACCGTACAAGCGTCGCCCGCATCATTAGATCTGCTGAAAGATCAAACAAACGGCGCGTTTCTTTTGAGAGCGCAGCTTGAAGGGCGGCCTCACGTTCCTCTGTAGATTGTGCAGCCTCTGTAGATTGTGCAAATAGATTGCTGAGCTGGATCAGCGGCAGCTCCACCGCTTTTGGCGGGTCGATAATTTGAACCGGTAAATTGTCAGCAACGGTTGCATCTGACACCATCGGCTGCACAAATCGCGTTCTTAGTGCTTCGTGGCGTTCTACCAGCGTGGTCAAAGACTGCTGTAGCGCCTTAATGTTCAAAGACCCCTGAAACCGCAGTGCCTTTGTGAGGTGATAGGCACGGCTGTCAGGCTCTAGCTGCTGCACAAACCATAGTCTCTGCTGAGCAAAAGAGAGCGGAATGCTCGCTTGCTTGGCAGCCCGTTTGGTCAGAGGCACGATAGACTCGGTTGCCAGTGTTTCATCAATGACAGCGGCTAGCTGCGAAATCGTGGGATTTGCGAACAGGGCATGGAGCGGGAGATCTAACTGCGCTTTTTTTCGAATACGTGAGATAACCTGCGTTGCTAAAAGAGAATGTCCGCCTAGCTCAAAGAAATTGTCTTCTATGCCTACCCGATTGAGCTTGAGTAGCGCCGTCCAAATGCTGGCGAGCATTTGTTCTGTCTCGGTCTTTGGCGCAACAAATGTGTTTTGCTGACTTTGTTCAATCAAACTGGCCATCTGACTGACCACAGTATTAAAGTTGCCTGCTTCAAACTGTTTTTTAAGCGTCAGCCGCTGAATTTTGCCGGAGGTTGTGCGAGGAATAGCCGCTTTCTCCACGGGCAGAAGATAGGCAGGGTTCACCCCCATTTCCTGATTAAGGGTTCTGCGAATGCGCTTGATGAGTACGTTTATTTCATCTTGTGCATTTGTCTGAGTATGGAAGAACACAACTAATTCGTCCGTATTACTCCCCTCTTGGCGAGTTGCACAGGCAGCCGTGTAGCCCTTCTCTAGCCCCTCAACCCCTTCAACTACAGATTCAATTTCTGTGCTGTGATAGTTACGCCCATTGATAATAATCAGCTCCTTGTGACGCCCGGTCACCGTTAGCTGACCGTTTTTCAAAAAGCCTAGATCGCCTGTTTTGAACCAGCCGTCGGTGGTAAAAGCACTTTTCGTTCTCTCTGGGTCTTGATGATAGCCGGGCGTCATCACCGGGCTGTAGGCCTGAATCTGGCCGATTTCACCTTCTTTTACAAGCTGTTCTTTTTCATCTACGATGCGGATAGAACAGCCCTGGTCGGGTTCACCCACTTCTACAAAGCGATCTCTATCATCAATATCCAATGGCGACCAACGATTTGATGTCGTCATCGCCCCCACTTCTGACATGCTGTAGTTAGGGTGCAGCGACTGTGGACTCAGTCCATAGGGCATGAGTCGCTTAAGAAATAACCGAGTTGTCCTGGGTACAATGGCCTCTGTGCTGACGCCAATCCTACGAAGCGTGCTCAGGTTCCAGGTTTTAGCTGCTTGACTATCTGTTGAATTAGCGGCTACTTCAGTGAGTCGATCAGCGATCGCACCCAAGGCAAAGTTTGGCAGCGTCACATTGGTCACCCCATAGCGATCAATCGCATCTAGCCAGCGCAACGGCTCTTGCAGCACCATATCCGTCTGCATATAAATCACTCGATCCCACTGGGGCCGCACCACCTGTAAGCCTGCGCTATGGCTAAAGGGCATCCAGTTCAACAGAATATTTTTACCTGTTGCGCTTAGCTTGCGCGCATAGCCACGAATAAATCGAGTGGTCACGACGTGATGGCTCATTTGCACCATCTTGGGAATGCCCGTGGTGCCAGAACTCATAACAATGTAGGCGAGATCTTCTGGCTTGCTTGCATACCAGTCGTGGGCAGGCTCGTGAGCTAGTAAAGAATCAACTGTTGTCAGGCGTAGTGACGCTTCAGCAGCGGAACCCTGGGGTAAATTCTCAGCCAGAATCTGTTTTATTCCAGAAGCTTCAATCAGCGACTCAGAAGAGAGTATCCACGGTCGGTGTAACGTCGTCCATGCGTGTTTTAGCTTGGCCTGCGTTTCTTCTGTACGCTTTAGATTTGGCATCATCGGCACCGGGGCAAAACCGCCGAGCACGCAGCTCCAAAAGGCCGAGATAAAGTCTTCATCGCCGACGAATAGAATAACGATATCCCCAGGCTGAAGATGATGGGTTCGTAAGCCAGCCAGCATTTTCTCAGCTTGTTCTTTTAGCTGGGCATAGGTTTGCACATGCTGCCGTCCATCGGCTTCAACAAAAACAATCTCTCGCTCCGGATGCTCATCAGTCGCACGCCGGATTACCTCAGTGAAAGTCGATGGACTGTTCTCAGGAATTATCAGTTTTTCACCATGAGCGATCGCCTGCTTTGTTTCCTTATGCGTAGCCATGACATCCATTACCATCGACATTGATTTGCCTCCCCATCTGGCTGAATAATTCTGAAGTCCATCAAGTAGGCCTCCCAGTTACGCTGCGGCGTTTTCCAGATCGGGTCATTCACAATATCTGCGGTAGAGTAGGTCTGCCCCCCGTGAACGAAGGTAATCGGCACCGTGTAGTCTGCTTGAGTCCACTTATAAATCAGCTTGCGAAACTCCACAGTCGGCAATATGTATCCTTTCAAGGGCCGATACTTGTGCCCTAGTCTGGCTGTTTCGTCATCAATTTCTAATACCTCCACCACATCTTCTTGGTATCCCCAAACCTTCAGCGGATTGCTGCTCAACAGCAAATGGTTAGAGACCTCTCCCTCTGTACGCAAGTTGCTAAACATCGAGAAAGTGCCTGCCGTGCGCAGTCCTAAATACGGTTTGAATCCCCAGAAAAGAACAACCGTTGCAAAAAACAGGGCAAATACTCTAGTCGTTGCTAGGTTCGGAAATCCTGGATTAGAAGAGGCCGTAAACAGCGCTACTCCCTTCCAGGGCAAACGCTGACGAGAGCATAGCTCGGACAAAATCGGCCAGAAAAAGACTACTGCAGCCACATTGAAAAGCATGCCAAGCACAAAGAGCGTGGTCAAAACTCTGGTGCCAAGAATGGGATATATCTTGAAATGAACCGCAGACAGAAAGAATCCGAACAACAGAATTCCCACGTAGGCATAGATGCGGTGAAACCGAACGCCTGCCAGCGTGATGTGAGCCTGATCATCCAATACCTTCAGGTAGCCTATGGGCACAAAGGTAAAGAGAACTGCGACAGCCAGGGCACTAAAATCCACAAAGCCAATGAGCGCAAAGCTGGCATGCATCGCTAGAGAAAATGCAATCATTAATCCCTGCGTTTTGGGAAATAACAGCATCAGAGCGCCCACCATTTCCCAGATAATGACAACGGCAGCGACCACTACAACAATCGGTGCTAAATATCGAGTAGGCAGTAAATCGTAGCTAAAGCCAATAAAGCGGCCTAAGACAACGCTAGCCAAGGAGACGCCAGCCAACACTGACACCTGGGCTAGTCGGGATAGCTGTCTGAGCGGGTTGCCAAAGAGTTTGATATAGAGAAATGCGATCGCACCCACTAAAATCATCACTGTTGGTACCCAATAAACCCTTGATTTCTCTAACAGCCAGACAAACTGCGAGATAAATTCTTCAATGCACGACACCCGAGGATGAAAGAAGTCGCGATTGAGCTTGTGAAAGCCTGTGAAAAAATAAATAATTGCCATTGACAGCCGCAAGCAGGGCTGCATCAAGCTGTAGTAGTCATCGTCTGTCCAGGTGGGCCGCAGCCAAGAATATAAGATCCCGGCAATGAGAGAGAAATTAATCAGGAGGATGACGTTGACATGGTTGGCTACTTCGGGAAAGCGAAAGAACAGGACGTAGGCAGTGGATGCGGCCAGAAAGAAAAAGAACTTGAGCCGAGTTACTTTTGTGAAAAGAAGGGGGCAAATGAGGATAAGCGAGGCAAGGGCAAACCACGGGTGTCTCCAGTTTTCGGCCATTTCGCTGAGAAATGACATCATGTATAGAATGGCGAAGAGGGCGAAGTAACTCATGGATGCGTGGGTGGGATTAAGCGAGAAAAGAGTGAATTGAAGCTTTAAAGTTTTGGCTGCACAACAACTTCCTTAAGATGCTGGGCGATAACTGCAACGCTAGGCTCACGAAGAACGGTGAAATGATTACCAACAAGTTCAGTAACTGCGAGTGCTTCGTCTGTAAGCCCCTGCCAGAAGGCTGTTTGGGCAGACTGCTTTTGGCTAGACTGACTGACGGGTTCTTGACAGGTAAACAGCTTTAGCTTGCCAGCATAAGGTCTGGGCTTGTAGTGATTGACGGCTTTGAAGTTGTGCTTAAAGACGATAAATAGCTGTTTCAATTTCTCGATGGTGAAGTCTGCTGGGAGAATATTCAGCTGCTTGAGGCCAGCTAATAAGCCCGTGAACTGCTGAGGCAGCGGCTGAGGACTCAATGTCTGTTTCAGCAGTTCTAGCTGAGCGAGCGTTGATAGACTATGGGTTTCTGAAAGGGCTAAATGCTTGGCGAAACGAAGTAACAGCGCTGCGTCACTTTTGTTTTGCTTGCGGACGCTGGGTGCATGGCTATCGATCAGGGTTAAGGAGCTGACGAATTGACCTTGTGATCGCAGCTGTTGCGCCATCTCAAAGGCAACCACCCCGCCCATCGACCATCCGCCCAGCGCGTAAGGTCCTTCTGGCTGAACTGTCCGCATCTCTGCTATGTAGCCTTTGGCCATGGCCTGTAGCTGAGCGTGAGGGGGAAGCTCTATTTCGGTATCTGCTGGCTCAATCGACAAACCTCTAGATTGCAAGGCATAGAAAGGTTGGTCTTGGTCAAGATGGCGAGCCAGTTCTTGATAGCACATCACACCCCCACCAATGGGATGTACAAAGAACAAGGGTGGCTTGTGATGCGAACCGACTTGCAAGATCACCAGTGACTTTGGCGCATCAGAACACTCTTCTGCTGCGGGCGTTTGCTCTTTAAGGGCTAGGGCTAGCTGCTTGACCGTTGGCGCTTGGAAAAGAACAGACAGTGGAACAGTTCGATTAAGCTGCGTTTGCAGTTGAGAGATTAAGTGCATTGCCAAGAGCGAGTGACCACCCAACTCAAAGAAACTGTCTTGAATGCTGATGGTTTCTAGCTGAAGCACATTAGCCCAAATCTTAGCAATCTTTCGCTCAAGGGCAGTTTTCGGTGCCACATAGGCTTTTTCGTCTGCTTGGTTTGGCGCGTAGTCTAGTTTTGCGAGGGCTTTGCGGTCAATTTTGCCGTTGGGTGTGAGCGGTAAAGATGCGATCGCCACAAAAGCCATCGGCACCATGTAGGCGGGCAACGTCTGTAGCAAAAAGTCTCGATATCCTTGAGTATCCGTACCGCTATCGCCCACAACGTAGGCAACCAAACACTTCTCACCCAAGCCTTTTTTACCTAGCTTGTCTTCTCTTGCTAGCACAACACACTGTTGTACCTGCGGGTGCGCTATCAGCGCCGATTCCACCTCACCTAGCTCAATCCGATTGCCCCGAATCTTTATTTGATCATCGATTCGCCCAATGAGCTCAATGCTGCCATCGGGCAAACGGCGCCCCAAGTCTCCTGTTTTATAGAGTCTTGGACTGACCTCTCGGGTTTCATCGAACGGATTTGCGATGAACTTTTCAGATGTTAGCACCGGGCGATTGAAGTAGCCTCGGGCTAAGCCCATGCCACCAATGTAGACTTCACCAATGGTGCCCACAGGCACCAGCTGCCGATATGGATCCAACAGGTAGAGTTGACTGTTGGCCAGAGGCTTGCCAATCGGTGGCACTGCCGCTAACCCGTTCCACTGTTCTGCGCCGTGTTCTGCGTACTGTTCTCTAGTTAGCTCGCAGGTCGCAACGCCAACCGTTGTTTCCGTTGGCCCGTAGTGGTTGAATACAGTGCACTCTGGGGCCAAGGACTGAATCTTTTCAATTAGAGCCCAGGTGCAGGCTTCGCCGCCTAACAACAATCGCTGCCGTGGCAAAATCTGCTGCGGCTGCTGAGCTGTCAGCAATGCTGCCAAGTGAGACGGCACAATTTTGAGGCAGTCAATGCTGTGTTGATTGAAATATGCCGCCAGTAAATTAGGCTGCATGAGTCTCTCTTGTGAGATGACGTGCAAACAGCCCCCGGCCGCCAGGGCCGCAAAGATCACGGTATTTCCCAGGTCGGCCGCCAGGGTAGATACTGTAGCAAAGCTGGCTTCTTTAGGCAGATTCAGGCGAGCCACAATGCCCTGTGTGTAGTTCAGTAGCTGGCCGTGCTCAATGGCGACGCCTTTAGGCTGGCCTGTTGAACCAGACGTATAAAGCACATAGGCCAAGTTGTTGCTTTGAGTTTGACAGATAGGATTATCAATACAGCTGCGATAGTCGCTCAGCGCTGTTTGCAACATTTGCGCGGTGACTACAATATCTGCTGTGCTGTCGGCCAGCATATAGTCCAGTCGCTCCTGTGGCAGCACCGGATCGAGGGGAACATAGGCTCCGCCTGCTTTGAGAATACCGAGTAGGCCAACAATCATGTCGAGCGATCGCGGCACACAAAGGCCCACCAAGCCCTCTGGCCCGACCCCCTGATCTCGTAGATAGTGCGCCAGCTGATTGGCTCGGCTGTTTAGTTCGCGGTAGGTCAGTCTCTGGGCTTCCTCAGCCTCTTGATAAACCAGTGCGATCGCCTCCGGTGTCTGCTCTACCTGCGATTCAAACATCTGTTGAATGCTCTGGTAAGGCCATGGGGCCGTTTGAGTGTTGTTCCATCCTGACAGCAGCTGATGCTGCTCCTCACTGGCTAACATCGGCAGCGTAGCAATTGACTGGTTTGGATGAGCAACAATACTGGTCAGCAACGTTTGAAAGTGCCTTACCATTCGTTCGATGGTGCTGGCCTCGAACAGATCGGTGCTGTATTTGAAGGTGCCCTTGAGTGCGCCTTTAGAAACTTGCAGGGTCAGTGTGAGATCAAACTTTGCCGTCTCATTTTCAACCGGATGGGGATCACAGGTGAGACCAGAAAGAGCCTGCTCTGACTGCGATTCATTTTGCAATACAAACAGCACCTGAAATAGCGGTGAATAGCTAAGGCTACGGTCTGGCTGCAGTTCTTCAACCAGTTTCTCAAACGGTAGATTTTGGTGAGTGTAAGCGTCGAGTGACATCTGACGCACTCGCTTAAGCAGATCGATGAAGTTTGGCTGCCCAGACAGATCTGTTCTCAGCGCGAGGGTATTCGTAAAGAAGCCGATCAGGTCTTCTAGCTCGGGGCGATCGCGATTGGCAATTGGAGAGCCAACAACAATATCGTCTTGCTGTGTGTATCGATAGAGCAGCGTATTGAATGCGGCCAGCAAGGTCATGAATAGTGTTGCATTGCTTTGCTGGCTTAATCCGTTGAGCGATCGCACCAGCGATTCAGACACTGTAAATGTCGTTCGCGCTCCCTGATACGATGGCTGAACCGGGCGCGGATAATCTGTTGGGAGTGCCAATAGCCCAGGCGCGTCCTGCAACTGTTGTTTCCAATATCCCAGCTGAGAGGCCAGTACTTCGCCCGTTAGCCACTGCCGCTGCCATGCCGCAAAGTCACCATACTGAATCGGTAGGGCCGGTAAAGGATTCTTCTGCTGATGGCCATATGCCTCATACAAAGCGCTCAGCTCTCGCTTAAAGACAGCCATCGACCAGCCATCTGTTGCGACATGGTGAATCACCACCTGCAATACATGGGTTTGTTCATCTAAGCGAATTAACACAGCTCGCAGCATCAAATCTGTTGCTAAGTTGAAGGGGGCACGCGCAGACTGGACCAGCAAAGCCGTTAAAGTTTGCTCTGTGGTCTCTGTCGCGGTATCACTCAGGTCGATTAGCGAAAGCGCGAAATCATCCGCAGTGTGGATGGCCTGTTGGGCTGTACCGTCAACAGTAACAAAGTAAGTCCTTAGTGCCTCATGCCGTTCCACAATGGTTTGCAAAGCGCGTTGTAGCGCATCTACTTGTAGTGAGCCTTGCAGCCGCTGTGTCCAAGTAATGTGATAGCGACTGTCAGCGGGGTCTAGCTGCTGTAAAAACCAGAGGCGCTGTTGTGAAAAAGAAAGTGGCGGTGGGGTGGTTTCTTTTCTAGGTGTGATCGCAGGCAATGCTCGTTTAATCTGAGGTCTAGAAGCTTCCCCCTCTCCTGTCAAAGGCTGTGCAAGCGCACTATCAATAAACTCAGCTAGCTCAGCAATTGTCGGATGCTCAAATAATCTCCGCAGCGGCACATCCAGCACCATGCGCAGTCGAATTCGAGAAATTACCTGCGCGGCTAGCAGTGAATGCCCACCCAGTTCAAAGAACGTATCGTGAATGCCTACTTCAGAGCATTTCAAAATACTGCGCCAGATCTGAGCTAGCAACTTTTCAGTTAGTGTTCGAGGTTTAATGAGTTCAGTGGTTCGATTCTCTTTTTCGGGTGCGGGCAGCGATCGCACATCCAGTTTTCCATTTGGCGTCAGTGGCAACTCCGCCAGTAAAACAAAGGCAGAAGGCACCATGTACTGCGGCAACTGTTGCTGAAGCGCCTGTCGCACGCTGGCTATCTCTAATGACTGCTCTATCTGCTGATTTATCTGCTGATTTATCTGCTGATCTGCCCGCTCAACAGCCACGCTCTCTTTAGCAACCACATAAGCGACCAGCTGCCGATCTCCAGGCATCTCTTCTCGCACAATGACTGCCGCCTGCTGTACAGCGGCCTGTTTTAACAGCAGCGCCTCAATCTCACCTAACTCTATCCGGAACCCACGCAGCTTCACCTGCTGGTCAATCCGTCCCAGATATTCAAGGGTGCCGTTTGCTTTGTAACGGGCCAAGTCACCTGTTTTATACAACCTACCAGTACCGAAGGGATTTTTAATGAATTTCTGGGCCGTTAGCTCGGGTCGATTGAGATAGCCTCTTGCAACTCCCGCGCCCCCAATGTGCAGCTCACCCGGCACGTTCACAGGCACTGGATTTAGCTGAGCATCTAGGATGTAAGTGGTCACGTTGGCGATGGGTCGGCCAATTGTGGGTTCTATGGCCGCCTGTCTCAAGCTGTGAATGGTGGCATCGACGGTACATTCTGTTGGACCATAGACATTATAGAAATGGATGTTCTTTGCCCTATGCAGCGACTGCCAAGTGGTTTCATTAATTGGCTCACCGCCCAGCAACACACATTTAGGAAATTCACGCTCCAACAGCCCTGCTGACAACAGCAGATTAAGTTGAGACGGCGTAGCATCGAAAATATCTACTTGGTGATCTTGCAAGTGAGCAAGCAGGGCCGCACCATCGACGCGGATGTCTGCTGGAATGATGTTGAGGGTGTGACCATATGCAAGTTGAACAATCTGCTTTACTGACGTATCGAAGGCAAAAGAACCGTTGAGGCTGACAGTTAGTGAATCGGATTGTCTGTAAGGCTCAATGGACTGCTTGAGCGCAGACGAGAGATTATTGACTGAGCTGTGTTGAATCATTACACCCTTGGGTTTGCCAGTAGAGCCGGAGGTGTAGATGACGTAGGCGAGGTTTTCAGGCGTTGTGAGAGAGGATGGATTTGTGGTGTTTAGTAGGTTGGATCTCTCCTCTAACAAAACCGTCTTAAGAGGCTTCCAGTCTCGCTCGAACTGTTGCTGTGTTACGACTATCTCTAGCTGCGCATCTTCTACAATTTGTGCCAGTCGCTCTTGAGGATAGTTTGGATCTAGCGGCACATAGGCACCGCCAGCTTTGAGAATGCCAAGCAGACCGATGATGGTGTCTAGCGATCGCACCACACAAAGTCCTACTAATGTCTCAGCCGCTAACCCTTGCTGCCGTAGATCATGCGCTAGCTGATTTGCCCGGCAGTTGAGGTCTTGATAGGTGAGCTGTTGATCTTGATAGACGAGTGCGATCGCATCAGGTGTGCGCTCCACCTGCCGCTCAAACAGCTGATGAATACACTGCTCTTGTTGATATGCCGACTGAGTAGCATTCCAGTCGATCAGCAGCTTTTGTTGCGCTGCTACGGACAGCATCGGCAGCGTATCAATGGCCTCATCTGGATGTGAAACCACCGCTTCCAACAGCTGCTGGAAATGTTCGACCATTTGCTCAATAGTTCCAGCGGCAAACAAATCCGTACTGTATTTGAAAATACCTTGCAGTACTGTTTGCCCATCTGCCTCAACCTCTTTCATTGAAAGGGTCAAGTCAAACTTTGCCGTCTCATTTTGAATCGGGGATGAGTGAACCTTTAAAGCGCCCATGGGTGCTGCCGGATGGGGCGGATTTTGCAGCGCAAAAAAGACTTGAAAGAGCGGTGAGTAGCTCAGATTGCGCGTTGGCTGAAGTTCTTCTACTAGCTTCTCGAACGGCAAATTTTGATGGGCATAAGCCCCCAAAGCAGTTTGTCGCACTTGCTTTAGCAGCGCTTGAAAGCTTGGTCTGCCAGCAAGGTTGGTTCGTAGTGCTAGCGTATTCGCAAAAAAGCCAATCAATCCCTCCAACTCTGGGCGGTTACGATTGGCAATGGGTGAACCCACTACAATATCTGTTTGTTGAGTGTAGCGATATAGCAGAGCCTTAAACGCAGCCAACAGTGTCATAAATAGCGTCGCTCCATTTTGCTGACTCAGACGCTTGAGTCCCTCAGTCAGAGACGAAGATAGATGGAAGGTCAGCCAAGCACCTTGATAGGATGGCTGAGCGGGCCTAGGATAATCTGTAGGCAAGTTGAGCAGTGGCGGCGCACCCAAAAGTTGTTGTTTCCAATAGGTGAGTTGGCGCTTGAGCGTTTCACCCACCAGCCACCGTCGCTGCCATCTCGCAAAGTCAGCATATTGAATTGGCAACGCAGGCAGAGGGTTGGGTAGCCCAGCGGCATAAGCCGTATAGAGTGCGCTTAGCTCATGCCTGAAGACACTCATCGACCAGCCATCAGAAGCAATATGATGCATGACAATTTGCAATACATGCACCGTTTCGCTCAGCCGAATTAAAGCAGCCCGTAACAACAAATCGCAGGATAGATCAAAAGGATGCTGTAGCGCTTTTGCCAGATACGAAGAGAGCGCTTTCTCCTGCTGTTGGTCTGAGAGGTCGCTTAAGTCTGTTATCTGTAACTCGAAGGCGTCAGGCGAAATCACACACTGTTGCGGTGTGCCTTCTATCTCTACAAAAGTTGTTCGCAGAGATTCGTGGCGATCTAACAGTGTCTGTAGCGCCTTGCGTAAAGCCTCTACCTGACACGTTCCTTGCAATCGGAATGTGCGGGTAATGTGGTAGGCACTACTCTGTGGCTCTAACTGTTGCAAGAACCAAAGCCGCTGTTGAGCAAAGGAAAGCGGCATCGCGTCAGCTGCTGTAGTAAGCGGCAGCAATGTGTTGGACTTGTCTCTGTTCAGGTTTTCAGCGATTTGGTTCGTGATGTTTTGATCTAAAACACTTCGATCTAAAACACTTTGATCGACATAGTCAGCAAGCCCCGCTACCGTCGGCACCTCGAACAATACAGAGAGCGGTAAATCTACCTGACAAATGGTTTGAATCCGGGCCACAATTTGAGCCGCGAGGAGGGAATGTCCTCCCAGCTCAAAGAAGTTATCTTCGATGCTTACCTGCGATCGCCCCAGCACCTGCTGCCAAATATTGGCTAAGGCCTTTTGCGTTTGGGTGACCGGTGCTACAAAAGGGGATGCCGACCGCAGATCATCAGCGGCAGGATCGGGCAGCGCCTTACGATTTACCTTGCCATTTGCCGTCAGTGGCAAAGACGCTAGCAGCACAAATGCGGAAGGCACCATGTAGTCTGGCAACAGTTGCTTGAGCTGGCTGCGCAGATTGCCCACTAGCGTACTCTTTGAGACTCTAAGCAGACCTTCCTGCTCACACAGATAGTCAATCCCCTGGGAAATCGCCCTAGCATCACGTTCGCTCAGCGCCTCAACCTGAATGCGAGCCCGTGGGTCTTGTCGCTGGGTAATTCGCCCAGTCACCGTGAGAGGTATCTCTTGTCCAGGCAGGCGGATAGTCAAAGAGACCCGAGCACCCGATTGAAAGCCATCAGTAATCCCAATAATGCCAATGCTATCAGGAGCAATATCTTCACTTGTGAGTACTGTCGGTGAACTGTGTTCTAATTGTGAGTTGTTTTTCGGAGTATTTTCCAAAGTGTTTTCTTGCGGGTCTTCTACAGCACTCTCTAGCAGCGCCACCTCACATCGCTGCCGATAAGAAAAGCGGTCAGGCAGACTAACAGGCACCACATACGCAATCAGTCGCTGCGTGCCTGAACTATCTGCTCGGCCCACCACGACGACTTCTTTAACGCTGTCTTGTCGCACGAGCGCCAGCTCAATTTCTGATAGCTCGACCCGATACCCTCGAATTTTTACCTGAAAGTCTTTTCTCCCTTGATGTACTAGGCAGCCGTCTGGCAACAGCTTGCCTAAGTCGCCCGTGCGATAAATGCGGCGATCGCCCCCAGTTGGATCGTTCAAAAAGGCTGCTTGTGTCTTCTCTGGATTTTGCCAGTAACCGAGAGCCAAATAGGGACTCTGGACACAAATTTCACCCACCTGCCCGGTCTCAACTTCCTGGCCAGCCTCATCCCAGAGCATAATGTCTCTGTCTTTGACGCCATAGCCCAGTGGCATACGACTGCCGTTTACCACCGTTTGCTTGTTGACAATATATTCTCGAATCGTCCCCGTTTCGGTTGCGCCCAGGCCAGTGTAGAGCAAGCAACGTGAAGAGAAAATCTTTTTGTAGAGGGCTACATCTTCTGCCGAAACCGCCTCTCCGCCCAGAATCACCATGCGTACATTGGGAAATGGATCAAGCTGGGTCAAGACGCTCGTCATGTGGCGAAACAGGGTCGTGACTGAGTGATAGATGGTGATTTTTTCTTCGGTCAGCCAGTTGATCAGGTTGGTGAGTCCTTCGCGCTTGACGTTAAAAGGACACAGCGTTGCGCCATTTAGCAGGGTGTAGAGCGTTCCTCGTAAGGAGCCATTTACGCTACAGGAGTAGAGCATCGTCGTGCGATCGCCTGGCGAAATCTTCAGCGAATTGACCTGGTGACGAATAAAATGCAACAGGTTTCGATGGTTCTGATAGACACCCTTGGGTTTGCCGGTAGAGCCACTGGTGTAGAGAATGTATGCGATCGCATCCGGTGACACAGACCCTTCTGAGTCTTCTGACAAATTTTCTACCGACAGGGTTGAATCTAGCTCATCAAGATTCAACAGCGCACAGTTTTTGGGACGCTGAGCCTTAGCTTCAGCCAGGTTTGCCTGATTCGTGATGATTAAATCGGCCCTGGAATCGTCAATAATGTTGCTATTGCGAGATGATGGAAACGTCGGATCGACGGGAACAGCGCAGCGTCCTGTTTTCAAAACGGCTAAAAAAGACGCTATGAAAGGAGCGCCTTGTTCTAAAAAGATAATGACAGGCTGCTGACTGGGAAATGCTAGCGTCGCCCTGGCAATTTGATTTGCCCACTGATTGAGCTGTAGATAGCTCAGCTCATGAGTTCTACTGTTGAGGGCGATGTGGTTTGGATACTGAGTAACCTGCTGCTCAAACCGGCTACCGACGGATTGTTCAATATCCTCTTCGACAAATGGAACAAATGCTGACGCGGTTTGAGTCGCCTCCCCAAACACAGCACAATGCTCAGAATTAGGGTGGATGTTATCAGGCTGATTAAGCTCGAGAGCATCATTAAAATTCATGATTGAATCGTCATGTTAGACGTCTTAAATGTGCTGAATGCGAATACGGATGAGGGTTTTCGATATGCTTCATCGGCGCGATAAAGCACCAGCCTCGACTGGCGAGTCATTGACAGTCCATTCATATTTGCGCAAGCACAGCGCCCAGTTGCGATCTGGCATAATGCCATTACCAAAAACGTCAGTTCTCTCAATGTCAAAATACGCTGCGTATTTGAGATGATCCATGCGGACTCTTCCGCCCGCTCGATAGAGAGAAAGATTAACGTAGCACCGACCCGGCGTGAGATAGAGCGGTTCTGTAATGCAGGTAACGCTCCCTTCTGCGGGCAGCGTTTCAGGCAGCCCGCCCATCATTTCGCTATACAGCGTAAACAGCCCAATATTTTTGTTGTAGTCATAAATAGTGGCTGAAAATTGCGGATAGTTAATCGGGCCCTCGCTGCGGTAGCCGATAGTGACCTTTAGCCGACTATCGGCACAAATCACCCCGCGCCCATCTGCATCTTCAATGCTCAAAGAAATAATTCTGGCACTGCCATTTCCGCCGCGATCTTCCCGCTCAGCAATGGCAGTGCCGCTACTCGGATCCATCAGCACCTGCATAGAGCGCAGATATTGATTGATGATTTTGTCAGTGGGCCCTTGCCCCATCACTCGACCTGACTCCATCAAAATCGCCCGCTTACACAATGCCTGCACTGTCTCCATGTTGTGACTCACAAACAGCACCGTACGCCCTTCCTGGGAAGACACATCCCCCATCTTCCCCAAACACTTCTTCTGAAACGCCGTATCGCCCACTGCCAGCACCTCATCGACAATCAAAATATCGGGCTCCATATGTGCGGCTACCGCAAACGCCAGCCGCACATACATTCCAGATGAGTAGCGCTTCACCGGCGTATCCAGAAACTTCTCGACCTCTGCAAACGCCACAATCTCATCGAACCGGCGATCAATCTCGGCCCGGCTCATGCCCAAAATCGCCCCGTTTAGATAAATATTTTCTCGCCCGGTCAGCTCGCCATGGAAGCCAGTTCCCACCTCTAGCAAGCTCGCGACTCGCCCCTCTATTTCGATTCGTCCGTTGGTGGGCTCAGTAATTCGGCTCAGAATTTTTAGCAGTGTTGACTTTCCTGCACCGTTACGGCCAATGATGCCAACAATTTCGCCGTGGCCTACTTCAAAAGAAACATCTTGCAGCGCCCAAAAGTCTTCCTGCTTTGCAGGTGCTGTCCCTGTTTTTCGGAATCTTTGAGCTAAAGCCCTCGCACTCTGGGTGAGCTGATCTCTCAGGCTAGAAGATCCTGAGTTTGCTTTGGTGACTAGTTCGTACCTCTTGCTGATATCCTTGGCAACAATAACAGAATCAACCATTTTTACCTTTACAAGATTGGTCCTTTGTCGAGTGAATAGTCTCAGCGGACGCTCAAAGGATGTTGAAATAACAACACCCTAGATAATGTCTGCGAACGTTCGCTCTGTCTTGCGGAAGTAGCGAACACCGGTAAACAGCAACAGCCCGACTCCAGCAAGCGACAGCAAAAAGCCTGGCCAATATAGCGCTGACTCACCTCCCAAAATCGCCCAGCGAAACCCATCAATCACACCCACCATGGGGTTAAGTGAGTACAGCAGCCGCCACTTTTCAGGAACGACAGTGCTGCTAAACCCAACCGGCGAAACATATAGCCCCAACTGCACGACAAAGGGGACGACATACTTAAAGTCTCGGTATCGCACATTGACTGATGCAAACCACAGCCCGCCGCCGATAGCAGCTGCGATCGCAACCAATACAAAAAACGGCAGCGTCAAAATCGACCACCCAGGCACAAAGTCAAACCAGGCCATCAGCCCCAGCAAAATGATGCCTGAGAGCATAAAGTCAACAAAGCTCACAATAATTGCGCCCATCGGCACGATTAACCGCGGAAAATAGACTTTAGAAATTAGCTTGCGATCGCTAATGAGACTGTTGCTGCACTGCTGCAACGCACTGGCGAAAAACTGCCAGGGTAGCATCGCTGCAAATACCAAAATGGGATAGGGGACCCCTTCAGACGGGAGCTGTGCCAATCGGCCAAACACTACCGTGAACACAATCATTGTGATAAAGGGCCGCAGCAGTGCCCAAGCCACGCCAAAGACCGTTTGCTTATAGCGCACTAAAATATCACGCCAGGCCAAAAAGTAAAACAGCTCCCTATAGGCCCATAGATCTTTCCAATATTGCCCTTCCGTCCGCCCCGCTTCAATGACAAGACGTTGCTTCGGTTTGTGTTTTACAGGGCTGCACTGACTCATCGTTTTTCTACTAGCTCTGACACTACAAACGCTGCAGAAACAGGGCAACCACCCTATGGCTCAACAGCATTTCGTCTCTTTAAGTATGTTCCTATCTTTACCCGGCCTATTGTGCTGGACGCAGCCGCCAACTATTTTGTTTCAGAAAATAGTTGCATGAGCGACCACCCAGGTCATTACGGCCATGGCCGATTCCATAGCCTATGAAGTAAGCTATTGCGTGCGATTTTGAGCACGATAGTTTTAAAGCGGGTACCTAGTCAGGGCAAGAAGCGAGCTTGATCTTTTTCTGTAAGAAACCGGCAGGTCGAACGTCGGCCAAACCAGCGATAGCGATTGCGCCCAACAAATCGATAGACTGCATTGCGAATCGGAGCTGGAATAATCTGCATGATGCCGCTGAGAACAGATAACCACCCCCCTAATCGATGGCCAAGCCTGACAAACGCTTCAGACTGCGTGTGAAAACCCTGTTCATCCCAGTAGACAATGGACCATGCCTCACGTGCTTTTGGCAATGGTGGAAGATAGCGCTGAGCAGTTTTCCCCTCAAGCGTACTGATTAGCACTCGATGGTTTGAATCTAGCCGGATAAGGATATCGACAAATCCGTTGCACAGAAGGCAGTCGCCGTCAACAAAAACAACAGCGTAGCCATCTTTGTGGGATGAGGTGTCTGAGCTGGGCTTGCGACCACTTATTATAACAGGCGCTGTGTGTTGAGAGGATACAGATGGTTTCTGACAAGGCATAATGAACTACTGCATACTACGGAAGAGCCGTTGCAACGGTTGCGATGAGCTTCCATCTGATAATGACTGTATAAGGCCTGATCTCGTTCCCTTCTGAGAGTGATTTTGTAGACTGTCTCAAAGAAACCCGTAGGAGAGAAGCCAAACGCTTACGGTGCGCGTTCCCCAGCGCCGCAACGAGCTACCACTGCGACTGTTAGGCTCCTAGTCCGCTGATACAAAATTCAGCACAGTCTCTGAATGAGTTCACCTATCAAACTTCTCGCCATAGCTGCCATCTTCCAATTGTCTGAGTTCGACCGTAGGTAGTTGCAAAGCTAGCTCTTTTCCTGAAACCTTAGCTGTCTCCGTCGTTGCGGCCGAGAACAACAGAAAAGCGCCCATCCCCACCATGATGGCGTTTTCTAAAAAGCTCACGACACCAAGCGGCGCTCTAGAATTGCCGCCTACACAGGCGCAGTTTAGTTCCAACTTGTCGATGCAAACAGCCTTGAAAACAGAAATTGCACCGCTTGCACCGATAACTAAAGAACCCAAGCCGGTAATGATAGGCGCAGTACCTGAGAGAAAGCCCAAACCCAGCAGCAGTTCTAAGAAAGGATACGCCTTGCCATAGGGCCTAACTCGCTGCGTGACTAAGTCGTACTTTTCAAACCCTTCAACAAAAGCATCTATGTCCATCAGCTTGAGAGACGCCAGCATAGAAAGAGAAACGCCCATAAAGCCCGGGATACCCAGCGCCGCGGCCCAAGCAACCAGCCCTGCGGTAGAAAACAGCGCAATCACAGGCGTGTAGGAATAAGCGGCATCTTCTTTTTCAACGTTAAAGTAGTCGGCTAGGTCGCTGTAGCCACCTAATCTCTCTTCTCCAAAGAAAATTTGCGGCGTCGTTGGCACGTTGTGCTGAGCCTTAAAGGCTTCTACTTCAGATTTCGAAGTCAGTTTATGATCTTCAAAGGCAATGTCTTTATCCTTTAACAGCTTGATGGCCTTAAGCCCCCAAGGGCATTCATGCGCTGGCATAGACATACGGTAGAGACGAACAGGTTGTTTTACTTTCGATGATTTAGCGATGAATGAAGTGGGCTGCATGAGAATTATTTAAAATAAAGAGCGCGCTATGGATGATTTGATACTGTTAGGTTAAAAGACTCAACCTAACTGTAGGGATGAAGCGCCTTTACAAAACGTGACCTTTTTAGCGATGCACATCTAGCATCACTAGCATCACGCGCACCAGCGGCTCTAGAACGCTTGTTCTGCTAATGACAAAGCACTGAACGCCTTATAAGAGCACGACTCTAGGGAAATAACTTTAAAGAAAGGCGCAGACATAAGCTATACATGGCCTTCAGCATCTTACCGAGTTCTTAACAATCGCGTGATAGCCTACCCGGGAATTTCTACCAATTTATTACAAGGACTCTCTTGAAACGTCGAACATTTTTATTCTTTGGTTTAGGCGGGCTAGCCGCTGCTGGGGAACGCTACTGGTTTAATGCAAATAAGGCTAAGACTGCTCAGCTTAAAACGGGTCAACCGCAAGATCCTTCCATACGACAAGACGAACCGCTTTTGCGCTTCGTTGCAATCGGTGATGTCGGCACCGGGAAAAGAGGACAATATGCGGTGGCCAGAGCAATGGCACGCACCAGGCAGACGTCACCATTTTCTCTCGTGCTGCTGGCTGGAGACAATATTTATGACAATGGCGAAATAGAAAAAGTCGAAGCTGCCTTTGAGCGACCTTACGCCGAGCTGTTGCAGTCAGATGTGAAGTTCTACGCGGCCCTTGGCAATCACGATGTTAGAACCCGTCAGGGAGAAGATGAAATCGCCTACCCTGGCTACAATATGGCGGGTCGCTACTACAGTTTTAGTAGACACTTCACCGAAGACAGCATTCAGTTTTTCGCGCTAGATACTAACCAAGCATACCTAGACAATCTGGAAGACTGGAATGCGCAGCTCGCTTGGCTACAAAATGAGCTAGCCAACTCATCCGCAGATTGGAAAGTTGTGTTTGCGCATCATCCTATTTACTCTTCGGGCCATCATGGCTCCGACGAAGCGCTCATGGAGACCTTGTCGCCTATTTTTGGACAGAATGGCGTGCAGCTCTATATCAATGGACACGATCACAACTATGAGAGAACCGTAGCCATGAACGGTACAACTTATATCACCTCAGGCAACGGGGCCAAGCTTCGGCGAGAGGGTCGGGCAGAGTGGACAGCCTACAGCGATTCTCGGCTAGGCTTCACGCTCTTCGAGGTATATGATACTCAACTCGCAATCAAAGCGATTAATACTCGAAACAGAGTCTATGATCAGTTCTCAATCTCAAAAGTTGCGCAAAGCTCCCTTTTGTAACGGGTTCCCTTGTAGAAAGTGTCAAAGTCTTGTTAGCATCCTGCGCATTGCTACTACACATAGCACGATCTGGAAGTAGGCCCTGAGGCTACAGTGGCAAATAAATGTGAAACCAAGATGAAATGACGTTCTCTAATTTGGAATAAGTTACTTTACTTATCGCAACGTTAAAACTACCGCTGGCGAGAGATGAAGAGATAAAGTTTGAGAAATACTATCGAGCAGTACAAAGATCGAGCAAGAACATGAGCGCGAACAATGCAGCCGTTGAGCAATCGACTGATGTGAGGAGTCGCAGAGAGACGAATGATGGAATGCAGAGCAGCTACACTCGCTTCTTTGCAATGATTGGCACTTCCATCGTTGTCATGTTCTTTCTAATGTATGTCCATTCTTATCAAGTTCTTGACCACGCTTGGTTTAGTGAAACAAGAGTATTTATGGCACTCATTATGGGCGCTGCAATGATGGTAGTCATGTTGGGATTCATGCTCAACATGTACAAGAATAAGAGCGTTAACATCGCTATTTTCTTGAGTGCTTTTCTGTTGTTTGGCACGTCGTTGTGGCTGGTACGTAGCCAAGTCACAGTCAATGATGTGGATTGGATGAAGGGTATGATTCCACATCACTCGATTGCCATCTTAACCAGCGAAAGAGCGCAGATAGATGATTTGCGCGTTCAAAAGCTTGCGGCTGAAATCATTGAAGCGCAGCGGAGAGAGATTAATGAGATGGAGTGGCTAATTTCAGATATCCGCGAGAATGGAATCGTTGCCACTCCTGCAGAAGCAGAAGCAAGACCGCTACCAGATTTCTCGTCTCAGCCCGAGTAGCATGGGTTTCTTTCACTTCGACGTTTTTACTGCCTTCCTATCGACTTGCATTTCCAAACGGCTTTCTACAGCGGGAAGCAAGCGACACGACCCCCTGCAGTGCGAAGGAAGGGTCGCCATGGCTGTATCTCAAAGGCATATCAACAGGTGATTTTAGCGAAGCATTAGCCGCTTTGCTGGATCCAAAGGTCAAGGAGCTGTCATCAGCGACGATTAGTCGCTTGAAGGCAAAGTGGCGGAGTGAACACCAGGCATGATGGTGCGTTGCGCTTTTGGAAAGCCTTGCCATAGATGGACAGGGGGGAACGCCTCGTATGAGCTGTACGTAGGCATTAAGTAGAGTGTTCAGTCGCTGTGTCACCCTATCTGCTCAGCGATTTGCTTCACTTTTCGAACAACACAATTGTGTTGTTCGAATTCATTGCACGTCTTCTGACTTCTCTCTCGTCACAAAGGTAGGTGGCGTGTAGCCAGTGGGCTTGTCGCCAACTGCCGCGCCACCGTGAATCATCTTCTGTAAACTGTCTTCAAAAAATACGTAGGGAAAGCGGCTGGCTGGTCGGCTGACGTCGTCTAGTCGCTGCTGAAGTTCTGAAGGCAGCTCAAACTCTAGAGCACCCAAATTATCTTCTAGTTGATGGAGCTTGGTCGCACCGATCAAAACACTCGCGACGCCCGGACGATTGACTACCCAGTTGAGCGCGACCTGCGCCATAGAATGACCCACTTCGTCAGCAACACGCTCTAGCTCTGCAACAATCTTCCAGTTTCGCTCAGTGAACTTATCAAACGCTGGATTACCACTATTGGCCACCTGTGCTAATCTCCCTGTACCCTCTGCGCCCGCTTCAGAAGGCTTGTACTTACCAGAGAGCAAGCCACTGGCCAAAGGAGACCACACCATAATCCCTGCCCCCAAAGCCTTCGACATCGGCACATACTCAAATTCGATATTTCGTTCAGCCAGGGAGTACTCCAGCTGCAATGTACTAATGGGCTCTAGATGACGCTCTTGCGCTATCGTTTGCGCCTGCGCAGCATACCAAGCAGGCACGTCCGAAAGTGCAACATGACGAACTTTGCCCGCCGTCACCAAGTCATCGAATGTTCGCATCACTTCTTCAGCAGGCGTAACCTGGTCCCAGGTATGCAAAATATAGAGATCGATGTAGTCCGTACCCAGACGCGACAAAGAGCCTTCCACAGCGCGTAGAATATTTTTGCGGCCATTGCCCCCTGCATTTGGGTTGCCCGGCTGCGCGTTGTAGCTAAACTTAGTGGCAATCACCACGCGATCGCGGCTTCCGCTCTTTTTGATAAACTGGCCCAGCATTTTCTCACTGTTGCCATTGGTATACATATCAGCAGTATCGATAAAATTACCCCCTGCCGCCAAATAGGTATCAAAGATTTTGCGAGCGGCAGCTTCATCAGCGCCCCAGCCCCAATCTTCTCCAAATGTCATCGTGCCTAGTGCCAGACGACTCACGCGAAGCCCTGTTTTACCCAGAGTGTAATAGTTCATAAGGCACTTTCAAAAATTGACTGCTTTCAACTGTCTATAAAGTAAGATAGCGCCAGATGAAAATCTCTGCATGTGTGTAAGCCTATCTTACGTATTGCTGCGCGCAGAACAAGATCGCCCGCCTAACGCCACTTGCTGAAAAGACTATGAGAACACCATGAGAAATAGACTTCCCAAGGAACAGTCCTTGCTAAAAAAGAGACCGGTTTCATCTCCTGAAAATCTAACTTCTGAAAATCTCACCCCAGCAAAACCATCCCCCAATCCAGCCTCCGATAGCGCCCTCGACAACAGCATCCAGTCCGCTCAAACGTACTTACTATCCCTACAGACACCAGAAGGCTATTGGTGGGCAGATCTTGAGTCCAACGTGTCTATCACAGCTGAAGCAGTGCTGCTGCACACCCTGTGGGAAACCGCTAGCGATCGCCCACTCAAAAAAATAGAAAAGTATTTGCGATCGCACCAGCGCGACCATGGCGGATGGGAGCTTTTTTACAACGATGGCGGCGACCTCAGCACCTCCGTCGAAGCCTACATGGCCCTAAGACTGCTCAGTGTACCCGCCGCAGACCCCGCTCTCGTAAAAGCAAAATCCTTCATCTTGAAGCAAGGCGGCATCAGTAAAACGCGCATTTTCACTAAGTTTCACCTCGCGCTAATCGGTTGCTACAGCTGGCAGGGGCTGCCATCACTTCCCCCCTGGATCATGCTCCTAGAGCACCCCTTCCCTGTAAATATTTACGAACTCTCCAGCTGGGCCAGAGGCAGCACCGTCCCACTGCTCATCGTCTTCGATAAGCAACCGGTCTATCCCGTCAGCGCCACCTTCAATCTAGACGAGCTATATGCAGAAGGCCGCGCAAACGTCCGCTGGGACCTCCCCGAAAATGGCGACTGGACCGACGCCTTTCTCTGGTTAGACAAGGGGTTTAAGTTCGCTGAAGCATGGAACCTCGTGCCCTTCAGAGAAGAGGGATTGCGCCGAGCCGAAAAGTGGGTCTTGGAGAGGCAAGAAGCCTCTGGCGACTGGGGTGGCATCATTCCTGCCATGCTCAACTCCCTGCTAGCGCTCAAGAGCCTAAACTACGACGTGAGCGATCCCGTGGTGCAGAGAGGGCTCCAAGCCATAGACAACTTTGCGGTAGAAACCGAGGAGACCTACTGGGTGCAGCCCTGCGTTTCTCCCGTCTGGGACACAGCGCTAGCACTCAGGGCCCTGACCGATTCAGAAACAACAGACCAAGTCTCGCTTGTGAAGGCAGGTGAATGGCTACTAAAAAAACAAATTCTAGACTACGGCGATTGGTCTGTAAAAAATTCTCAGGGTCTGCCAGGCGGCTGGGCCTTCGAATTTGAAAATCGCTTTTATCCTGATGTGGACGATACGGCTGTAGTGGTAATGGCTCTGCAGGAGATAGCCTTACCCGATGAGGCGCTCAAAGAAAACGCGATCGCTCGCGCCGTCAGCTGGATCGCCACCATGCAGTGCAAAACAGGCGGCTGGGCAGCTTTCGATATAGACAACGATCAAGACTGGCTGAACGCGATTCCCTACGGCGACCTCAAAGCCATGATTGACCCTAGCACTGCAGACATTACGGCTCGGGTGTTGGAAATGAATGCTCGGCTACTGTCAAAAAATAACGCTTCTATCGCTTCAAAAAGAACACAAGCTGGATTTCGCTATCTATTAGAACAACAAGAATCAGACGGCAGCTGGTTTGGGCGTTGGGGAGTTAACTACATCTACGGGACTAGCGGCGCCCTTTCCGCCCTGGCGCTTTCAGACCCAGAGCGCTATCGTGCCTCTATAGACCTTGGCGTCGACTGGTTGATTAACACCCAAAATATGGATGGCGGCTGGGGAGAGACCTGCCAGAGCTATAAGATATCCGCGCTCAAAGGGAAAGGCCCTAGCACGCCATCGCAAACGGCTTGGGCTTTGCTGGGATTGTTGGATGTAGCTGCGTCTTGCCGCCATGGGCGATCGCTAAAGCCAGCTGCCACCGAGTCCATCGAAAAGGGAATTCAATACTTGCTAAATACCCAGGGAGATAATGGTGCTTGGAGCGAGCTTGAGTATACGGGCACAGGCTTTCCGGGCCACTTTTACCTGCGCTATCACCTGTATCCCCAGGTCTTCCCACTGATGGCCCTCGGACGCTACCGGACCTTGCACCCGAAAACCGCATCGTGTCTCTAAACATTCTTTTTTCCGATGGTAGAAGTCATTTTATTTTCGCTTTCGGGCCTTTCCGTTGTTATTTGGCTATATCTGCTGTTCTTTTGGGGGCAGTTTTGGCGGGCAGACCAGCGGCTTGATACACCCCTCAGCCTAGACGCTGATATCGACATTGAGCGGTGGCCAGCGGTGGCTGTGGTGATTCCTGCGCGAAATGAAGCCGAACTCATTGGGAAAGCAGTGCGATCGCACCTCAACCAAACCTATCCGGGAGACCTCTCTATCGTGCTGATAGATGATCAAAGTACGGACCAGACGAGTGTGATCGCAGCTCAAGTCGCCCAGGATCTTGGCAAAAGCGAAGCCCTTACAATTCTCCCTGGTAGCCCGCTTCCCCCTGGGTGGACCGGTAAACTCTGGGCCATGGAACAGGGCTATCGTTTCTTGCAGCAGCATTCGCCCGACTACATTCTTTTCACCGATGCCGATATCGAACACACCCCACAAAACACCCAACAGCTCATTACCAAAGCAGAAACCGAAGGCTTAGACCTTGTTTCTTTAATGGTGCAGCTACGCTGCCAAAGCTTCTGGGAAAAACAACTCATCCCAGCCTTTGTCTTCTTTTTTCAAATGCTCTATCCCTTCCCCTGGGTAAACAATCCAAATCGTAAGACAGCCGCTGCCGCAGGTGGCTGCACCTTCATTCGCTTCAGCGCATTAAACAATATTCAAGGCCTGCAGCCCATTCGCCATGCCCTCATCGACGACTGCGCCCTAGGTACCGCCATCAAAGCAAACGGCTCCATATGGCTAGGATTAAGCACCACCACACGCAGCCTCCGAAAGTACCCTACCCTACAAAACATCTGGGCAATGGTGACCCGTAGCGCCTACACACAGCTAAACTATTCACCCTGGCTGCTAGTCGGAACGGTATTTGGCATGGCGCTCGTCTATTTGCTACCGCCAATTAGCGTATTACTGGGATTGTATTTAGGGGCATGGCCGGTAACCACCATGGGGCTCACTGGCTGGCTACTCATGGCGATATCATACCGACCCACCCTACAGCTCTATAGCGGCACATTTTTACAAGCATTGGGTCTGCCAGCTGTGGCGCTACTGTACACAGCCATGACCCTAGACTCAGCCCGTCAGCATTGGGCAGGCAAAGGGGGCACATGGAAAGGACGGGTTTACACAGAGGCTACTGAACGCTGAACCGTCAAAATAGGCGCTTTCTTTTGGGATAAGGCGGACACCTTCGCTGTAATTTTTCCCACAAGGTATTGCGTGCTAAGGCGGGAGTTTCGGAAGTTGTGGTTAACTTATGGAAACACTTCCTTACCGATTCTGGAAGCGTTCACCCCCTAAGAGAACTCGCCTAAGCAACTATGGAAAACGCAAAACCTAAGTTCGGTATTTCAGATCACTCACCTATCGATGTTGCAACTGCGCTACACAGCTACTCCCGAGATATGCGGGCCTACTACGAGATGGAACACGGTCGCTTAGTCGGCAAGCTAGACGAAGCGACGGATGATTCAGAAACAGCTCAGATCAAGAAGCAACTCGAAGCTGTCAATCAAAAAATGGCGTATTTTCACGTCATCAATAATGCTGCTTCCACTGTAGATATCGTCATGCACACAGCCTCAATGATTAAAGAGTTCAAAGAATAAAACTGCCAAAGGCAACAGCGCTGTCTGGCTCAAAACAGCCTAGATAGCGCTGCACTCAGACCACTCAATCCTTTTTGGGCACTTCGAATGAGCCGCATGGCCGCAACTGGTTGCCGGAGAAAGCTCATGGCGATCGCACCTATCTGCAACTCCCCTTTCTCACTGATCGCCGATGAAATATCAGGTAAAGCACTCTGAGCATCATCACTAATCACCCGCAAAACAGCCACCTTGCAATTCGTAGCCTGAGCCAGAGAGCCTACGAGGACGGCGCTCTCCATGTCTACCACGTCTGCCTTGAAGCGATCGCACAACCTCTTTTTCTCTTCCGCCGTCGTCACTACGCGATCGCACGTCACTCCAGTGCCCACGGTAGCCACTAGTCGCTCTGCGATCTGCCGAGTCAGCGTAGGATCGCAATCATACGCCGCACCATCGCTTTCCTCCAGTCCGTGACAAATTCGACTGAGCACAATCCCATCGCCTGCCGCATGAGTATGCGAAAGGCCACCACCAAGCCCTACCAACAGAACGCCATCTTCTGCTGAAAGGTAGTTGAGTACTCCAGTTTCCAGAAATGTTTGAACACCACTGGGTCCTGCAGGAATCGCCATTATCTTGGGTAACGCCTGAGCAGATTGTTTCGCCCGGTATAGCCCCCACTTCACCGCCCAGTACTCCACACCAGCAGGCACCAAAATCAGTTGAATCGCCAGCGGCCTATCGTGCATAATCCGAAGTGGCTGAAGGGTGATCGTATTCGACCCGTCCGTATTCGAGCTTTATGAGTCGGTCGGCCAAGGAAAAATAGCGGTCGTCGTGGCTGATGACAAAGACGGTTTTACCCTGTGCCTGTAAGTCGGGTAAGAACTGGGTGTAGAAGATATTTTTGAAGGTGGGGTCTTGGTCTGCCGCCCATTCATCAAATAGATAGATAGGTCGATTCTCTAAGTAGGCACTCACGAGCGTGAGTCGTTTGCGCTGCCCCTGTGAGAGGGCTGTGGTAGAAAATACACCATTTTGAATGCTCACCTTCTGGTCCAGCTGCAGCTTTTTAAGGTATTTCCTTGCCTGCGAGTCTCTGGCATTCCCCCCCGCGCCAAGCAACCGTTCAAACAGGTAAAAATCTGAAAAAACAACAGAAAACTGTTGACGATACCAGACTAGATTCGCTGGGCCGATAGGTTCTCCATCTAGCCAAATGTTTCCTGATTGTGGCTGATATAGCCCTGCGATCAGCTTGGCTAGCGTAGACTTGCCGCTACCATTTCCCCCAATAATAAATATCAGCTCTCCCGGCTTCACCGACAGGGTGATAGGCCCTAAGGTAAAGTCTCCTTCACGCTGATCGCTAGTGTAGGTATGGGTCACACCGTCTAACTTGAGTAAGCGCCCTTCGGCTGAGGACATTGGCTCAGCTTCGCTCAGCGCAGGCAGCGGGTCGTTCAGACTCAGCCCCAGCGTCTTGATTTTATTCAGAGCGATCCCAGCCCTGCTCAAGAGCGGCAGCTTGTTGACTAGGCTTTCCATCGGTCCTAGCAAGTAGGTAAACGTCAGCACATAGCCAATGCGCGTCTCAGGGTCGATGGTCATCCATCGAGGTAGAGCAAACAAGACTAGCCCCACCGCAAAAAAATAAATAAACTTACCCCAGCTATCTAGCACGGCAAAAAGACTCATGCCCCGCTCATTTGCGCGCCTCAGCTGCAGAGCCGTCTGTTCCAAATCTGCCGCCAAAAAGTCTTTTTGTCCTAAGACGTGAAGCTTTAGCTCCTTCACCCCTTCGATCAGCGTTCGAAAATGTTGAAAGAGTCTATCTTGCCGATCCCGGGCGATCGCCAGCCAAGATCGCCCAGCCACCAAAAACCACCGACAGCTCACCGAGGCCACCAGCGTCAGCAGCAGCACTAAAGCCAGCACCTGCCAAGACAGCCAGGAAATATACACCATGCAGCCCGACGCGCTGGCAATATTGATCACCAGGATAGGCACCGCGCCAGCAGCCACTGCGATCGCCTGAACATCTTCTGTCAGCAGCACCAACAAACGCGGCAAGCCCAATGTCTCCAGAGGCTTCAGCTCCGTCGCCAAAATTTGACGGCTGAGGCGCATTTGCAAATCGAACACCGCAGACTGCGAAAAGCGCACGAGCAAAATTCGAGAGGCCATCGCCGCCGCCAAAGCGACTACACCCAGCGCAACAAAGGCACCCGTCGCCCCACCCGACGGCAGCGTACCCTGGCCAACCGTCCGGCTGATCAACGCAATCAACCCCGCGCTACAGGCCCCGCTCAAAAAACCGGTAAACAGTGCGATCGCCAGCCCCTGCCACGCCGACCTAAACAAAAAACTCACCAGCTCCACAGCACCGCCCTTCCCCCTCAAGAAGCCTTCCCAGCCAGCTTTATCCAGCCATCTTCTAGCAGACTGTAGAGCACCGGCACAACCACCAAGCTCAGCAGCGTAGAGGTTAGCAGCCCGCCGATAATCGCGACTGCCATCGGCTGTCTTAGCTCCGCCCCAGCCCCCAGCCCCAGCGCAATCGGCAACAGACCCAGCACCGTCGATGCCGTCGTCATCAAAATTGGTCGCAGGCGCACAAGACCCGTTTTCAAGATGGCCTCAGTGCGATTCATTCCTGCTCGGCGCAGCTGGTTTGCGTAGTCCATCAGTAGCAGCGCGTTTTTGTCGAGCAGCCCTAGCAAAAACAACAGACCTAACAGAGACACCATGCCAAAGTCGCTTTGGGTAATTAACAGCGCGAGCAGCGCACCCACCACCGATAGGGGCAAACACAGTCCCACCACAGCCGGTTCTAACAACCGACCAAAGGGAATAAACAACACCGCCAGCATGCAGACAATCGCCAACGCCAGCGTTCTCCCAAAGCTGCCGAGCACTTCCCCAATTCTCGCAGAATCGCTACCCAGGTCTATGCTCACGTCGGGTGGAATGATGGATTGTGCGATCGCAACCACCTGGTCTGTCGCGTCTCCTAACGCAAGTTCTGGCGCAAGATTCGCGCTCAGGTAAGCCACCCGCTGCCCACTTTCACGGGTGATTTCAACAATCTGCCCTGGGGTATTTTCTTCGCCAGAAATTTGCACGTCTGCGAAGCCAGGCAAGGCTTCGACAGCTGTTTTTACCTCAGAAACCGCCTCAGAAAGTATCGCGACATCTTCTCCTAGCAGCGCAACCTGCAGAGGTTTTTCGCCCCCCGTTTCAACAAATGGAACATTTTCAACGCTGGTAATCACATCGGAATTATCAGATTCGAAATTGCCAGACTCGGAGTTGGCAGACAATATCTCGCGCAGCTGCGCCTGCACCGTGGCGGTATCGCGATCGCGCTCACCCTTGAGCTGAATGTACAAACGCCCTTCATTCGGCCTGCCCTGCCTACCAACAGTGGTAAACACAGAATCGACCTCCGGCAGCCGAAGCACATCTTCTTCTAACGATTCTCCGTAGCCAAGCGTCTGCTGCAACAGCAACACGCTAGGATCTTGTGGCAAAGGAGGCGTCTGAGAAGGCGCTGTCTGTACATCTGTTGGCGCTGCTGACAATCCGCCCGGCAGTTCTGTTGGAGCTGATGCAGTGGGTGGGGCTTGCGATATCAACCCGCCCGGCATCGGCACCCGATAATTTAGATAAAACTCGCCTCGATCTAGCTGCGGAATAAAGCCTTTGGGAATAAAGGGAATCAGCGCCAGCCCAGCGATGCAGGTAGCCGTCGCCACACCGATCACCGCCCATCGATGGCGCAGCGCCCAAGACAACAATCGGCTATATCGCCGTTCTACCCAAGTGATGGATTGGGATGCAGGCAACGATGCTTTCCTCCGGCTCAAAGCTTGACCATTCTGCAAAGCCTGGCCATTACTCGAAGCTTTACCATTGCTCAAAAATATTTGATGCTGCCGATCTGTCGCGGGTTGCCGAGCAGTCTGTGCCTTTAGCCAGGCTGCGGCCAGCACAGGCGAAAGCGTCCGCGCCACCAGCAGCGAAATCAAAACAGCCGCCGACACCGTCAGGCCAAAGGGTTTGAAGAACTGTCCAACCGTTCCTCCCATCAGCGCCACCGGCAAAAACACCGCCACAATTGTGAGCGTAGAGGCCGATACCGTTAAACCAATCTCTTGGGTAGCTCTCAGCGCCGCCTGTCGCGGACTGGCCCCCAGCTCAATATGACGGGTAATATTTTCAACTTCTACAATGGCATCGTCCACAATGATGCCAATGACCAGCGCCAGTGCCAAAAGCGTGATGGTTTCTAGGTTGAACCCAAACATCGCCATTACAATGCAGGTTCCCAACAGTGAAAGCGGGATGGCCAGTGCCGTGATCAGCGTGGCACGCCAGCTACGCAAAAAGCCAAATATCACCAGCACAGCGATGATAACAGCGCCCAAAAGAGAGTCAATCGTCGCCTGCGTAGCCGCTGTAATGTAGTCTGCCTGAGTAGTTGCGAGGGTGAAGCTCACATCGGGAAACTCCGCCTGTAGCTGAGCGATCGCATCCTCTGCTGTCCGCGCCACATCCAGCGTATTCACATCGCCTTCTTTTACAATCTGCAGAGCCAATGCCGACTGGCCATTGAATCGGACCAGCGTAGGAGATGATTGTAGGCGCTCTAATAGAGACGGTTCGGCGTCTTCTGCACTCAATGAAGTATTGGATGAAGAACTATTGGACGAAGAGCTATTGGATGAACTATCGGATGCGATCGCACCCGTCCCCAACAGATCGACCCTCAGCACGCCAGGGAGATCTTCTAACTCGGGCAAAATCTCTGTTTCAGTGAGTGTTGCCAGCTCAGAAAGCGCCATCTCTTCACTGGCAAGCGCGTAGCTCACGACCGTCGCCTCGTTGAGATTGAGCGGAATCACTTCAAAGTCAACGGTTGAAAAATCAGGCTCTGAAGAGAGTTTTAGCTGTTCAATCTTATCCTCGACCGCCGCTGTTGCTTCTGGGAGCGAAGTGCCGACCCTGAATCTCAGATTGAAGCGACTGCGCTCTGCAAACGTAGAAGAAACCACTTTTTTCAGGCCTTCTACCGACTGGAGCTGCGCCTCTAGGGGAATCGTAACCTGGCTTTCAGTCTCAAGCGCGGTAGGCACCGTTTTCGTGGTCGCTGCCACAGAATCCACCGTATCAGGCATCGTAGCGCTCACCACCACCACCGGAAAGGTGATGTCTGGAAAGAGCGCATACTTGAGGGTGCTAAAGGCATACAGACCGAAGAGTGCGATCGCAATCCAACAGCACAGCGTCACACCCGCGTGCCGAATCGCTAGCCTAGAGATATTCAGCCGCTCTCGAACCGCAGCCAGCGTAGAACGAGGACGTTGAGGGAGAGGAGATTGCATAGGGATTGTAGGGTAACCGCACAAAAGCGATCGCACAAAAAGTGACCGCATAGAACCGGTGCACAATTAAAAATCGCGCGTTCCAAGCGTCCGTTCAATAACGACATCTTATCTATGCAGAGAGAGATTTGTGCCTAGCCCGCAATCTGACTTAATGGCGTCACAATCTCAATCACATCGCTACGAGTAAGCTTCTCTTTTCCTTCAGACAGCGCGTCTAGGGTGGCGTGGGCCAGCGCGAGCGGAATCCGACAGAAAATCAGTGCTGGTCCTTCGGGGAGCTTGGCGGTGTAGGCATCAGCCAGCTTCAGGTTGCAACGGGCAAAGCGCTGCATGTCTTTGTCTGTCCAGCCATCGGGATAAAAATCCACGCCCCGAGAAAGGTCTTCACCGTGGTTGCGCAAAATGTTTACAGCCTGCAGACCTCTACCAAATCCAATCGCATCCATCCGGCTTGTTTCGGTACCGTCGTACCATGCCCAAATATCAGACAGCATTAGCCCGACTGCGCCCGCTACGCTGAACGTGTAGCAGTTTAAGTCTGCTTCGTCTTCAATGTACCAGTTGCACTCTGCCCAGGCCGCCATCCGGTCAGCCATCGCAGCCGTCGCGTCCCAAATGCGGGGTGCGATCGCTTCTGGGGCCAACAGTGCCCATTCACCAATCCGCAGCGTCACAGGTTCTAGCTGAGATTGAAACGGCGCTAAGCCTTCAGCAAAGTCACTCGCTGCAGACGAGTTGGTTCCTGACTGCAAGTTTAAGCTAATTTGTCTCAACAACTTAGCCTTAGTATCAGCGGTTAATTCTGCATGATCTTCGATTTGATCAATGGCCCTCATACACAAATAGGCAGAAGCAACAGCCGCTTGTAACTTGAGTGGCAGAAGACTAATTGGAATAAAAAAAGTACGACTGGTCTCTTTCAACAGGTCGAGCGCGGAACTTGTTGATGACAGCATTCAAAAGATCTCCCACACACAATAATTGAGCTTAGCGATTACCTTGCCGGAATTCTTTAAGGTATAAATTAATGGAGGATTAATTTATACCTTAAATTGATTAGGTAAATTATACTCACCCAATGAATTTTAAACACAGATTTAGACATAGTTGCTAATTTTTACAGGCTTTACAGTAATTGCAGTCAGTTTTCTAATACGTTGAGGCATTGGCTACTTGAGTCCCAAGCCCAAATGGCAGTCCGTAAGTACTGTCGCTACTAGACAGCTAGCTAGGCATTCAAATGGGCTATCAACGGCCATAAAATCAATGACATTAAAGAGGAGAGAAAAGCATGGGCATTCACATTCAGCAAGCTCTTTCTGTTGGACAGTATCTGGTATCTCAACGGCTAAAAGGTAAAAAGCACTTTCCCCTAGTGCTCATGCTAGAGCCGCTATTTCGCTGTAATCTGGCCTGCTCAGGCTGCGGAAAGATTCAGCATCCCAAAGAAATTCTTAAGCAGAACCTGTCTCCTGAAGAATGCTTTGCGGCGGTCCAAGAGTGCGGCGCACCTGTTGTTTCTATCCCGGGAGGAGAGCCCCTACTGCATCCTCAGATTGAAACAATAGTACAGGGGCTGGTAGATCGGAAAAAATTTGTTTATTTGTGTACAAACGGTTTACTTCTGGAGAAAAGTTTAGATAAATTTACACCTTCACCCTACCTCAGCTTCAGCGTTCACCTAGACGGCATGAAAGATCTGCACGATAGCTGCGTAGATCGTAAAGGAGTATTCGATATTGCCATTAGCGCCATTCGAGCAGCTAAAGCAAAGGGATTTCGCGTTACAACAAACACCACTGTCTTTGAGGGTACCCAACCCGAAGCCATTCAGGCCTTGTTTGACTATCTTACCGACCTAGAAGTCGATGGCATGATGGTGTCACCAGGGTATAGCTACGAATGGGCGCCAGATCAAGATCACTTTCTTCACAGAGAGCAAACCAAGGCCCTCTTCCGAGAGATATTGGCCCCTTTTCGAGCTGGCAACAAAAAGTGGCAATTTAACCACAACCCGCTATTTTTAGACTTTTTGACCGGTCAAAAAGATTACGACTGCACGCCTTGGGGTAGCCCAAGCTACAGCGTACTCGGCTGGCAAAAGCCCTGCTACCTGCTCAACGAAGGTCACTACAAAACCTTCGCAGAACTCATAGAAAATACACACTGGGAAGACTACGGCACCAAGAGCGGCAACCCCAAATGCGCCGACTGCATGGTGCATTGTGGTTACGAACCTACAGCGGCGGTAGACGCGATGCAGCCCAAAAATATGGCGCGATCGCTCAGCAGCCTCTTCTAACATCCCGACCCAATCTGTCAGTACTGACCAAAACAGCCACAACAACCCATCACCGCGTCAGCAGTCCCCTTTCTCGGTACCAATCAACAGCCTGCCGCAACGACAGCTCCACCGGCCTGCCGACAAAGCCCAGCTCTCGCCGCGCCTTGTCACTGCTAAAGCTCATGGGGCTGCCCGCCAAGCGAACGCCGGTTAGGGGGGCTTGCGGCGGCTTGTGCGTTACATGGTCAGCAATAAATTCTTGGATGAGGCTGACGGCATAGGCCAGCCAATAAGGCACCTGTCGCTGAGGCATTGGTAACCCGGTAATCTCGTTCAAAATTTGCAGTAGCGCTTTGAGCTGCAGATTGGTATTTCCCAGGAGGTAGCGCTCCCCGACCCGGCCTTTCTCAGCAGCAAGGAGATGACCGATCGCCACATCTCTGGCGTCGACCATATTGAGCGAACTGTTTAGAAAAGCCGGATAGTCTCCATTAAGAAAACCCAATATCATGCGAGAGGGCGGCGTCAGCCGATGGTCTCCCGGACCAATCGGAATCGTCGGATTCACAATCACCACGGGCACCCCCCGCGCAGCAGCAGCATGTGCCTCCTGCTCTGCCAGATACTTCCCCTGACAGTAAGCGCCCACCATGTCTTCAAACGTCAGCTGCACCGATTCATCAATCAATGTCTCTTCGCCCAACGTTCTATCGCTGGTCTGTCCTTCTGGCTTCCGTGCTGTTCCATTTTTTGTAATTTGAGTTTCTCTTTTTCTATCTGTCTTTAATATAGACTCAGTGGAGGTGTGTACCACGCGCTGCACCCCGCAGTGTTGGGCAGACATCATCACGTTGCGAGTGCCGACCTGATTGATCGTGAGAAAATCTTGCTTGCGAGGAGACCAAAGCCCAGCATTTGCCGCTAAGTGAAAGACCCAGTCCACATCTCTCATCGCATCCCGCACCAGCGCACTATCTGTGATGGAGCCTTGAATGTAGTCTACGTTCGGTAACGGTTGCGCAGGCCGAGCCAAGTCTAGAATTCGTACGGTGTCTCCACGCTGCAACAGCTCGCGCACCACGTACTGGCCGATAAAGCCCAGCCCACCTGTAACCAGACACACTTTCGACATGCTGTACGCCGCCTCCTGATGACACCTTTCAGATGATATCTTCCAGACGACTCTCAATGTTAAAAACAGTCCATCAGCTGGTTAAAACAAACAAAACACCGGATGAATAAACAACAGCGCAGAACATCCCCGCCCAGACTGTTGCATCCGCTCATGGGTAGCAACCCACGGACGCTACTTAGGTTATTAGCTCAAAATGGTCTCGGCAATTATCCCCTCCACCTATCGATTGTCTTGGCAGCGGCCTTTCTTCGCTGGCCATTTTCAGCCTATGAGCGCTGGCAGGTCGCCAGCACTGACCTAGCAATGTTGGATAAAACAGTCCAGCAGCCCCCCATCTTTATCGTTGGTCACTGGCGCAGTGGCACGACTTTTTTGTACAACGTGCTCAGTCGCTCGCCGCAGTTCGCCTATGTATCGCCCCTATCAACCGGATTGCCTTGGGACTTTCTCACGCTCGGCAAACTGCTCCGCCCTATCCTAGAAAAGGCCCTGCCAGAAGGGCGCTTCATCGACCAGGTACCGGTCAATCCCGATTCTCCTCAGGAAGACGAGATTGCGCTGGCGAGTATGCAAACCCTCTCTTTTTATCATGGGCTGTATTTTCCAAAGCGGTTTGCACAGCACTTTCGAGCCGGTATCTTTTTGGAAGGATGCAAGCCCGCTGAGATTGAGTGCTGGGAGCGGGCGATCGCACACTTTTACAAAAAGCTACAGCTCCAAAACCCACAGCAACAGCTCCTCATCAAAAACCCAGTCTACACCGCCCGCATCCAACAATTGCGCCAGCTATGGCCTACCGCAAAGTTCATCCACATCTATCGCAACCCATACATCGTCTTTCAATCCACGCTCAACTTTTACCGCAAGCTGTTCCCCGAGATTGCCCTACAGCCCTATCACCAAGTGCCCATCCGCGACATCGTTTTAGAGAGCTATCCCAAAATGTTATCAGCACTGCTGCGCGACAGCCAACAACTGCCGCCCCAAGATTTTGTCACGCTGCGGTTTGAAACGTTTGAAGCCGATCCGATGGCACAGCTAGAGCGCGTGTACAGTCAGCTGGAGCTATCAGACTGGGAAAAAGCTAAACCCAGTTTTCAACGTTATCTAGAGGGGCAAAAGACGTACAAAAAAAATAAATACTCCTTTTCAGAAGACAGTATTCGCCAGGTCACCCACCACTGGCGCCCCTTTATAGAACAGTGGGGCTACCAGCCGCCCGCCGATTAGCAACTCAATAAACAAACTGCTATCGATTGACCTCGGCAGGTCTCGGCTCAGGTGGCACAAGATATAGGCTGATAAACCCAATGGCACAGCCGATACCAGCTGCGATCGCAAGCCCAATCAACAACGTTCTAAAGCTGTACAGCACCCTAGGCGCTTCTACTTTCGTCCAGTTCCAAGCCGGGCGATACGTGCGGATCAATACAGCTTCGAGCGTACTCAGCTGAGGCTTCTCTACACAGATCCAAGCGAGCTTAGGATTCTTGAGGCGAGTCGCTTGCTCGTAGCGGTGATGCCCACTACGCCACCGCCTATTCAAGTTGTTCGACCGGCCTATGTACATCACTCTGTCTTTACTCAACACAGCATAGATGCCACTGGATTTTGGCAGGAGCGCTTTGCGATCTTCCAGCCGACAGCTGCGCCACTGTGAGATGTGCCTGACTTTCATCGTTTGAGATACACAGCTTCCTAATGGCTGATGCGGCATTAGCTAGGTCGCTGTAGCATGAAAACTGCAATGTCCAACCCAGCGCAAACCTGCCCTCTACATTGCCAGGAAGACAGGTTCAACACTTTTCAAGTAGTACTTTAATACTACAGACAGACGGTTAGCAACTAGGCACGGAGATTCCCCACCATGCACACGCTCAAACTCTTCTCTGGGCAAACCATTCCCATCCTCGGCATGGGCACCTGGAAAATGGGCGAAAAATCTGAGAACTTTCAGGCGGAGGTCGCCGCACTACAGCACGGCATGGCCCTCGGGCTCACGCTAATCGACACCGCCGAAATGTATGGAGAGGGCGGCGCAGAGAAAGTCGTGGCCCAGGCGATCGCAAACCGACGGGAAAAGAGTTTCATTGTCAGCAAGGTCTATCCTCACAACGCCTCTAAGGCAGGTGCGATCGCAGCCTGCGAACGAAGCCTAAGGCGCCTCAATACAGACTACATTGACCTCTACCTGCTCCACTGGCGCGGTGCTGAGCCCCTGTCTGAAACGCTGGAGGCCTTTCAGCAGCTACAGCAGGCCGGAAAAATTCGCGACTACGGCGTCAGCAACTTCGATACCGATGATATGGAAGAGGCCATGCAGCTAGACGGCGGGCAGGCGATCGCCACCAATCAAGTCCTCTACAATCTCACCCGTCGGGGCATAGAGCAAGACCTCCTACCCTGGTGCCAGCGACAAAACATTCCCATCATGGCCTACTCTCCCATCGAGCAAGGGCGCATGCTTAGCAACAGCGCACTCATCTCGATGGCCCGAGCCCGAAAAGTCACCGCCGCGCAAATTGCGATCGCCTGGCTGCTCCACCAAGACAATGTGATTGTCATTCCCAAAGCGAGCAACACCGACCACATTGAGGAAAACTACGCCGCCCTCAGCCTCAAGCTCAGCCAGGAAGAACTCAACGCCCTCGACCAAGCCTTTCCACCCCCCAAAACGCCTATTCCTCTCCAAATGATCTAGTCCGTCATGAACGTCGTCGAACCATACAGATCAGAGGCTGTAGCCGCCAAACCATTCTCCAAAAATAAGTGATACGCTTATCGGTATTGACGCTAAATGCCAGCATCAGCACCGGTATTCGAGTAAAGCAGACCCGTGTTCATCTTGGTAAAAGATCTTTATATAAGATTTCTGAATGTCCATCCCTTAGAGAGACGCTGTCTCACCCTCATGCACCGACAATTATGAGTGATTCTGACACCCACCATTTGCCGATTATTGGCTGGCGAGAAAGGGTTTCGCTTCCAGAGTTAAATGTGAAGAGCGTCAAGGCAAAAATTGACACTGGCGCTCGCTCTTCTGCACTCCATGCGCTCGGTATCGAAGTATTTGAGCAAGCAGGTCAGTCCTTTGTGCGGTTTCGTGTTCATGCCTCTCGCGATCGCAAGAAAATTGTCCCGGTCGAAGCCAAACTTTTAGAAATGCGAGAGGTCCGCAACTCAGGAGGCAAGTCAGAGCGCCGTCCCGTCATCGAAACGACAGTTTCCGTCGGCGGCCAGCAGTGGCCAATCGAACTCACCTTAACCAATCGAGGCGTCATGGGCTTTCCCATGCTGCTCGGCAGACAAGCCGTACGTCGGCGCTTCCTCGTCGACTCTGGCAGGTCGTACTTGCAAAGCTCCCTACCCACCCGCAAGCTCAAAAGTCTCAAAAAGGCAAAACATGAAAATAGCCATCTTGTCGAGAAACTCCTCTCTCTATTCGACACATCGGCTTAAGGAGGCCGGTGACGCTCGCGGTCACGAAATGCTGGTGATTGACTATCTTCGCTGCTACATGAACATCACCCCGCACAATCCCCAAGTGCTCTACCAGGGGGACCTGCTAAAAGGCGTAGATGCCATCATCCCCCGCATCGGCGCCTCCAACACGTTCTATGGAACCGCGGTCGTTCGCCAGTTTGAAATGATGGACGTGTTTTCTGCAAACGGTTCTCAGGCTATCTCCCGCTCCCGCGACAAGCTACGCTGCCTTCAGCTCCTGTCGAAGCAGGGCATCGGTCTACCCGTCACAGGATTCGCCCACTCCACAAAAGACATTTCCGGCCTGATCAACATCGTCAACGGCGCGCCGCTGGTGATCAAGCTGTTAGAAGGCACCCAGGGGATTGGTGTCGTGCTAGCAGAGACCCATCAGGCAGCAACATCGGTTATCGAAGCCTTCCGAGGGCTCAATGCCAATATTTTGGTGCAAGAATTTATCGCAGAGGCCAAGGGGTCTGATCTGCGCTGCTTTGTCGTGGGTGACAAGGTGATTGCCGCAATGAAGCGGCAGGGTGCGCCCGGCGAGTTTCGATCAAACCTTCACCGAGGCGGCAATGCCAAAAAAGTACGCCTAAGCCCTGAAGAACGCAGCACCGCCGTCAAGGCAGCCAAAATTATGGGGCTAAAAATGGCCGGGGTTGACCTGCTGCAGTCGGAGCACGGCCCGGTCGTCATGGAAGTCAATTCGTCACCCGGCATTGAAGGCATCGAAAAAGCAACCGACATCGACGTGGCCGGTAAGATGATCGAGTTTTTAGAGAAAAACGTGGGCAAGAAACGCACTAGCCGCATCCAGCATTGATCCCAACGCAGCTTAGACACGGTGTAAAATAAGGCACCTCATGCATTCATCAACCCAACGAAGCGCAAACCTTATGAAACGCCTAACAATAGCTGCCACCATCACATTGAGTAGCTGTCTACTACTAGCTGATGCCGGGCAGACATCCGAGGTCACCGTCGAAGCCGTTGTCGCCCATCTCGAAGGTGTGATGGATACCACTGAGCAGGCGAATCGCAGCGATGAGTTCGTCGGTGTGCAAATGACGACCTGTCGGGTTGAGGTGGCAGAGCCTGAAATGACGGCAACCGAGGTCGCCGGTGTGTACCTCTATCAAGAACAGGCTCTTGTCGAGTCTTTGGCATCGCCCTACCGGCAGCGCTTTTTGCACATTGTCCCCGGTGACAATCGCCGCATAGCGTCGCACAGCTTCAAGCCCGATTCACCCGAGGCACTGACTGGGCTTTGCGATCAGCCAAGTCCGCGAGCTGTCTCTATAGCGGATATGGGAGAGCAGGTATGCACTGTGTCGCTGCGAGCGTCTGCCGTGGGCGGGTTTGTAGGTAGTACGCCTGCCGGTGGCTGCATCGCTAGCGTCCGCGGTGCAGTCAGCATTACTAATGTAGTGGTGCTGCACGAGGGCGGGATGGACACTTGGGACCGCGGATTTGATGCGGCGGGTACACAGGTATGGGGCGCTGATAGCACGCCTTATCAGTACCGTTGGCAATCGGAATAGTAGTCCAACAATCTAAATAACAGTCCGACTAGAGCAACGCAGCAACAGCCATATTAGGCAACAACCCCAACGTCATTGTTAGTTTGTAGGCCAGGCTGGGAATTCTATCAACCAATATTGATGCTTCAGTTCTCTGAATGCTTCTGACAGTTTGAAAGTAACGGCTAAACGTTACGGCTTCAATGGTTTGAGCGAAGGTCCTTCAGCCTGGCAACAACACATGACAACCTACAGAACAGACAAAACGAGTCGGGTCATTCTATCGCTCTTTGTCGCTTACGCAGCGGCCTACGGATTTGCGCGAAATAAGACCCTGCGGGCTGTAGGCTCCATCGAGAGTGGCCAGCAAAGGCTCTACATCATCAAAGACGACCACACGCCGGGCGAGGGCTGGGAATACAAGCTATTTTGGCCTGCCATCAAGCTGGAAGAAACGGTCAGAAATCTCAAGCACGATTTTTAGTTCACTCTTAGTTCCTTCTGTTGTTCTTGAGTTTCGTTTATGACGGTGCCTACCTTCTATCTGGCCAATGCGGGCGTTCCGCTGTTTTCTCAAGGTGTTTTTTACCAGACGCTGCTGCTCATTCCTATCATCGCGATTGAAGCCTATGTCCATCGTCAGGTGATGGGCATCAAGCTGGGGAGGGCCGTTTGGGTGTCGCTTAGCGCCAACGTGATTTCTACCCTGGGTGGGATTGTGGTGATTTTGCCCTTGGGTGCGCTCTTGGGTCACCTGCTGCTCGGCACAACGGTACCTGTGTCGCCAGGCGCTTTTCCCATGGTGCCGCTAGAAATTGCAATCTCCCTATTGCCCCTGTTCGTCTTCACCGTTCTGCTGGAGCGCTTCATTGGTGTCTTTAGCTTGCACAAGGTGGTTCGCAAGCGGGTGCGGCGTTCCTTCTTACTCTCCAATGGGCTGACTTATTTGATACTAGAAGGATTTGCGATCGCACTCCTCCTCAAAGGCTTCGCACAAAGCTTGGTCTAAAGCCTGTTCTAAAGCACCATATCTTTCTCTGCTTTCTCTCTTTTGCGCACCTGCCAAAAGGCAAACCAGCTCTGAGCCCCCAGGATAAACGCCGTCGTGCACAGCGTTGCCATGCCAGCACCCAAAGCACCCGCCGCAGAGATAAACACCAAAAGACAGGGCAAATAAATCAAAAAGATCGCCGCCAGATTCACCCGAAAGCTCAGACCCGGCCTGCCAACAGCGTAGAGCACCGGCTCCAGCGCACAGCTGCTCAGCGTCAGCGTCCCTGCCAAAATCAACAAAACGTAGGTCCCATAGGCGGCCACAAATTCCGGACCAAAGGCATAGCGCAACGCCACCCGGCCAAAAGTAATGCCGATGGCCGTCATCCCCAAGCCCACTACAAGGCCAAGGCCTAACGTTCTCAGCGCGATCGCTTTAAAGACTTGCCAGTTCTGCACGCTGCTCAGTCTGCTCAGCTCTGGATACAGCGATTCAGACAGCAGCGCCGCCAAATCTTTGTAGGGCGTGTAGAGTTCGTAGGCAATGCGAAAGAGACCAGCGGCAGCAGGGGTTGCGATCGCACCCACCAGCAAAGGACTCGCCTGCCGCATCGCCAAAGGCAACGAAGCATCAAAATTCGCAATCAAGCAAAACTTCAACAGCCCCTGATGAACGGGACCTAGCTGAATGGGCTTTAGCAACGAGAATGGTTTGTCAGAATCCCCCCGCAGCAGCCCTCTCCGCTGAGCCGCACTCCAGCCAACCACAATCAGATACAGGTGCCCCACCCCATAGCTCACCCCCCAAGCCAGCAAATAACTCCAAAACGGCCCCTCTCGCCAAACCACCACAGCCGTCCCCAAAAGCCACAAAAGCGGAATCAGCGCCGTTTTATAAGCAATCAGATCAAACCGGTCAAACAGGCGCAACAGCCCTGTCGGCGTCGCCACAACAGAAAACATAATCAGACTGCTGCAGAGCTGCACTAGCCTCACCATCTCTGCATCCCACCCGACGTAGGGGGCCAGATACGGCGCCAGAAAAATGGCGACACCTACCCCCACCACACTTCCCAACACATCCAGCAGTGTCGTCACCTTCAGCAACTGCTGAAACCCAGCAACATCCTCCGCTTCCAAGCAAATAGCCCCATAGCGAATCACCGCCTGCCAAGACTGAAACGTCGTCAGCCCATCCACAATCTCAACATAGGTCTGAATCAAAATCAGCGTGCCAAATCCCTCCACGCCTAGGCTGTGCGTAGCCAAGCTCAAATAGCCTAAGCCAGCAAAGCCCGTCACCAAACGCGCCAACAACAGCCAACTCGTATTCCTCAGCATCCGCCGAAAAAGGCCACCCACCGGCTTCAGCCGAAACAGCTGGCAAAAATGCTGACAGACCCAAGAAATCAAGTTGCTCAGCAGCTGACCTCACAAGAAAAACAAGCCATCGACCGGTTTTAGAATTGTCCGCGCTCAGGCGTCACACAGCTTAGCGGTTGGTAGGGTGGCACTGCAAGGCGGGGCATCCGCGTCACGTATCAGCTACAGACTGTCGCAGAATCGCAGCCCATTCAGCAGCTTCACAAACCATAAAAGACGTATGAAAACGGTTTCCTCTAATTTTTTCAAGCGGTCCTTTTCCAAACGGTTTCTTTATGTCGGGCTTTCCGCCGCCTTGCTAACGGCGACTGCGGGTGGTCCTGCTCTACAGAGAGCCTCTCACATCGATCTGATGCCCCGTGTAGGCATTGCCACAGCGCAAGCCAGCGAATCGGTAAACTGGACAGGCCTCGAAGAAAATCTGCTCGTAGAGCACAACCGGGTCAGGCAAGACCCTCAGAGCTACATTCCCCTATTGGAAAGCTATCGCGCCAGCATGAATGCAGAAGGCAACCTGCCCAACGGCTGCGGAGAAAACTGCACAGTCATCACCCAGGAAGGCAAAGCCGCTGTTGATGAAGCGATCGCAGTCCTCCAAACACAAGCCCCCGTAGGCCCACTCACCGCCTCAGCCCCCATCACCCAAGCCGCCAAGTCCCACGCCCAAGACCAAAGCAGCGGCGCAGTAGGGCATCGCAGCACCGATGGCAGTAGCTTTGCCCAGCGGCTCAGCCGGTTCGGGGTGCAAAATATTGCGATCGCAGAAAACATCACCTATGGCCCCTCCACTGCCCAAGAAGTCGTCATGAGCCTCATCGTAGATGACGGCGTCGCGGGCCGCGGTCACCGAACAACGCTTTTTTCACCAGAATGGACCGTCGCAGGCACCGGCTGCAACGAGCACGCCACCTTCGAAATCGTGTGCGTCATCAACTACGCCGAACGCTAACGCGTCGCTCTAAAGTACGTTCTAAAGCATCGTCAAACGTTCTAGTATCTGAACAATAGCTGAGAACAGTGGCCGCTCTTCAGGAGCTTCAACTAAGCACTGCTGCTGAAGCAAACGCAGCGCCTGAAGCGTATCGCCCGCAGCAGACTCATCGGATGGAGCATGGTTCAGCAAATCTTCCAGCAAGCATCCAAACGCCCTAACCTCCAACCGTTCTAAAGCATGACCGGTCACCAAATCAGCCGGATCATAAAAAGACGCTGCACCAAAGTCACCTAAGATGCTGTGCCCTGCTTGATCGACCAAGATATTGTGGGCGTAGAGGTCACCGTGCATGATGCCTCTACGGTGAAGGTGCGCCACAGCGGAGGCAATTCCCCGTGCGATGGTTAGCACACCTTCGAGCGTAAACGTCGTTTTCTCAGGGTAGGTATCGCGGGTGCAGCTGTCCAAATCGGGCGGGTTACCCAAGTTGACGTAGTCTGGCGAGATAAAGTCAAAGACCAGTCCAGCCGTATTTTCAGCGGCGTATTTTCCCAGCACAGTCACCTAAGATGCTGTGCCCTGCTTGATCGACCAAGATATTGTGGGCGTAGAGGTCACCGTGCATGATGCCTCTACGGTGAAGGTGCGCCACAGCGGAGGCAATTCCCCGTGCGATGGTTAGCACACCTTCGAGCGTAAACGTCGTTTTCTCAGGGTAGGTATCGCGGGTGCAGCTGTCCAAATCGGGCGGGTTACCCAAGTTGACGTAGTCTGGCGAGATAAAGTCAAAGACCAGTCCAGCCGTATTTTCAGCGGCGTATTTTCCCAGCACAGTCACCAAGTTGGCATGCTGACCCGCAGCGATACAGGCCCTCATTTCATCCAACGGAGAACCATCGCTTGTAATATCCCCTTTGAACAGCTTAATAGCCACCGTCTTCTCAGCGGGTGGACTGGTGCCGTCAGCTGTTGTCACCAAATCTGTTGTTACCGAATCTATTGCCGACCTCGGTGCCCAGACGCCTTGATAAATAGACCCAGACGCCCCCTCACCCAACAGCGCCCCCTTTTGAATTTCGCTAGCGGGTATCTCAGATAAATTGCCCGATAGCTGCAGCGACGGGGCAGGGCTCGCAGTCTCACAGAAAGGATTACCCGCATAGGCGAGCCAAGCGAGCCGAGGAAGCCTCATTAGCCAGCCCGGCAGGGCTTCGAGACGATTTGCCGACAGCCGAATCAGCTCCAAATTCTTGCAGTTTGCCAGCTCCTTTGGCACGGTGGTCAAGCGATTGCCTGCGAGCATCAGCTTTTGTAGCCTGCTGAGGCTGCCGATGGAGGGCGGTAGCGATTCGATCTGGTTATTGGTGAGAATTAGCCAGCGCAGATGGTGAGAAAGAGACTCAGCGCTGACGGTGGTTAGCCGGTTGTTTTTGAAGCTCACCATAGAAAGCTGCGGGCAGCGGCTAAGCACTGATGGAAACGCTTCAAACGAATTGCGATTAAAAAAGAGTATTTTTAGCTGCTTAAATTGGTCAAACGTTTCGGGCAATCGACTCAAGTGATTACCCGAAAGATTGAGAAAAGTGAGCGAATCTGACAGCTCAAAGAGTATCTGCGGAAATTTAGTCAGCCCGTCCGACAAATTGAGATGAGTACATCCGGCAAGGCGACCGGATGCAATGCCCGACCTCAGCGTGTCGAGGGTTTCCACCTGTCTCACTGAATCGCCTGAATGAGTCCGTCAGTCATGATGGCACAGGAGCGGTCCTGCTCTTGTGTGTAGGTATCACGAGCAATTTCAATGTCATCATGATAGAGTTCCACCCACTTTTCTATCTGCTTTTGAGCAGGCATGTAGTAGGTAGATTTTTTGGGAAGGCTGCAAAATTCTCGGGCCATCGGCAGCCAACGCCCGTTCGTAGCATGCTCTACACCCCTGTCAAACAGTGCCCGCTCCGCTGCTTCATCACTAGCAACCACCGGCGGTGAACTGCTTGGCACGAAGGTCGGTGTAGGGGCAGCCGGTTCACTGGAGGTAACCTCATCCTGAGTCGCCAGTGCAGCTTGGGTATTTGCCGCCCGCAGGTGAGCCGTCAGCGCAGCGCCAGCCACTGCCAAAAAGCAAGCAGCGATCGCAATTTTTGGATACAGCGCCGACGCAAAAGATAGCTTGCGATCGCTCGTCGGCTGAGATTTAACAATCGTCACCGGACGGGTGATCCCCGGTAGTTGCTTTTCAACCCATGCTAGGTCGAAAACTTTTGCGTAGAGCCGATTGGTAATTTTCAGCTTTCTGCTCTCTTCTGTCACTAGGCCAGAGCTTAAAAGCACTTCCTGCTCAGGACTTTTCTCCGCAGGGACCGAACCACGCTGCAATATTTGCATATACAAAAGCAGCAACACGTCCCGCTTCTCATATTCCCTGATGACCGTTTCAATCCTGTTGAGGTGAGAAGCAGCCATGCTGTTTCTCCAGTCTTTAAGAATATCGCGAAAGACTATCCTGTCGACGATGCCCGCCGCATCGCTTTCATCTATTTGAGAAGCATATCTACAAACATAATTACAGAGAATTTCGGTAACAGCGGGCTGATCCCCCGACCAAGCCTTGATACGCTCAATAATTTTTGGAATGGCATAAGAATCTTGAACCTTTGGAAAGAGTTCTTCCCAAAAATTTGACAGGACTATAGAGAGCCGGTCAGAGGACTTTTCTTCACGCATTGTTCTACTGATGTCAAAGGTATGTGAGTGCAATCTGATGTCATGGGTAGAAGACCAACTGATGTCATAATTTTGAGCAAACGTCGCAGCTGTACAGACAAAAAGCAACGTAAATGAAGCACCACACACAGCGTTTAGCAAACACTGTGTGACAGGGGAATTAATAACTGCGATCTATATGAAGATTGCCGACCGAAGCCTTCACTGAGTAAGGTAAACAATCATAGGAGCGCAGGGCCTAAGTCCGTTAACGAGCTATCGATAACTACGAACGATTTATCCACCAAGGGCTGAGCCTTTGCGTACGTATTTGTACGCCCGTATTATCCCTTACTGCCTAAGTTTTTTCATGAAGTAATGGCAAGTATTGTGCTGCATTTTTCGGCTGGCTCCCTTGCTAGATATCAGTGGTATCTCGGTAATGAGAGTACTATTTTTTACATTTTTAATTGAGTTAGAGTTTCAGCTCAAGCTGTGCAAATTTATATTTGAGTGCTGTTAGCGATGAGTGCCCAGTTATTGAGTTGAGTGCATATGCGTTCAACTCGGCTCAAAATAAGCCATTAAGCAACCTAACTTCTACCTCAAAGAAAGCGCCGATGAGCGGGCAGAAAAGTGCAATGCATTAATCAACACCAGCCAGAACTTCCGTAGCGATTGAACAAATCGAACATGGCTACCAGCCCAATTCAGCCCATGGCATTCACAAAGAATGTGAAGCTATCACTAAATTTAGGAAGTTCCTTCGAAAACATCCGGATTGCAGAAGGCAAATGCCGGATATTTTTAGATACATACTCATCAATGTATTGATAATCTCGCCCTTATTGAAGGAGAGGACAACAGGACATTTGTCGCTAGTGACGTCGGCGGCAGGAACGTTTGAGGAAAATTTATATAAGCCCTGGTTATTTATACGTGCAGAAAAAGAAAAATCCGCGTTAAATGACACCAAACTGACGCGGCACGCTAAATATTGGTGGGCATGCCACAGGCCTCATTTTCTCTGTCAGACAGCGCCTGCCTCGCATGTTGAACTTTTGTTGGATAAAGTTCGTACCAGCGTACAAATTGATTTTCTGCTGGCGCATAGTAATGAGAGCTTTTAGAAATTTGACAGAAGTCTTGAAGCATAGAGAGCCATCGGCCATTGGTCGCGTGGTTAATGCCGCTATCGAAAAGACGCCGGTCTTGCGCTGCGCCTATCTGGCCATTGCTCTGTTCGCTCATTGCGATCGCGCGCAAACGAGGAACGGCAAAAATATCCTCCATCGTCGCTGGGCTGCGCACGAGCAAAGCACCTGCAAGAGTGGTAAGAACACAGCCAAGTGCAACAACATGTCTATAGCGTCTCGACAGATTATGGCGATCGCGAGCCTGCGACCTACCCGTTCGTCCTTCACCTACAGGAAACAGAGAAAAATCGCCAGAAACCGATTCAGCTGCATCTGATAAAAGCTCGGAAGGTAAACGCTCAGGAGCAGAATGCTGGCTGGGTAATGTCGCCTCACGAGGAAGGATCGTTACCGAACGAGTCAGACCGGGAATCTGTTCCTCGATCCACGCCATATCAAAAATCTCGGCGAAAATTGCATTACTCACCACAAGCTGGCTGTTTTTCTGCTTCACCAGGCCCGATGCTAACAGGTGCGCTTGCATTCTTCGCATGTGTGGATGAGGGCTAAAAGAGAGCGCGCCTCTAGAGAGAATCTGCATGTATGAAATGAGCAGAATGTCTGTATCCTGAAATGCAAATAGCGACTCTTTAATTCGATTTAGACAGGGGATACTGGCAGTATTCTCCCAGTTTCGAACAATCTTCTGGCGGACAATTTCATCGACGATGCCAGCGCCTTCTGAGCGCACTATCTGAGACGAATATTGAGAGACATAATCGTAAATAAAGCGTCTCAAAAATGGGTCGCCGTCCGTCCAGTAGTGAGTCCTTTCGACAATGGCAGTCACAAGGTGCGGGTCTTTTATACGGGAGAAAGCAAGGTCGGCAAATTGGGTGGATACGGTCAATGGCTGAGTGATTGAACGACTATAGGTATTCATACACGACACTGTTCATCAGTGGGTCAACCCAACTGAAAACGAACCGTCGAATCGGCGAAGCTCACCGAGATCACCGGTTCAACGGAAGTGAGCTGATAGCCATCGAACCATGGCTAAATTAATACACATTAGTTCTGTTTCTATTCCGGAGAATACCGATAAGTCAACCCCCAAAAAGACGACTTCGGAGTCTTCCATAGATTTTCAAGAGGGAATAACTTATGCATACTTTGATGAAAAACCATCACTTACGGTTAGCTTACTACCCTTTGGTTACTTCGTTTCATCTAGTCGACGTTTTTCTGCCAGCTGGAGCATAATTTCCGCATGCATCTCCCGCGTCAAAGGATAAAAATATACAAGCACCACGCCGCAGATCAGTAGTACCAGCGGTACAGGCCCCGCAAAAAAGCGAATTGCGCTGAGGGCAGAGTCAGACTGCACCGGCAGATCTCTATCGAAGCCAGAGACCTCTAGCGCCAAGCCTACCAGATAGATCCCCAGCGCCAGGCCCACTTTCTGTAGCAACGTCATAAAAGAGTAGAACGCGCCCTCTCGACGTCGCCCAGTGTTTAGCTCATCGAGTTCTATCACATCGGGCAAAATTGACCAGGGAACCACATAGGCAGTAGCCACACCAAATCCGGCTAGGGCACACAGGCCAAAGAGAATAGTGTTCTGACCGGGCTGCAGAAAGAAGAGGGCAACCTGCACTAAAATCCAAACGCCCGACCCTAAAAAATAAATGTTTTTCTTACCGATTCGCTTACTCAGGGCCGCACAAACAAACATCATGACAATTGCAACCCCCTGCACAATGAGCGCCAGCAAGCTACCATCCACATCCATCCAATATTTGCCGTAGAACGGGATGACAGCAGCCGTAATTTGCAAAGCCAGCCACGAAAACAGATAAATTCCGACAACAAACAGAAATGGGCGATTGCCAAAAACAATTTTGATCTGTTGGGCCAACGGCTCAACCGGTTCGTCGCTGTCAGCAGAGAGAGACTGACCGGTGGCCTTAGCCTTTCGCTGCATGTATCCATAGGTGCCAAAAATGCACCAATAAATCGTCAAAGTCGAAACGATTCCGCCGAAAATGCCGAGTAAAATGTATCGCTGTCCTTCATCTGCGATCGCACTTGCCATCACCCCAGCCGCGACCAATATCAGCAGCCCACCAATGATCGAAAAGGCCAGCCGAAAAGAAGTCAGCGACGTCCGCTCGTCATAATCTTGAGTAATTTCAGCAGTCAGGGTGCTGTAGGGCAGGTTCGTCGTCGTAAAGAACATTTGGAATACAGAGGTAATGCCCACGTAATACCAAAAGCTCATCCACTCTTTTTCAAAGCCCGGCACAATCCAAATAAAGCAGTACGACAAGCCAAACGGAATCGCCGTGAGAAACATCCAGGGATACCGTCTGCCCCAGCGCGTATTGGTGCGATCGCTCATCATCCCCACGAGCGGATCGTTCACCGCATCCCAAATCTTGCCAACCGCCAAAACAGACCCTGCCACCACAGGCCGCATGCCAGCCACATCCGTTAAGAAAATCAGTAAAAAAAACGCTAAAAATTGAGACGTTAGACCCGCACCAAAATCACCCGCGCCGTAGGCCAGCTTCACCGGCAGCGAGAGCTTGGGCATCGGATAGTTCACCTTGGCAGGCGGCTGAGGGTCTAAATTAGCCATGGAAAAAACCTGTATAAATAGATAACCGTA
>JBCBIK010000014.1:0-50113 GCA_038524545.1 Cyanobacteria bacterium J06623_4 | reverse complement strand
CTGACTACATTCACAACGTGCTAGCAGCCGATAGAACTGCCTACACCAAGCACGTAATTAACCGAGTAAAGACCCTAGAGGGTAAGGCAAAAGAAGGTGGCGTTCTGGAGGTCGAATCTACAGAAGGCTGGCAGCAGACAGACGGGATTCCGCTACCTGCACAGATGTTCCGCTTGGGCTCAGAAATTGCCAATGAGTCTGGCGACTTCACCTACAACCTCATTTCTAGCTGGTACATCAACGACAACCATGGTCCTAAGAGTGACTTCGAAGAGGCTGGCCTAGCAGAAATTGAGTCGAGTGGTGAGCCTTTCAAGGGTTACCAGGAAGTAGGTGGACAGGCCTATTTCTCTGCGATGTATCCTGACAAGGCCGTTGCAGAAGCGTGTGTATCGTGCCACAACACTCACCCCATTCACCTTGAGCGCTACCCAGACAAAGTGTTTGAGATGGACGAAGTGATGGGCGGCATCATCATCAACATCCCCGTTGATAGCATGCCTGCTGACGCGTAGGGTTTGACGCTTTAGCCCAATGTCTTTTCTCCTAAAGGGGCATTGGGCTAAGTTACTTTCTTCTACTCTTTTACTATTTAAAACTTCTATTGCTGTTTTTTCCGCGCTCAAAAGGCCTCAGTAGATTCCATGCAGCCCAAGTTTTCCACGCTTATTATTCTGACGCTGGTGTCGGCGGTTCTGCTGGTGCCTTTTGCGGTGAGCCCCCTGTATCTCGATGCGATGCGCGATCGCTCTTACGATCTTCACCAGTTTTTGCGCGGTGAAGTGTACAAGCAAGGGACAGGGTTTGCAGCCCTTGCGCTAGTCGTTGTAGAGATGCTGCTCACGGCCAGAAAGCGCAGCCGTAGCTGGCCAATCAAGTTCAAAATGCCGGGCTCTGTCATGCTGTGGCGTAGCGTGCATATCTTTACGGGGGTGGCGCTGCTCGCGGTGGTCGTGCTGCACACCGTGGGGGCCAGCGGCATCAACTACAATGCTATTTTCTTGTGGGCTTTTATTGGCGTCACGCTGACAGCTCTTGTAGGAGTGGTTGCAGAAACTGGCGTGCTAGAGTCTCCTCGCAAAGTCTTCAGCTTTACCGGGCATAAAGTTGTCGAGGGGAAGGCGGCGGGCATCGGTAAAGGTGCACTTATCAGAGGTATGCGCACCATCTGGTTAAAAAGTCATATCTTTTTGGTCAGTGTTTTTGCCCTGATGCTGGCTGTTCATATTTTCTTGGTTTACTACTTCCGTTAGTGGCCTCTGTTGGTAGTTGTTGAGCGATTAGCGTAGGGTAACTAGCGTCTTATGATATCGACATCAGACAAAGAAAGAAACAAATCTTGGCAGCTGTGGAGTGCGCTAGGTATCGTTGCGATCGCAGCGTTTGCCACTTTTATGCTCACTCGCCCCGCAGCAGCCGTCATGAGCATGACACCGCTTTCTGGCCTCATGACGCTAAAGGCTACCGCCGTTGAAGCTATGCCATACGATGCGGCCCTAGCGAGCCAAAAACAACCCTTATCGAGTTTTATGCTGACTGGTGTACTACCTGCCAAAGCATGTCGAGCACCATCGCGTCGCTACACGAACAGTATGGCACCCAGATAAACTTCGTTATGATCGATATTGACGAGCCGCAGTGGGCAAGCGAAATCGAAAGCTTTGGCGCTTCTGGCGTTCCCCAGTTCACCCTGCTCGATTCTGACCACGAATCGGTGAAGACTTGGGTGGGCAAAGTTCCCAAACCTATTTTCAAACGTTTCTTCGATCAGATGCTGAGCTAACGCTGCTTACTTCATCGCCGTCGAAATTTCTGCTCCGAACTTTCTATTTCGAGCTTTATATTATTGATTAATTGGTGAGAATCTATGACGCTCCTCAGCCGATTTCTAAAGTTACTCGAATGGGTTGAAAGCACCCAAGACTTTTTTCTCTTCCTCACTCAGCCCACCGGCCTCTCTGCAGCGACGGCCCTACTCCTCTACTTTCCCATTCAGTGCCTAGGCTGCGACAGCCTCTCGGCGACGACCTTGTCTTGCACGGTAGCCCTCACCCTCTTTTGCCTAATAGAACGGCCAGAGTTTTAGGCTCATTTCTGTTGGGTAACCGTACCATCAAGGCTACTGACCAAACATCTGCGCTCAAGACAGCCACTGCTCTAGCATTCCGATAATGTCATCAATGGAGAAAGGCTTGCTGATGTAGTCATTCATCCCAGCTTCGAGGCACCTTTCGCGATCGCCTGCCATCACGCTTGCTGTCAGCGCAATCACCGGAATCGAACTGTTGTCAGAATCTTGCTTCCTGAGCTGACGCGTCGTCTCATAGCCGTCTAGCTGAGGCATCTGACAATCCATAAACACCAAGTCGAAGTGGTCAGTCGCAGTCTTCTCTAGCACTTCTCGGCCATTCGTAGCAGTCGTCACATTCTCATAGCCTAAGTCTTCGAGTATCATCACCAAGATGTCCATATTGTCCTGGTTGTCTTCAGCGATGAGCAGCCGGGCTGTTCTTTCTGAGGTGTCTGCCCCAGACTGTTTTCTAGTATCTCCGGCAGACTGAATCTCACTGGTCAAGTCGTCGCTTGTCTCTAGAGAAACCACAACCCAAAACGTGGATCCTTCACCCTCTAGGCTGTCCACGCCAATCGTTCCATCCATTAGCTCTACAATTCGCCGTGAAATGGTAAGGCCCAATCCCGTACCGCCATATTGCCGTGTGCTCGATGTATCTGCCTGGGTGAAGGGTTCGAACAGGTCGGACTGATAGTCGGCTGGAATGCCGATGCCGGTATCTCGTACGCTCAGACGCAAGCTCACAACGGAAGTCGGTGCTTCGTCTTCGGGCGCATCGCCCTGTGCGTCTTGCAATCTTTCAACGCTGAGAACAATTTCACCTTGCTCGGTAAATTTTACGGCGTTGCTCAGCAGGTTTAGCAGTACCTGCTGGAGTCGGAAGCTATCTCCGATGACATGCTTTGGCACCTTGCCGATAGATTGAAATTCTAAATTTAGGCCTTTCTGCGAAGCGGCATGGGTGAAGTTTGAGAGGGCTGTTTTGAGCATCGCAGGCAGGTCAAATGGCTTGCAGTCAATTTTCAGCTCTTTAGCTTCTAGCTTGGAGAGATCTAGCACATCGTTGATCAGGGTTAGCAGCGTTTGACCGTTGCGGTTCAGCACGTTCAGCAGATTGCGCTGTTGCTTGGTTAGCTCAGTTTTTTCGAGGAGCTGGCTAGTCCCCAAGATGAGGTTCATGGGCGTACGAATCTCATGACTCATATTCGCCAAGAATTCGGACTTTGCCTGATTGGCAGAGTTGGCAGCTTGGGCAGAGGCGATCGCACTTTCCAAGCTCTGCTTTTGCCTCTTGAGCCGATCCTCAGCCCGTTTGCGCGGGGTTGCATCGGTGCACAGTCCTAATACCTGCCGCACGCTGCCATCTTCATCGCGGCTAAAGATTACGCTGCGCAGCGTCAGCCACTTCCAACTTCCATTTTTGTGCTGCACTCGAATCTCAGTATCCAACACTTCATCAGGATGATCGTTGAATCTGTTGTAGTAGCGATTGATCTTATTCACATCTTCAGGGTGTACCATTTGAGCAATCATCTGATCACCCATATCGGCAACTTCTTCGGGGGTGTAGCCCAGTACCTTAGTTACTGAAGAGTTGAGGTACACATTTCGACGCTCTTTGACATCAATAATGTAGATAATGCCTGGGTTAGACTCTGACAATCGTCTGGCAAAATTTCGGCTATCTTCCAGCTCAAATTGAGTCTTTTTCAGCTGAGTTACTTCATTGACCACCGCACCAACCCATCGCCGGCTGTCTGGCAGCTCTATCGGAAAATAGCTGACATTCCAATAGCGATGATTGCCAGGATCTGTCGGCAGCTCGCCTTCAAATCCCTGGTCGAGAATAGGCTCTCCTGTATCTCTCACATGCTGATGAAGCCGATAGGCTTTATTGGCAATCTCCGAAGGAAGCACTTCAAGCATGGTCTTTCCGAGATGCTCTTCTACAGACAGGTTGTCAATCTCAGCGAGCACCTCATTCACCTTTAAGAACCGTAGGTTTTCATCGTGCAGTGCAAAGCCAATGGGACTGGTGTTGTAAAACGTCTCCAGTAAAACATTGGTTTCCCGTAGCTCTGCTTGAACCCGCTTTAGCTCGCTGACTTCTAAAAAGGTGAGCACCACACCATCAAGCGACCCGTCATCTTTGATATAGGGATAGGCCCGCAGGAGCAGATTTTCCCCAGATCTCTCATTGACGACTTCTCGCTCCGCCAAAGCTTCATCTTGCAGCACCTGTTCTGCAAACGCCTGCAGGTTTACCTGTGAAAGGCGGCTGGTAAAGTCTGAAATGGGCCGGTCAATATCGCCCGGACGCAGGCTAACTACATCAGCCGCCGCTGGGGTGAATTTGCGAATATTGAGGCCGAGATCTAGAAAAATAACGCCGATGTTAGTGCTTCTGAGCAGGTTGTTGACATCCCCGTTGAGCTGAATGAGCTCTTGAATTTTCCTTTGATATTCGGCATTGACGGTATGTAGCTCTTCATTGACTGACTGCAGCTCTTCATTGGTGCTCTGCAGCTCTTCGTTCGAAGCGAGCAGCTCTTCATTGGTGGCCTGCTGCTCTTCGTTAATGGTCTCTAGCTCTTCGATGGTGACCTGTAGATTCTCTTTTGTTTGGCGCAGCTCGTATTCCAAAGCCTCTATCCGCTCGCTAGCGCTAGAGGAGAGCGTAAAAGTTTCTCCTGCTGTTTGAGGCGTAACACCTGCAATCTCAATGACCGCGATCAGATCCGAGCCCTGAGATTCCATCTGATCTGACACTGACACCTTGAGGTCGACGCTCAGTGACTCGCCGTTTTTAGTGAGTGAAATGCCTGTGTAGGTGACCGTTTTTTCTTCTCGTCTAGCGCGATGTAGGGCCGTTCCTAGCGGAAGCCTCAGCTCTGGAGACACCATGTCCGTGACGTCCATCTGCACTTCACCCACCGGTAGCGCCAGCAGGTTGGCAGAGTTATAAAAGATACGCAGCAGCTGATTGCTCGTATTCACAGAAAAGCAGGTTGCTGTGCGATCGCCAAATACACATCTAAAGGCATTGTTAATCAGCTGGGTATCTCGCTGTCTGGGTTTGAGTTGTCTCCGGCTGCTCATATTGAGCGGTGAGACCACAGCTGGGGGAGACGGCAACAGCCGCCGTCCGTTTTTCTTCTTTTCATAAATTTTGGCCTTAGACTGTAGCGTTTCAAAATCTTGAGCATATTCTCCAAGGGTCTCAGAACTGCCTAAAAAGAGAATGCCCTCTGGTGCCAAGGTAAAGTGTAGGAGTCGAATAATCTGTTGCTGAAGGTTGGGCTGCATATAGATGAGCACATTGCGGCAGCTGACCAGGTGCATCTGCGAAAAGCCTGCATTCTTGGTCAAATCGTGCGGGGCGATGATCATCATCTCGCGCAGAAAGCGCTTCACCTGGTACTTATCGTCCATCTGGGTAAAGTAGCGCTCGAGCCGTGCGGGCGACACATCGGCTGCAATGCTGGCCGGGTAGCATCCCTTGCTGACTACGGCCAAGGCTTGCTCATCAATATCAGTCGCAAAAATCTTCGCTTGAACGTTCTCACGGCCAGAAGCTGCGATCGCATCATTTACCACCATTGCCATTGTGTAGGCTTCTTCACCAGTGGCGCAGGCGCTCACCCACACTCTCAGCTGCTCATCAGCCTCCAGCTGCTCAATAATTTTGGGCAACACCTGCTTTTCTAAGTATGGCCAAGGGTCTCTATCCCTAAAGAAGGCCGTCGCACCAATTAACAGGCTGTAGTGCAGCGTCTTGCGCTCCTCCGCCGAATCGTTGAGTAGGGTAATGTAGCTCGTAATGGATTCGCAGTGGTTGAGCACACAGCGATGACGAATGCGGCGCCTGAGCGTGTTTGTTTTGTAGTCGGTAAAGTCTATCGATTCTTGGTCGGCGAGTAGCTGAATAATCTCATCTAGCGCGATATCGGAGACAAATTCCTCATTCTCTCGGGTCGTGTTGACCTGCTCGTAGGAGAAGCGGACGATGTTGTAAACCGCTTGAGCCAGTTCTTTGGGCGGCAAAACTTTGTCGACGATACCAGATGCGATCGCATTGGTCGGCATACTGCTAAACTGAGCAGAATCTGGGGTTTGTACCAGAGCCACTCCGCCACTCCGGCTAATGCGCTGCAGTCCTTCTGTGCCATCGCTACCGCCTCCTGTGAGCACCACGCCAATCGCCCTATCGGCAAAGCTTTTGGTCATCGCGTCAAAAAACAGATTAATCGGGTAGTTCAGGCTACCGTGACGATCAATCAGGCAAAACGTTTTTTCCTGAAGTAAGATATTTTTACCCGGCGGCATCACGTACACCATGCCTGGCCGAATTTGCATATTTTCTTCAATCTGCACCACCTGCATTACCGTCTTGCGCTGCAAGATTTCGCTCATCATGCTGCGAAAATCAGGCGATAGGTGCTGAATAACTACAAAAGCAGCATTAGGATGGTCTTGAATATTTGAGAAAAACGCCTCTAATGCCTGAATTCCCCCGGCAGACGACCCAATACCAACAACAAAAAAATCTTGATCGACGACTTCCATACTCGGGGTTCGCTACCGTAGGCTGACCTAAAAAGAGAAGTTTAAAGAAGGTTCTTAAAAACAAAAGCGAATTTTAAGCAAGACAAAGGGAGCAATACTACAGCTATTAAGCGCTAATCAGTTAGATAGCGAAGTAGAATCCGTCGTTTAATAAATGGATCTATATTAAATCGTAAGAATGTATTCTATCTTTATATATTTATAAAAATATAGGACCAAATAAAGGCTTCTCTCCTAAAGGATGTATTTTTCGACATTTTGAATAAATGGTGTAAAAACATCTATCTAAAGAAAGATGACAAATGTGAGAGGGTAGCGTGAGCGAACGCTTGAGAGATAGGTAAGGGCAATGCGGATATGACCTGGCTTTGAGGTGCTTTAACGGGATGCCCTGCGGTAAATGTTCTGAAATGAATACATCAAGCTGAGTAAAACTTAGTAACAAAGCTTCTCATTCTCAATGATTTGAATGTCCGTAAGTGTATCAATGGGGTGTACGTCGACCTGTACACATCAACTATTCATCAAATATTAAGTGTTCATCAAATATTAAGAGACAACTCGCCAAAGATAAGCGTTGTATTTGAGCAAAATGTTTCAAATCACAACCTGGTTGCAACAGTTTTTTTGTTGACATTTTCTTCATATACATTTGCTGTCAGAAGTCATGAGCGTCTCAAGTTTTGATACGAATTTGGCCATTGTGATTGGGATAGATGCGTATGCAAATGGGATTACGCCCCTGCGTACAGCTGTGAATGATGCGAGAGCGATCGCACAGACCTTAGAAAAAGAACATGGCTACGAGGTCATCTCACTGATCGATGAAGCGGCCAACCTCGCTGCGCTCCAAACCCTCACTCAGGAGACACTGCCCGCACGATTATCAGATAGCAGTCGGCTACTGCTTTACTTTGCGGGGCATGGCATTGCGCAAGATGGTGACGATGGACCCGCAGGCTACCTCATTCCTAGCGACGCAACCCTAGGAATTGTAGATAGCTACCTGCCGATGGTGGAGCTGCACGATGCGCTGACCGCATTGCCCTGTCGCCATTTTTTAGCGGTTTTAGACTGTTGCTTTGCGGGGGCTTTTCGCTGGTCTAGCACCCGCGACATTAGCTTTGCTCCCAAAGTTATTTATCAAGAACGCTTTGACCGCTTTCAGCGCGACCCGGCGTGGCAGGTTATCACCTCAGCGGCCCACGACCAAAAAGCACTAGATGCTCTATCTCACACGGCCATACAGACCCAACAAACCCGATCACTGATCGACAATCGAGGAGAAGCGAGCGGCCAGCATTCTCCCTTTGCCGCAGCGCTCATCAGAGCGTTGCAAGGCGATGCAGATGCCTTTCCCCCTGCCCAGCCAGACAAGCGAGCAGGCGATGGCGTCATCACAGCCACCGAACTCTATCTCTACTTGCGTGACAGTGTAGAAATTGTGACTGAAGGGCTAAGCAGGCGACAAACGCCAGAGATTTGTCCGCTTCGCAACCACAACAAGGGTGAGTATTTTTTTCTGACACCCAATCATGAGCTAACCCTACCTCCCGCGCCATCCCTCAGCCGGGAGAACAATCCTTATCGTGGTTTGGAGGCATTTGATAAGTCGCATAGAGATCTCTTTTTTGGTAGAGATGAAGACGTTCAGCATCTGTTGAAAAGGTTGGTCGACCCATGCCCTTTGTTGGTGATACTGGGAGCGTCTGGAACGGGAAAATCTAGCTTGGTAAGGGCGGGTCTGCTGCCCGACTTGGAGAAGACTCAGGACTATCACACCTTGCCAGTGATGCGGCCTGGTGCGATGCCGCTGCAGGCGCTTGCGGTCAGCTGTGTTGAGCTTGTGCCTGATGAACCGGCTGACACAATTGCTCGGCGGTTTGTAGATAACAAAAATGCCTTTGCTGAGCTGATAGACAAATGGTGGCAAACGCAGGCAGCCGCGTCTTCACCTAAGACGCTTTTGTTTGTGCTAGATCAGGCGGAAGAGCTGATCACCCAGGCTTCTGAGGTTGAGGCAAGGCAGTTTCATGAGTTGGTGGTGGCCGCGATCGCATCCCACCATCAGCATTTTCGCGTCATTGCCACCTTGCGACTCGACTTTGAAGCGCAGTTTCAATCGACAAAAGCCTACAGAAATATTTGGATGGACGCGCGGTATGTGCTGCCACCGATGAGCCAAGCGCAGCTTCGCGAGGCGATTGAACAGCCTGCTAGCCAACGTGTCTTGTATTTTGAGCCGCCCGGCCTTGTCGATACGCTCATAGAAGATGTTGCCCAAACGCCGGGCGCCTTGCCTCTGCTGTCATTTACCCTGAGTGAGCTATATCTGCGCTACGTAGAGCGCGGTAGCGATAATCGCGCCCTCACCGAAGCAGACTATCGCGATTTGGGTGGGGTGACGGGCGCGCTCACCAAACGCGCCACCCAGGAATACAAAGCTTTGGTCAAAAGAGATGGGGCCTACGAACAAACCGTCAAGCACGTCATGCTTCGGATGGTGGCGGTGGAAGGCGGCGCGCTGGCTAGGCGGCGCGTACCGCTCAGCGAGCTTAAATATAAGGGCGACGATGAAAACGACAGAGTTAAATGCTTTCTCAAGCAGTTTATCGCCACGCGCCTGCTAGTGCGCGGAAAAGAAACAGACGCGCAGGCCCATGAAGAAACTTACATTGAACCGGCTCATGATGCCCTGGTGCGCGGCTGGGACAAGCTGCTGCGATGGCGCAATCAAAACCAAGAAATGCTGAACTTGCAACGCCTAGTGTCATCTTCTGCCAAAGCGTGGCGAAACAACGACAGTAAAGTAAGCGACCTTTGGACAGACAACTCGCGTTTACCTCAGCTACAAGAGGTTATATCGTCTGAGCACAACTGGCTAAATGCCTTCGAGCAAAATTTTACAACACTCAGTATCGAGCGAAAAAGAAGACGCCGCTTTCGCAGAATGAGCCTTTTTTTATGCGGCATTACGATACTCTCTAGTATCACTGTGCTAGCAGTCATTTTCGCCCTCGTTGCACAAGAGCGCAGGCAGGTAGCGGTCTCTGGTCAACTGGCTGCACACGCAGGTTTTACCTCAAGGCAACAATCTATTTTTCTCCCGCGCAGCCTTCTGTTAGCGATTCAGGGAGCCAATCAGTTTCCTAAAAGAGCCCGTGCTGCCAGCGCAGATGTCGATCAGGCCCTCAGAAGCTATACACTGCTTGCCGCTGAATCTCGTACATTTCAGCATTCTGCAGCAGTCAACGAAGCCAATTTTAGTGCTAACAACAGATGGATAGCGACCGTGAGTGATGATGGAACCTTTCAGCTATGGGACAACCAGAAAAATCAGACCCATTTGAGCATTACACACGGGCAACCGATACGAGATGTACAATTTAGTGCTAACAATCAGATGGTGGCCATTGGAGACACACAGGGCGGCGTACGACTGTGGCAGGTAAACAACCGCAAGGAGATATCGCTGGAGCCCAACTGGGCTGATGGCGGGATTTATGCGCTGACGTTTTCTCCTGATAGTCGGCGTTTAGCGATCGCAAGTTCAGACGGAACGGCGCGCATTTGGGAGATAGCCACAGGCAAGCACACAGCGACACTAAGACACGAACGCGAAAGGGCAATTATCGCAGTCAGTTTTTCAACCCGTGGAGACAAGCTACTGACTGCAGGCAAAGATAAAACAGCCCGCGTTTGGGACGTTGAGACCGGTAAAGAGCTACGTCGGCTTGAGCACGAGGGGCTAGTATACGACGCCCGATTTAATCAGAACGATACTCGCATTGCAACGGCAAGTAACGACGGCGTCGTCCATGTATGGGACATCGAGAGCGACGAAGAAGATAAGCAAACCTTTTTGCACAATAATGTCGTTTGGGATGTGCAATTTAGTCCTGATGGCCAAAAACTAGCAACTTCTAGTAGTGACAGGCAGGCTCGAATTTGGGATTTGCAGACAGCGAGACTCTTTCGAACGCTCGAGCACGAAGGTAAGGTCTGGGACGTTCGGTGGAGCCCGGATGGGAGTCGGGTCGCTACGGCCAGTGAAGATGGCACGGCTAGGCTTTGGGAAGTTGCCACTGGGGAGGAGCTACTGCGGATGATTCATAAAAGCGATGTCTCAGATGACCGCTGCGATGGCGTTGAGAATTTTTGTGATGTCTCAGATGTTCGGTTTAGTGCCGACGGGCAACAACTGCTGACTAATGGCAAAGAGGGGACTGCTAGGCTCTGGTCCGCAAACGCGGGTAAAGAGGTAGCTCGGTTTGTTCACCCAGATATGGGTGAACGCCTGACTAATGTGAGAGTCAGTCCAGATGGAAAGCTACTGGCAACCGCTGGGACGGGAAATACTGTTGCGATATGGGATATCAAACGACAGTCGTTGCGCCACCAGTTTCCTCACGACGACGGCATCGTTGAGATTGCGTTTAATAAAACTGGGAAGTACATAGCCTCTGGCAGTGATGATGGCTTTGTCCGGGTCTGGGATATCTCTACAGGTGAAAAAGTTCTTGAGATTCCTCACGGAGATGTTGTTAAGTACGTCAGCTTCAGCAGAGATGGTGTCTACTTAGTGACGGCTAGTAACGATGGCAAAGCTCGTATCTGGAATGTTGAAACTAGGCAGCATGTTAGGACAGTTGAGCATGGGAAGGGGATAGAAGTGGGTGTTCAATATGCTCGCTTGAGCCCGACGAATGACCTACTGGCAACGGCGAGTGCGGATAAAACAGCCTGTTTGTGGAAAGTTGAAGATGGCACCCAGCTCAAGTGCTTTCCGCACCAGGACCAAGTACATGAGGTTCGATTTAGTCGAGATGGCACTGTCCTAGCGACAGCTGGCAGAGAACATTCGGCAATGTTGTGGGATGTCAACACCTACCAAGCCATTAAACCCTTAAAGCACAAGGGTATTGTGTGGGATGTGCGCTTCAGTTCTGATCGTAAGTTAGTCGCGACAACCAGCGCAGATGGTACGGCTAAGCTATGGAATGCTAAGACTGGCAAATTTATTAAGACACTCGATCACGATGCTGCGGTTTTAGAAGTAAGTTTCAGCCCTGCAGGGCAACAAGTCGCCACGGTGAGCAAAGATAAAATTGTTCGCGTTTGGGATATTGAGAAAGGATATGTCGAAGTTGCTCGGATGTCTTATTCGTCGGAAGTTTGGGACACTCGCTTTAGTCCTGATGGAGAATGGCTAGCAACGGTGACTATTGATGGGATTGCCAGAATTCACTACCTATCGAAAGAGAAACTAATTGAGGAGGGGTGCGATCGCCTAAAAAGAAACCTTACCCACAGCGAATGGCGTCGCTATATTGGCGCAGACATTCCCTACCAAAAAACCTGCTCAGACCTGCCTGAGCCGACAGATACGCAACCTGTCGAGTAGCCTTCTCCCTATGACATCTGTGAGTAGTGATTGCCCTAACGCATTTGCCACTAAAACTGTCGCTATAGCATTAGCGCGAAGCTGTCAGGATGGTGAAAATCAGGCGTGGTGCCAGGGTGTGCCAAGGCCCAGTGAATCATCTGCTGCGCTTCTAGGTAGGTCACCGCCGTCACACCAACTTGCAGCGTCTGCTCAGAGAGTGACAGCTCTTCTAAATCGATTTTGAGTGAGGTGTGGAGTGCTTTTGGGGTGGAGAGCATACTGTACGACACTGTGCTGACCGTGGGCACTGCGCGCTTACCCTGCCGGTACCCTTCAAATTGATAGACAGCCCAGTCTTGATGCGGACAAATCCTAAAATCCCACGTCGAAACATCCTCGTCTGCGGCCAGAAAAGAAGAGAGCCAATCCTCCTGAGGAGAAAATTTAAACTCCCAATACTGAGAACTGCCCTGCGGTGAAATAAAACAGTTCAGGCAAATCGTCTGCCAAAGAACACCCGGCGTCAAAACATTATCGTGCCCGGAGACTTTCTGATCACTCAAGACTTCGTAGCTAATCGTTAATTGATTTTGCTCACGCAAAACCCGACCCACCACATCAACGCTATGAACATCGGGTAACGGGCTAAACGGCTTCAGCCAAAATTGCTTTGTCGTCATAGCAGCAGTCGAAGAGGAAACAAACAATGTTCGTCCACATCAATGAGGAAAAAGTCAATCAGGGAAAACACTTAAACGGTTAGCCAAATAGAATATCTACTACTTGATAAGTGAAAAACCTACGCAAGCGTAGCGAATTCTACGTCTACGCAAAATCCTAGAAAGTTCAGCTTTAAAGCTCAGCTTTATTCAGTTTTATTCATCCTGAAGCATTCAATGATTGAACCGTAGGGGCAGACTTTCAACGTCAGTGCCCACGAGCAGACACGCATGACGCCTATCAGGTAAGCTTTGTTTGGTAGTTTGTGGTTGAGCTGCTGGCAAGAGCTGCTATTTCTTCCGCCGACAGAGACCGAATAGTCGCAATCAAGGCTATGTCCGATGGGCGATATCCACGACATTCTAGAGTTTGCAGAAACCCTGATACATCGCAAGACTGCCACCTACTGCAGCGAACTCCAGCGGCAGATACTGCTCACCGCGCTCCACGAAGAAAGAAAGACCTATGATCAGCTAGCCAAAGAATGTGGCTACTCTCCCAAATACGTGAAGCAAGATGTGGCCCCCAAGCTGTGGCAGCTACTCTCCCAAGTGCTCGACACTAAGGTCACCAAGGCAAACGCTCGCGCCGCCCTAGCACAGGCCATGCGACGCATCCCTGACGACCTCAATATCATTTTTCCGGCGCTAGCTCCTCAGATTCAGTCAGGGCTCATAGGGCAAGCCTCAGCCCCAGTGCCCCCTGCAGCAGACCTCTCACAAATCAAAGCCACCGTCCTCCTCGTAGACGATCAGCCACAAAACCTACGACTCCTCTCAGAACTCCTCGAAGAGCAAGGCTACGACGTGCAACAGGCCATCAACGGACAAGTTGCGCTGCAGGCCATTTCCCACAACAGGCCAGACCTGATTTTGTTGGATATTTATATGCCTGAAATGGATGGCTACAGTGTCTGCCAACAGATTAAGGCCAACCCAGATACCGAAGAAATTCCCATTATTTTTGTCAGCGCCCTCGACGAAGCTTGGGACAAAGTAAAAGCCTTTTCAGCAGGCGGTAATGACTATATCACCAAGCCCTTCAAAGTTGTTGAAGTGCTAGCACGGGTCGAAAATCAGCTCAGAATTCAACAGCTTCAAAGGGTCTTAAAAAACAAAAACTCCCAGCTCCAGCAGGCCATTCACGAACTTCAGCGCCTCGCTGCTATCGACGAACTCACCCAGGTTGCCAATCGCCGCCGGTTTGATATCTATTTACTAAGCTGTTGGAAAAGGGCCATTGCACACCGCCAACGCCTCTCACTAATGTTCGTACAGCTCAACAACTTTAGCCTATATCACGAAACAACAGACCTACAGGCGGGCGATCGCGCCCTCAAACAGCTCGCCCAGCTCATCCAACAAACCACCGCCGAAGCAGCCGAAAACCTCGTCTGTCGCTATGGCACCCTCACCTTCGCCGCCATCATCCCCCGCCCAGACGCGGCTTCAAACCCCGGCCAAACATACGCCAACGAAGCTGCAGCAGCAGATACCCACCTGCAGCAGCTCGCCCAAACCCTGCTCAGCCAAACTGACAAAATCTCTACCCCGACCGACCGCAACGTTACCCTCAGCATTGGCATTGTGACCACCCAGCCCACCTCTGACTCGAAGCTAGAAGACTTTTTGACCGCGGGCGATCGCAATCTTCAAAAAGCCAACAGCCAAGGTGGTAACTGCACTGTGGCCTCTGCTTAATTTATCGCCTTTGGCACTGATGGTTACAGGTGTGGCCTCACCCGCTCACAAATCCTTTCAAACTGGTAGGCATCGGCCCATTGACGCAGCCGCCCCGCCGTGTCAGCAGCCTCTTCGGGCAGCTGGTCAATCAGTCGCTGCACGCGCTTACCCTTGAGGGCATTTGCCGCCTCAAACAGGTCATGGAGCCATACCTCCGAAAGCCCGCTGAAAAGCGTCTCATCACTGGGTAACGCGCTGGCTTCTGTTGTGGGAGTAGGGCGATCGGCTGCTAGCACACCCGACTGGCTATGCTCTGCCGTTCCTGGCGTCTCGTAGACAAACGCGACCCCCAAGTGCTGCCTCAGCGTCGCCCAAATTTCTGAAATTTCGTAGGGCTTCACCATGTAAGCGTCAAACCCAAAGGCTAAGATCTCATCCTTCTTTTCCAAGAGCACACTGGCCGTGAGCGCCACAATCACGGTCTTTTCTTGCTTTTGCCCGCTCGCCTCTAACGCTCGAATGCGCTTGAGCGCGTCATAGCCATCCATTGCCGGCATGAGCAAATCCATCCAGATCAGGTGAGGCTGCCACTGTTGCCAAATGCTGACCGCCTCTGCCCCATTGCGCGCCTGCCGAATCGAAAAGCCCACGGACGAGAGTAGCTCCGACAGCAGCCGCAAATTATCCGGTAGGTCGTCTACCACCAGGATTCGATAGTCTGGCTGGGCGGGTGCGATCGCCACCACCTCTCCCCGAACGCCCGTCTGCGCTGCGCTGCCACTGGCCGCAAGCCCAACGGGAATATGAAAGCGAAAGCAGCTACCGGTCGCAGGCTTACTTTCTGCCGAAATATCGCCACCCATCAGCTGAACAAACTGTTTACTAATCGATAGGCCTAGCCCCGTACCCTGACGAACTGCCCGGCCCGCCCGGGTCTGCTCGAAGGGCAAAAACAGATGGGTGAGTTCGTCGGCGCTGATGCCTACCCCCGTATCCTGCACAGAAAATGCCAGGCAGCTCCACTGTCTATCTTTGCGGTTGCGGTTACCTTCAGCATTGTGTTTACTGTCGCATGGGCTCACCTGCACCGTCACGACGCCCGCCGTGGTGAACTTGACTCCGTTAGACACCAGATTGGTGAGCACCTGCCGGAGCTTGCTCTCATCGGCAAATACAAACCTGGGCACGGCTGGGTCCAGTACTAGGTTCAGTGCGATCGCCCTGCGCCGGGTCTTAACATCAAACATATTGATCACATCGTGCAGTAGCCGGTGCAGGTCAAAGTCTTTTTCATTTAGGGTGAACTTACCAGCCTCAATTTTAGAAATATCCAAAATGTTGTTAATCAGCCCCAGCAGATGCTCACCGCTGCGGTTGATAATATCGATGCGATCTTTTTGCCGGGCCTGTAGGGCCGGGTCCCTCGCCAGCAGCTGGGTAAAGCCAATGATGCTGTTGAGCGGTGTGCGCAGCTCGTGGCTCATATTCGCCAAAAACTCTGACTTGGCCCGGTTTGCCGACTCCGAGCGTTCCTTCGCAACCTTGAGCGCTTTCTGGGTGCTCTCAAGCTGTTCGATCAGGTCCTGTAGCTCCTGGTTCGACTGCTCTAGAGCCTGCTCTACCTGAATGCGATCGCTAATATCGGCCATAAAGCCTTCAACAAACAGCAGCTGCCCCTCCTCATCAAAAACGCCCCGGCCCTGCTCCCAAATCCACTTCACACCCGCCGCGTTTGGCATTACCAGGCGGTACACCACCTGAAAAGGCTTCTGCACTGCCAGAGCAGCCTGAATCGTCTGCCAGTTGTCCTCGTCGTCATCAGGGTGGATCAGGTCGCCGATGCATATGCCGCCCGACTCCGTCAGCTCTTCGGCAGAGTAGCCCAGCAGTGCCCGGCAGCCCTCACTAGCAAATATCATCGTCCCCGGACGGTCGTTGAGCGCTCGGTAGGCCATGCCGGGTAAGTTGCTCATCAGCGTAGAGAGCATTCGCTGACTCTCTTCGAGCACCACCGTCCGTTCCTCTACCTGCCTTTCTAGGGTGTGGCTGTAGTGGGCCAGCGATTCTTGGGCGGCCATCAGCGCCAGATTTTTTTCTTCGAGTTGTTTGGCAAAGGCTAGCCGATCGGCCTGTGCCTGCTGCCGGTCTAGGCTTTCCCGTCGTAGGGCCAGCTGCGTTTGAATCCGGGCCAGCAGTCCCTCTTTTACGATGGGCTTGGTCAGGTAATCGTTTGCCCCTGCCTTTAGCCCCACAATCTCATCTTCCAGCAGGTTCTTCGCCGTCAGCAGCACGATGGGCAGCTCATCTCGGGTTCGGGTCGCACGGATTTTTCTCGTTACCTCGTAGCCTGTCATCCTCGGCATCATCACATCCAAAATCACCAGATCAGGCCGGTAGCCTTCCTCTAGTAGTGCCAGCGCCGCCCGCCCAGAGCGAGCCTGCGAGACCTGATAGTCAGAAAGACGCAAGTAGTTATCTAGCACCTGCAGGTTGATGGGGTCGTCATCCACGATCAAAATCTGCACCCGTGGCTGTTCGCGCTGCTGGTCAGAAAACGCAACCTCCACGGACCGCTTGGCCAAGTCAGCATCTGTTGGTTCAGCTTTGGCAAAAGTTGTTGCACTTTCCCTTGTACTGTCTGCTAAATTCTCTCGTGGTGATAGGCTGACGCTCGCAAGTTGGGTAACTGTGCTGCTGGGTAGCCTGCAAGATTCCACAAAAAGAGACGGCGGGCTGGTGGCAAGTGCCTCAGCCTGCTTAGCCCTCTCGTGGGCGGGGTCGTACACGGGCAGCGTGAAGTGAAAGCACGCGCCCTCGCCCGCCGTAGACTCGACCCAAATTTTGCCGCCATGCAGCCTTACCAGCTTCTGCGTGATTGCCAGCCCTAGCCCTAGGCCGCCGTATTCCCGCGACGCCGACCCCATCACCTGCTCAAATGACTCAAAAATGCGGTGTTGTTCTGCCCGGGGGATGCCGATGCCCTCGTCTGTGACAGTCACCACTAGCTGCGGCGAGGAGGAGGGTGCGGCAGGCGATCGCAGCTCAGCTGTCACCTCTATTCGGCCCGACTCTGTAAACTTGATGGCATTGCCTACCAGGTTATAAAAAATCTGTTGCAAGCGATCTTCATCAGCTAGGGCCAAGGGCAAATCAGCCGAGATGCCATTCACCAGCTGCAGTTCCTTTTCGGCTGCCATTGGCCGACACAGCACCAGTACGATCTCCACCACTTCTTTGATGCCTACCGCCTTCAGGTGCAACCCCAAGTTTTCCTGCAAAATTCGGGAAAAATCCAGCAGGTTGCTCACCAACCCGTACAGCCGCCGACCGCTCCGAGCGATCATAGCCAAGTTCATGGCCGCCTGCTCAGAGAGCGCCCCAAGCGACCCCTCTAGCAAATACTCACTGATGCCAATAATGCCGTTTAACGGCGTACGCAGCTCATGGGACGTATTCGCCAAAAATTCATCTTTAAGTTCGTCTAGCTCCTTTAGCTCCTCGTTTGCCTTGGCGAGTTCGGCATTGGCTACAGACAGCTCGGCAGTCCGCTCGGCAACCTGCGATTCAAGGGTTTCATTCACTGCTTCCAGCTGCTGGGAGTAGCGCTCCAGAGACGCCATCACCTGGTTGTATCGGCGGGCAATTTTACCCACTTCAGTAAAGGGTTCTTCGGGCACGCGGAGGCTAAAGTTCTGCGTAGCTGCCTGCTCGTCCATTATTTGAAACAAGGTGTACAGCTCTGTCTTAGCCTTGTGCTCAGAAACGTTTAGCCCAATGTCTTCATCTTTTATTGAAACCCGCAGCGGAAAACGTCGATTCCAGCTGCGCAGCACCAGATAGGTGAGGCCAAAAGCCCAGACAAAGCCTACAAAAATACCCAATAGCTGTACGCCCAGCTGCTGATAGCGACTCAGCCCCGTTCCCAACAGAGACAAATCTCCAAACAGCGCCACCGTCAGCGTCCCCCAAGCGCCCGCCACCCCGTGTAGCGCCACTGCCCCCACCCCATCATCAATCCCCCATTGCTCAATCACCTCCACAAATAGCAGCATCACCAGCCCGCCAATCGCACCGATCAGCACCGCCAGGGGCGTCGACACCGCATGGCAGCAGGCCGTAATCGAGACTAGGCCAGCAATGGATCCATTCATGAGGGTTTCAGCTTCGGGCACTCGGCTGCGCAGCCAGCCAAAAGCAGCCGCTGCCAGCATGCCTGCCCCACCCGCCATCACCGTATTGACCATGATGGAGGGCACCTGCTGGTTTAGCGCGAGGGTACTGCCACCATTGAAGCCGAGCCAACCGACCCACAGCAGCATCACGCCCAGCACCGAAAAGGGCAGATTTGAGCCGTGAATTTTGTGGGCGAGCCTAGGACGCGGGGAGGTACTGTCTGCCAAGCGATCGCGCCGTGGACCCACCACCAGTAGCGCCGCCAGTGACACCCACCCGCCCACGCTGTGGACCACCGTCGACCCTGCAAAATCAACAAACCCCAGCCGACCCAGCCAGCCCCCAGGCATGCCCAGATTTAGGCCATTCCAAGCCCAGTGACCATACAGCGGATACACAACTGCTGAAATCAACAGTGTGATCGCCAAATAGCCTTGAAACTTCAGCCGCTCTGCCAGTGCCCCCGACACAATCGTCGTCGCCGTGCCACAAAACATCATTTGAAACAGAAAAAATGCAGCCAGGCGCGGATCGCTCTCCGTCGACAGAAAAAAGTGCGATCGCCCAATCCAGCCTGCCGCAGAAGCGCCAAACATCAGCGCGTAGCCAAAGCCCCAAAAGGAACAGATAGAAATACCAAGATCTACAAGGTTTTTGATCGCGACATTAATACTGTTCTTAGACCGGGTTAGCCCCGATTCTAAGCACATGAAGCCTGGCTGCATCAGCAGCACCAGCCCGGCACAGCCAATCACCCAAATAACATCGAGATCCAGCATCGCTGACGATTTCCCTTAGTAATCTCTACCAAAACCATGGAGACAGCCAATATCAGGCGCAAGCCTAAGCTGTCTCCAAATTGTGAAGCAAGGTCCGGGAGATCGCAAGGCATCGGAAAGAAACACCTGAAAGGCGCTTCGGGAAGGGACTTTAGCGACCAGCCATTACGCCGCCATCAACCGGTAGCACTGTTCCAGTAATCCAACCCGCTGCATCAGATGCCAAAAACAACATCGCGTTTACGACATCCTCCGGCTGACCGTTGCGACCTAGAGGATGAAAGCTGTTAAAAGTTGGCATCGTAGCAGCGACCTCCTCTGCAGTCATAAATGTTTCATACACCGGCGTTTCGACCACAGCAGGTGCAACCGCATTAATGCGAATATTGTCTGCCGATAGCTCAATAGCCAAATTCTTTACTAGCTGATGCACGCCAGCGTTCGCTACAGAATAGGCGCTTGAAGGTGTAGCCGACACGGCTTGCAGTGCCCACATAGAACCAGTCTGAACAATGACACCGCCACCTCTAGCCTTCATGGCTTTTGCCGCCGCCTGTGCCGCAAAAAACTTCCCCTTCAAAATGATGCCAACAAACCGATCAAAGTCCGCTTCGCTATGGTTTAGAAATGGCTTTGGCGCAAATACGCCCGCATTATTAAACAGAATATCTACCCCACCAAACTTACTCACAGCAAATGCCATAAGCTCGCGTGCCACCGTCACTTCAGAAATATCACCGACATAGATAGCAGCACACTCACCTGCCTCAGCTCTCCCGTCATTGAGCGACTTTGCTGCTGCCGAGAGTTTGTCAGCAGTTCGCCCGTTGATTACGACCTTTGCCCCTTCTGCTATCAGCTGTCGGGCTGCCGCCAAACCAATGCCAGAGCCGCCCCCAGTCACTACCGCAACTTTACCTTCAAAGCGGTTTTTGAAATTCATATCACGTTCCTACAAACAACAAAGCATCTTCAGCAGACCGTCTGAGAACTACCTGCGTATCAATCAAATGCGTTTATCTACCTACTGATAGGTAGATGAAAACACCATAGATAAGCAAAGAGGGAAAGTCAATCCATATCTATCAGTAGGTAGATAAAAGTTAACAGTGGTACGATAGAAAAAGCATTTCGTACAGTTCATGCCCGATGCCCAGTTAAAAGCTGCTTCTAGGTCTGAGGAAATCTTGTCAGTTGCCCAAGATTTGATGCAAACGCGGGGGTACAACGGGTTTAGCTATCGTGATATTGCCGCAGCGATTGGAATAAAGAGCGCTAGCATTCACTACCACTTCCCGACCAAGGGAGACTTGGGTGAGGCAGTAATGGCGCGCTACTGTGATCGCTTCTCCCAGCTGCTAGAGGCCCTCTTGACAGATCACGATTCTGCAAAAGATCGGCTAACAGGCTACGCGGCCCTGTTTCGTCATACGCTGGTGGAGCGGCAGCGCCTGTGTCTTTGCGGGTTGTTGGCCGGGGAGCTAGAGACGGTACCAGAGCCCGTGAAAGCTGAAATCAAACGGTTTTTGGATACGCAACACCAGTGGCTGACAGTGGTGCTGCGTCAGGCGATCGCTCGCGGCGAAGTGCAGCCACACCGAGACCCTAGCACTTGGGCAACCACGCTGCTGGCGTCCCTAGAGGGAGCCATGCTGGTAGCCAGAGGCTGCAACGACAATCAGCACTTTGACGATATTCAGAAAAATCTACTGAATATGCTGCTGCTGTAAGGATTGATTTTAAGACACAACAGCCAAATCTGGTTTTTAGGGTTTCCTATTGCGATCGCAGCTATAACCCATCCCTATGCATGCCATCTGAATTGTTCCAAATAATATGCGTGACTTTTTATATGCATATTATGGGACGAAATATCATGTTTTTTTGATATACAAGCTCATGCAAAAAGACAAAAGCCTGTAAACGATACCTTAGGGTCAGTGTTTTTACTTACGACCGCAATTTAGAGTATCAGTGGTATGGCGATACAGACGTCACACTGTGGCTGCTCGGTTGAGTAGTCTTTTTTTTGTATCTACCTATTAAATTTCGGGAGTGTCCCTGGCGATGGCAAACAACTTTTCAATCAATGGCAGAGATCAGAGCATTGAGGGAAGCGACAGTACAGACAATATCTTAGTCAATGGCAGAGTCAACACAGTCGACGCAAAGTTTGGCGATGATACCATCTTGGTCAACGGTAGTGCCAATTTCATTGACGCAGGCGGCGGTCAGGACGTGGTCTTAATTGTTGGCGGCAGCAACCGGGCAGAAGGGGGCAATGGCAAAGATGTCTTCACGGTAAACGGCCAGCACAATGCAATCAATGGCGGCAACGGCGACGACAAAATTACCCTGACCGGCAACCAAAGCATTATCCTAGGTGCCCATGGCAATGACGACATCGATGTCGATGGCAACAATAACTTCATCGACGCAGGCACCAACGACGACAAAATTAGAGTGAGAGGCAATCGCAACCTTATCGATGGCAACTCTGGCAATGACCGTATCAAGGTTCGCAGAGGTTCCTTTAATACGATCAATGCCGGGGGCGGTGATGACAAAGTGACCGGCAGCAAGGCTGGCGAAATCATCGTCGGTGGTGCGGGCAACGATAGGCTGAAGGGCAAAGGCGGCAAAGACCTCTTTGTGTTTGGCGAAGATGCGTTTGGCTTCAAAGATGTCATCGTCGACTTCAAGCAGGGTGAAGACAAGATCTTTGTCGATGGCTTTACGCTGGGTCAAGCAACTATCAAAGGGAAGAAATACATCTTTGATAACGGCAGCGAAACCCTGACCATTAAGTTCAAAAATGGCGTTGAACTGACAGAAGCGGACTTCGCCGAGTCTGTTGAGTTTATCTAAAAAGTCGTCCGCGATACTTTGGGCTTGGCATAGCTAGATACCTGGTTAGCATGGGTCTATTAGTCAGGTAATTGAATAGATGAAGAGAGCCGCGATCGCACTGCTAGCGATCGCGGCTCTCTTCTTTCTTCACCAACTTTCTACAGCACTGTCGCCTCAAAGACTTTCGATACACGCCACCAAAATGAGTATGCAGCGCTGACGACGTGCCTATTTTTGGTCAAATTCACTGTATATCAACGGATATTGTTCCATCCGGACTGTTTTTTGAAACATTTACATGAAATTTCCCTACATTCTCTAGAGATAATTGTGAACTTTTCAGGAAAGCAACAGGACTGCCGTTGGCCAAATAAAAGATTCAATATAAGTTGATTCCAAGGTGCAAAAAATCAAAAATTACTCGAATGTTTGGGAAAAGCTCTGTGAAAGTACTGGCTCTGTAGTCCGTGCGATCGCGTCTATCAGCTCCCTTTCATCACTTCATCCATAGCCTTTTTCATTGTGTTGAGGGCTGTTCTTCTTCATTTTTCGTTATTGAAAGGTTTTTCTATAGATGCCTTCTCTGTGCGCCAGAATCGCAGCAGAGCAGATGGTGTTTGTTAGAGAGAAGGCCCTGTAAAAAAGGCTGTAAGCAAAGGAATTGGCGTGCACACTCAAAACAAAATCTACCTGTCAGCCCATGCGCTACAGCAGGTAGAGACACTAGATAATCTTTTTTGGAGCAACAAAATTAATGGCAGACTTTTCTGTATCAGGCAAGCATAACACCGTCGAGGGAACCACTAGCACCGACAACATTACGGTCAACGGCAACATCAATACTGTAAACGCAGAAGCTGGTGATGACAGTATCGCCGTCACCGGCAACCTGAACGATATTAACGCTGGCGGCGGTCAGGACAACGTTGTTGTAAACGGCAACAACAATGATGTCAGTGGTGATGACGGCAACGACGATATTGCCCTCATCGGTCAGAACAACACCGCTAGCGGCGGCAACGGCAACGACATCATCACTAATACTGGCAATAGAGCCAATATCAGCGGCGACAACGGCGACGATGTTATTACCTCCATCGGTAACAACAGTTCTATCAATGGTGATGATGGCAATGACATCATCACTATTAGAGGCAACCGCAACATCGTCACAGGTGGTAAAGGCAATGACATCATCACCCTGCTTGGCGGTTCTTTCAATGAAGTGTACGCAGGTGATGGCAACGATACGGTCATTGGCAGCAACAATGCTGACTTTATCGCTGGCGACAAAGGCGACGACATCCTCACTGGCAATGGTGGCAACGACGTGATTGAAGGTGGCGAAGGCAATGACACCCTGACCGGTGGCAGCGGCAGCGACATCTTTGTCTTCCGTCCAGATGCCTTCGGCTTCACCGATACCATCACAGACTTTGAGCAAGGTAAAGACAAGCTCTTCATTGATGGCTTCTCTCTCGGGTCAGCTATACAAAATGCTGATGGTACCTACAGCTTCGATAATGGTAGTGACGTGTTGACCATCGATCTAGGTGACATCACCTTGACCGAAAGCGATTTCCTTACTGCCCTCTAGTTGCATAAGTGCTAAGGCGGTTGAATCCGGGCCGGTAGCGGAGGTTGCGGACCTACCCCGTCGCTGCGCGCCATCCTTCCAGAGGGGCGGAGCGCAGCGGAAGTTGGGGTGAGTCTGCAACCTCAATTCAAGGCTTCAGCCTGCTGCGGCTGCTCGAAGGTACCAACGCTCTTGGAAATTGCAAAAGCGGTATCGTACAGCTTCGAAGATATCCAGGATGGCATCAGGTACAGGGCAAAGGCCGCGCTTGCCGTGATGCCTGTTTTTACGGGTTCTTCTTTGAGGATGGCCGCGTAGCGATCAAACATTTGATTGATGAGTGCGATCGCAGCTTCACCATCTCCATTCATCACCATGCGTCTTGCGGTGTAGCGCAGATGATATGCCCGTGCCCTATCCTCACACTTTGCCAACACATCGGGCGCGTAGCAACGCGTTTTTTCAATCACTTTATCTAGCGCGTCTAGCTGATTCATCGCATTAGAAGATAACCCGCCCGAGTTGACTCGGTAGAGCGTGAGGGCTTCTGGAATGCCCGCCATCAGCCAGCGCGTGGTGATTGTCATCCTCAGCCAACACTCAATGTCGGTGGCATCTGCCGACTTGCAGCGCAACCGCTCATCAAAATAAAAGTCTTGCGGCTGACCGTGTAAGTCATCCATATACTTGATATCTTCAAAGACCTCTCGGCGCACGACCGCCGCCGAGCCATTGCCAACCGGATTGCGGCACAGCACCTGAGAGGGCGTAATCTCCCAAATTTCTTTGGGCGTTTGGTGCAGCCCGATCAGATTGCCCGCCTCATCGATAAACGAAGAATAGCTAAAGCTAATGCCCACGCTAGGTGACTGGTTTAGATGCTCCACATGCTTTTCTAGCTTGGTAGGCACCCAGATATCGTCAGCATCTAGCAGCGCGATGTAGTCTCCAGTAGCGTGGCGAATACCTGTATTTCTGGCACCGGGTAAACCGCGATTTTCCTGGTGCACAATCTTCAGGCGTGGATCGTCAAATTGCTCACAGATGGCAATACTGCCATCGGGCGAGGCATCGTCAATGATAATTGCTTCAAAATTTTCGTAGGTTTGTGACAGTAGAGACTCTATCGTTGCCCCAACAAATTTCTCAGCGCCATACACCGGTACAACTACAGATACTTTCTTCTTCATGAGAGGACTCCCCAATGTAATGATTAAAGTCGAGATCTTTGCCTGGGCAAGCTAGACACCCTGACTGCCATGTCGATGCTGGTGCCATTGCCACGCATGTTGAATAATCTCTGAGAGATCGCCGTGGGCTGGCTGCCATCCCAAAATGTCACAGGCTTTGGCTGCGCTCCCGACCAAAACTGGTGGGTCGCCTGGTCTGCGATCGCCCTCCACCACCGTAATCGGTCTTCCGGTCACCGCCTTTGCCGTATCAATCACCGTCTTTACTGAAAATCCCTGTTCATTGCCCAGGTTAAAGATATTTGAATCTCCGCCCTTTAGTAGATATTCTAGGCCTAGGACGTGGGCCGAGGCCAAATCGCTCACGTGAATGTAGTCACGAATACAAGTGCCATCCGGCGTCGGATAATCTGTTCCAAAAATAGAAATAGTCTCCCTGAGTCCCAGAGCCGTCATCAACACCAGCGGAATTAGGTGAGTCTCTGGTGAATGATCTTCTCCTAGCCGTCCGTCCGGATCTGCTCCGGCGGCATTAAAGTAGCGAAATACGACAGATTTTATTCCATGGGCCCTGTCAAAATCTTTGAGAATTCGCTCTACTACTAGCTTTGTAAAGCCATAGGGATTAATGGGGCTTTGGGGCGCACTCTCCAAGATAGGCGTTGTTTCAGGGATGCCATAGGTCGCACAAGTCGAAGAAAACACAATCTTGTGGATGTTAGAGGACGCCATGGCCTCTAATAGGGTGAGTGTGCCACTTACATTATTGCGATAGTATTTGCCCGGATCGCTCATCGACTCGCCTACGTAGGCATATGCGGCAAAGTGCATCACCGCATCGAACTGATGACGAGAGAACAAATTCTCTAGCAGGGCCGCATCTCCTAGCTCACCGACTACTAGCTCTACATCTAAAACCGTTTCAACAACGTCTCGATGGCCATAAACTAGGTTGTCTAAAACAACAACGTCGTATCCTTTATCGACCAGTGCAAGCACCGCATGGGAGCCGATGTAGCCAGCTCCGCCCGTCACTAAAACCTTTGGCTTACCCGCCATCGTTTAAGCTCCTCTAACACAATCCATACGTTACATATATCTCCTGACTGCACCCGGATGACCCCATCACGTGGGGTTTCATCAGACATAGATTTTCTATAAATTTCTTTTGTATAGAACCTTATCTGTCTAAATGCTCCCATATATTGGAACATCCCGTAGCGCTTTTCAGGAAAACCTACAGTGAATAGTCAAATTTTGCGATATCTGCTTTGTATCGCTCTCCCAAATAATTAATATCATCCAAACTAAAATACTTTCGCCAATCCCGATACTTCCGCTTGGATTTGTTGGCATGGGGCAAAGGCATCTCTACCCCTACCTTTTGGCAGATAAACCCCCAATTTTCATTCAGGTCTTCCAATCGGCTCACATAGTCAACAATCAGGGTCTCTCCTTTTTCATCGGCGAGCTGATGAAACTGTGACTGGGTGCCATAGGCTTTCCAGCAGTCTTCAGAGTGAATGAAGTCGGAAACGCTGCTGCTCCGTAGGCAGGCCGTTACCCCTGGCCATCGGAACGCGTCTTGAAGCTTGGGGAGCTTCGTCAGGGCCTCTGGCACGAGGTGCAGCTGGTCGAGATAGTACATCAGCTTGACTGCGCTACCCCGATACCCGCCTAGGTAAAAGGTCTTGAGGTACTCATAAAAAGACACCATCCGATCAATCGGGTGCCGGACGATAGAGAAGGTAAAGCAGCGATTCCAAAGCTCTTCGCCAACGACGCGCCTAATTTCACTGGCCGAAGAATGTTTGTAGAGGCCAAATTTTGCCTGGTAGAGGCCCTGCAACCGCTCGCCGTATTTGCTGCTACCTAGCAGTAGGTCATCCCAGGCCATATGTTCATCGAGGGCTAGCTCGATGCTCGTGCCCCCACACTTATGAAGGTGCACAAAAATTAGCTGTTTTTCTCTAGATACAAAAGCCATGTATACCCTTCATTACTTATCCATTTATCTAACGAAGATCCATTTATCTAACGAAGACTTTCCTCAGCGAAGACCAAACGACTAGACTTGGCCATGACAGGTGATTACTGGCTTGCTAACCTATCTTGTAAAGACGGCTTCGGTACAGGTGTTTCAGGTATCGGCGGTTCAGTAGAGAAGCCTTCCGAGAGAATGGTCCACTCCGAAAGCGCCACCCAAATGTACAAAATCCACACATCGCTCTTGAAGAGATTGCTCTCGGTGATGTTGCTCAATACGATAAAGACTAGGGCCAGCACAGGGCAAATAGCGCCGGTCATCTTAGTCAGCCGGACAAGCTTGATAGACGTTACCAGAGACAGCAAAAAGCTCACCAAAAACAGTGTGCCACCGACCCAACCGGCAGCGAGTAAAACCTCCAAAAATCCGTTGTGTGCATGGGGGGTGGGCCAGCCGACCGTATTCCAAATGGCTTCCCCAGGGCTCCCAAACCCTCGCCAGAAGCCTTCGTAGCCATAGCCAAATAGCGGTTTCCTCGACACCATGTCTAAAATCGGCGGCCAGAGCCGGTCGCGGCCAGAGAGGTCGCTGCCCTTGCCAAACGCGCCAAATAGCTGGTCTGCATTCGCCTGCAGATACAGCGAACCCGCTGCCGCCACCAACAGTATTGACCCGACAATCGGCACCATGTACAGATAGTTCAGCTTGAGTGAATTGCAGGCGATAAAGATGAGCAGGAGCGCAATCATGGCCATTTGCCCGGTGGTGGACTGGGAGACCAGCACCAAAAACACCGCGCAGATCATAGACACCGTGATAAATATTCGCCCCACCCCTCTAAACAGCTTGGTGTAGAGGATGCTTACTAAGAAGATAGAGATAAAAGCCATTTGCGGGCCAAGATCATTTTTGTGCATGTGTACCCCGCGCCAGGCACCGACGTGGGGCGGCAGGCTCATAATTCCATACTGCGGGATAAAAATGCCAAACAGAACGCTCAGCAAAGCCGTGCAGCAAAAGGCGATCGCCAGCATCTTCAGCTGTTGTTTGAAGTTGAAGCGAATGGAAAAGTACATCGCAAAGGTGCTGGCCCCAGAAATAAGAATGCTGCGCCGCAGGGTATATCTGGGATAGTCGGACCATTTGGCCGATGCGATTAAAATAATCAACAGGATAAGCAGCGCGATCGCTTGAGGCGTAAAGATCAGCCGTCTTAACCCAGACTGCCAGAAAAACAACAGCGCAAAACCTGCTAGGGCATAGAGTGCCATGCTCATAGCAGGCAGCATGAGATTGCCCCCGACGGCCTCCACCATCTGACCTCCGCCGCCGCCCACCGTTAGCAAATTTACTGGGTTCCCAAAGAAAAACCACAGGGCAAAGCAAGCGTAGACATATTCTATGGATTTTGGAATTCTCAGCATGTCAATTACGGAGAGATAGCTTAAACACTGGCCCTAAACACTGACTCTAAACACTGGCCCTAAACACTGATCTTGAAAAGGTCGAACGTGATTAGTTTGAAGTAAATCAGGAGTGCGATCGCAACCCGCTTCGGCTCCCGGTATAGCCCCGGCCAGCCTTTAACCAAGGCCCGATTCATAAAGCCTACACCCACCCGAGCCGACAGGTTCAGCCGCAGGGTCTGCCTAGCCAAATACTGCAGCTGATGGCCGTAGGCCGCATTGTAGTGAGTCTCTACAAGCGAAGGGGCAACAGTGCGGGCCTTTTCCATGAGCCTTAGCCAGCCCGCCTCCATTTTGCTGAGCGTAGAGGAGAGCCCGCTGTCGTGCAGCCGGTACTGCACCAGTACATTATCTATACCTGCTAGGGCTTGGCCGCTGGTCTGGTCACTATAAAAAGCCATCCGAAAGAGCAGCTCTACGTCTTCGTTGTACTGCATAGCTTCATCAAATCCCCCCACCGAGAGAAAGATGTCTCGCCGAATGACCAGGTTGGACGTTGTCACCGTAGGATTTGAATAAAACAAATCTTGGGGATGCAGCCTGCTGACAACATTGTTGGTCAACTTGTGGGTGGTCTGTCCGTCAGACTTGATGAGCTCCACCCTTGCAAAGCTGACGCCAATCTCTGGATGGGCGCTCATGTAGTTTACGTGAGTCAGGAGCTTGTCTTTTAGCCAGCGGTCATCCGCGTCTAAAAAGGCCAGCAGCGTGCCTTTGGCTTCTTTGGCACCCAGGTTTCGCGCAGAAGAAACACCGCCATTGACCTTGGGCACATGCCTCACACGCTCATCTGCTTCGTGGAACCGTTGCACGATGGTCGGTGTCGCGTCGGTAGAGCCATCGTCTACCACGAGTAGCTCCCAGTTTGAATAAGACTGGTCGATAACAGATCGAATTGTTTCGGGTAGATAGTCGGCTGCGTTGTAGGCCGGGATAACGACCGAAACAAGGGGTGCTGTTGTCATGATAGTGTCTGGGTTGCCCATCTTTACAGGTAGTTTTTATAGCGGTTTCTAAAGCGGTGACTGCAGCGATACCTACAGCGGAGACGCTACTTTTCGCTGATCGGAAAAAACTAATCGCGCGGCCAATAAGCTGAAGATCGGCAGCAGCAGGAAGTGAACTCCCAATACCGTAGCCGCGACGACAAATACATTAAACTGGGCGGCGCAGAGGATAGCGACGACAAACACAGCGGTAAAAAATACGTTCCACTTGAGGCCCGCCATTCCCTTATCTACGGAAATGAGCAGCTGTTCCGATACCAGACCAAAGGGGCGCGGCAGGCCGGATAGGCAAATCATAATCAAAATTGGAATGGCCGGTATCCACTTTTCACCGAAGACGATTGGAACATAGAACGGCGCTAGGCTACTCTGGGTGAGCACCAGCGGAAACATAATAGCCGCGACAATTTTTAAGCTCTTGCGATAGTTTTTCTTGAGCTTGGCCAGATTGCCCCTGGCATCGCAGAGATAGGGGTAAACCGAGTTTGCCACCATGTTGATAGCGCTTAGGCTGACGCCCAACCCCGCATTGAAGGCAAAATAATAGAGCCCTAGCTGCTCAAAGCTAAAGAATCGACCAATGAGTAGATAGTCAATATTTGAGCGTAGGTGGTTGAGGATTTCGATGCCCAGCGGAAACTTAGAAAAGTTGAAAATATCTTTCCACCGGTGCAGCGTAAAGGATCTGCTAGGACGCCAGGAGTGGCTTCTCCGGTAAATAATCAGCCAGCTAAAGTTGGAGAGCACGCGGCCTAGCACCACACTCCAGAGGCCTATCCCCGAAAGGGCCAGCACAATAATTAAAACCTGCGCTGAAGAGGCGCTTACCGCACTGGCGATCGCAGATATTTTCAGCTTATTTTCGCGGCGCAGCATAGCATCTTGAACCGCATAAAACGGGTTCAAAAGATAGGCAAAGGCCGTGACAATAATCGGTAGGATGAGCTTGTCATTGCCGTAGAAGGCGGCTACTGGAAAAGCGAGCAAACACTGGGCTACAAAGATCAGCCCACACAAAATCCAGTTCACCCAATAGGAGGTATTTGCCAGAGTTTCTAGCTCCTCATCGCTCGACTGAATCAGCTTGTGAGAAACGCCTCCCTTGTGGATAAATACCACTGCAAAATCGGTAATTGTCGTCAGGATCGCGATGACACCATAGTCTTCTGTCGTCAGCTTGCGAGCCAAAATCACAATCAGCAGCAGCCGAAAAGCACGAATGAAAATTTGACTGCCCGTCAGCCAGCCAATATTTTTCACCAGCTTGTCAGAAAACAAGCGCTTAATTTTCTGTCGAATCATGGCCTAGCAAATCCTACTGAAAATTCTACGAGCAAGCTATATCAGCAGACCGAGGCGCTAATAGAAGCGTTGAACATTGATGGTACTTTTATGTAGTTAGCGCTACTTTTTTATCTGAAGCGTTCGAAGAAAAAGTTGGTTTCCCCATCAGTTGCATAGCTTGCTTGGCACACAGTATGCGCTAAGTGAGACGCCTAAAAATCATAGGTTGACGCTTGTGAGAAGAATGCCGAAAAGAAGGATACCTATGAGATGTGCGCACTTGTGGATATGGATAGGATAGGCCTATGAACCACACCTCGGTATTTCATACCCGCTGCAACAGTAGGAGACTACACAGAAGGAGGCTACACAGACGTAAATCAGCTTCAGAGTAGGTAAAAGATAAACGAGCCCGTATTCACTAGTACGACCATAGAAAGCTGTCGTTTAAGGGGCCTAGCGTAGGAATACGACGCCGTACCCTGGCAATGATTACCTTCAAACAAGCTGCTTTTGCAAAAACTTCAAAACAGTCGTACACCCTGAAAAAATCGTCAACGTAAATAAAAGACGGAAGTCACAAGCGCATGCACAGCCACCATTCTAGGCAACTTAATAGGTATTTTATATTTACCGCTTTATTCTGTCCATAGCCCATATAGCCTATGCATAGGCAAGCATAATTAAACCTAATGTATTCCTATTGGTTGTTTCCTTATCAATAATCTTTAGGTAGGTGTCAAAAACAACGCTAAAAGCCACAACATAAAGAGCTTTATTAGTGTAATGACACACATTAGGTTTATCGAAAAAACACTCTAGTGCTAGGATTAGCACCAAGCATATTAGTCTTAGAGAAGGCCAATCTTTAAGATAGGACTTGAGCCTGATCGCATCGCTTTGGAAAGAGGGGCCAATCGCTATAGGCCATGACTGTTCTTTTTCAGTATTCCTGGTTCAGTATTCCTGCTAAATTTGATGACGTATTCTTCTCAGTGCGAAAGTAACGCCACGCATCAGGCTGAACAACAATCCCCGTTCAAGCGTCCTCGTGTCCTCATTATTGCTGAGAAAGCAAATCCCGAGTCGATTAGTATTCACCTCCGAGGCTGGTGTCATAGTCGAGCGATCGCAGCTGTCGCAGATGTGCACATTGCCACCCTCACCTGGAATGCAGATGCCTTTCGGCGCGCAAACTTTACAGACTTCACCCCGATTGATACGACATTGATCAATCGACCTATCAAGTGGCTGATCAAAACTCTGCGCGGTGGCAGAGGCAAAGGCTGGACCCTCCACACTGCACTCATGGCCTTTGAGTATTACTATTTTGAATTTCTCGTTTGGAAACAGCTGGGTGAGCGGATTCGCGCAGGCGATTTTGACATCGTCCACCGGGTCATTCCCAGCAGCCCCACGGCGCCGAGTACTCTGGCTCAAAAGTGCAAAGGAGTGGGTGTTCCCTTCATTCTTGGCCCGCTCAATGGGGGATTGCCCTGGCCCAAAGAATTTAACGCCGCTCGCCACCAGGAAAAGGAGTGGCTTTCCTACGTTCGAGATTTTTACCGGCTAATGCCAGGCTACAAAGCCACCCGTGAAAATGCAGCGGCCATTATTGTGGGATCGCAGTCGACACTGAGCCAAGTCGACAAGCGCTACCAGTCCAAATGTGTTTACTTCCCAGCCAATGCTGTCGATACAGACCGCTTTGATGGACAAAGACAGCGCGTTGCGCAGCTTCCGCTAAAGCTAGTATTCGTCGGTAGGCTCGTTCCCTACAAGGGGGGCGATATGCTGATTGAAGCGGCCACTCCCCTGTTGAGAGAATACAAAGTTACCTTAGAAATTATTGGTGATGGGCCTGAGCAGGCGGCACTCGAAAAACAGGTCCAAGATCTTGAGCTGACCGATACCGTCACCTTTGCAGGGCGGCTGCCACAAACGCAGCTCAAAGAGCATCTGGCCAATTCAGATGTGTTTGCATTTCCCAGTATTCGAGAATTTGGGGGTGCTGTAGTGATTGAGGCGATGGCACTTGGGCTGGCGCCTGTTGTGGTGGGCTATGGTGGCCCAGGCGAAATGGTTACGGCAACTACTGGGTACAAAGTTCCCCTTGGGCGTAGAGAAGAGATTGTTGCTAACTTTCGTCAGGTGCTAAACGAGCTGGTGATGAATCCTGAAAAAGTAGATAGCTTGGGTCAGCAGGCTAGGCGGCGAGTACTCGAGAAATTTACCTGGGGCGTTAGGGCGCAGCAGACCCTAGAGGTGTATCGGTGGGTGCTGGACCAAAGCCGACCAAAGCCAGTTTATAACTACGACAGTTAACTGAAATACAAACAGAAAAGGGTTGCATTTCAGTTAACTGCTGAAGAGCAGAACACCAGTTAGTAAGGTTGACGCGCAGAAAGACTGACGCGCATTGCCCAAGGCCTTTAAAAAATGCCGAACAAGAAGTTCAAAGGACTCAGGAGTCTGGCTGCAAAGTCGAGAACAGAGGTTGTTGTTGATTTTGGTACGACAACAACATCACCATCTTGTACCTGATAGTTGTCGACCAGGTTGCTCAGGTCGACAACTTCTTGCTCAATCTCGCCGCCGTCATTCATGCGCACGAAGGCTACTTCGCTGAGTTTTGCATCTTCGGTGGGGCCACCAGCGATCGCAACTGCACTCGAAAGCGAGCTATTGGGTGGCACGGGCACTTCCCCTGGGTTAGTCACTTCACCGACCACTCTGACTCGAATCACGTCTGGGGAGAGCGTAGAGCGGGCGAGTAGCCGGGTATCTAGGGTGTCGCCAGCCGCAAGGCGAGGCACAAATACCAAATCACCATCTCTGAGCAGCATGTCGTCGGGTAAGGTCTCTGACCAGAGAGAATCCCATAGGTTTACGTTGGTTCTGACCGTTTGCCCATTCGGGAGCGATCGCATCACCACCACATCTCGAATGTCCGCCGTCTGCATGACGCCACCCGCCTGAATCAACGCCTCACTTACTGAAGGTGGGCCAGAGGTTCTCCGGTTTCTAAAGGAATTGGGATTTCTATCGGGGTTGTTGATATCGCGGTCGACCCCGGCTGGGCCTTGGAGGCTAATCGGTCCGGGCCTGTGCACCTCACCCGATACATTAATCACAATTGGCCTCAGCTCACTGAGCGTGACAGAGACATAGGGCGTTACCAGCACCCGATCTAAAGCAACCGTCAATTCCTGTTCGAGCTGATCGGTGGTACGCCCAGCAGCGGGAATCTTGCCGACGAGAGGGAGTGTAATCGTGCCATCGGGCAGCACAACTAGCGAACCTGTGTATTCTTCGAACCCGTATACGTCAAGCTCAATGCGATCGCCCGCTCCCAGAATGTAGGAAGATGCCGCATAGTCACGAGGGACAATCGGCGGCGGTGAAACCGTACTCACGGGTCTCATGTTGTTGTTTGGCACGGGTACGGGCTGCTCAGCTGCCGGTACCTGAGGTGCTGCGCCATCTGTGGGTGTAGAACTGGCAGGTAGAGGCTCTACCGGCACAACAGCCGGAGAATCTGCCAGAGGGGGCGTGAGCACTGGCAAGTCTTGAGCCATTACCGCGACTGGGACCAACAACAGCGTCCCTAGTTGAACGCCCATGGCAAGGGGAAATACTCTTCGGCAACGGTCACAGCTGAATCTGTTCATAGATCTAAAAAATCTGTTGTCTAAAGCATGGAAAAAAGAGAGAAATTTCTCTATGGACAGAGAAACCCTCTCCATTACCTAGCAGCTACTTATTACCGGCGACCATTCATCGCCATAGGCTCACTGACACGGCTGGGCAAGGCAGCCGTTGAATTTTGCACAGAAGCCTCGATGTATTCCTGACGGTGGTAAAAGTAGCGGTCGGCCCGACTGCGAACCTTGACGCCATTGGCCACTAGGCCCAACACCCGCAGACCTGATTGGTCTAGCATGGACTTTGCAGCATTGATGCTTTCCACATCTACCCGGCCTGGCTGCATCACCATCAGCAAGCCGTCGGTGAGTCGGCCAATGGTTAGGCTATCTGCCAGGCCCAGGAGCGCTGGCGTATCGATAATGATGTAGTCGTAGGCCTTTTCGCAGGCCCGCAACAGTGCAGAGACCTGCTTAGATTCTAGAATTGCTAATGGGTTGGGCGGCACAGATCCAACCGGCAGCACGTGTAGGTTCGGCCCTTTGAGCACGATGGCATTTTTTAAAGAGATTTGACCAACGGCGAAGTTACTTAGGCCCTGCTGCTCCGAAATGTCCCAAATGTGGTGCTGCGTAGGCAATCGCATATCGGCATCAATAACCAGCACCCGGTGGCCCAAGTGAGCCAGGGTCAGCGCTAGGTTGGCAGACACTTCAGACTTGCCCTCGCCCGCTACCGCACTGGTCACCGCAATGGTCTTCAGCGGCTTATCTGGGCAGGCAAACTTCAGGTTGGCCTGCAGCGCCTGATAGGCCTCAACAATGGGGACTGCTTGGGGATGCTCAACCAGAATCTGCGGATTTTCAAGCTCGCTGGAGCGCACAGAGGGCTTCAGCTTGGCCCAGGCCGGAATCACGCCCAGTAGCGGGTAGTCATAAGCCTCCTGACCCTCCTGAACACTCTTGACAGAGCGGTCGGCCAAGTCGAGCAAGAAGGCCAAAATCACGCCTAGCAGCGCGCCCAAAATGCCACCTGCAAGCAAGTAGAGCTTGGTCGACGGCGCCAGCGATTCTGTTGGGACCAGAGCTTGTGAAACCACCCGCGCATTGCCGATACTTTCATTTTCCAGAACTTTGGCTTCTTGGAGGCTCTCCAAAAGTGTTTCGTAGGTCGATTGTGCAGCTACTAACCGGCGTTCTAGCTCTCGCTGCTGCTTTTCTAGCCCAGGTAAGACCCGCGCTCTGTTTTGCTGCGCAGTCCGAGCCGAGGTAACTTCTCCAAGTCTTCTCTCAAGCTCGGAGCGCTGAGCATTGAGATCGAGATATTCAGCAATCAAATTTTGTTCTAGCTCACCGGCTTGCAAATCGGTCACGGGTAAGGCGGCTTGCTTGTCGCCCAGCGCTGCTCCTACGCGCTGCTCCAGCAAGGAAAACAAAGACGCTAGCTGGGCGCTCATGTTAACGATAGCGGGGTGGGTGGGTTCGTATCGGGTCTGAGCGATCGCCATCTCAGCTTGCACCGTCTGCAGCTGTGTCAGCAGCTCTTGAACGCCGGGCGCTTCACTCGCAAGGCCCACAGCATAAGCTTGCTGGGGCGATAGCCCCAAATTGCCCTGAACCTCGGCAATCCGCGCCTCCACACCGGCTAAACTAGAGGAAATCTCTGTCGTCCAGCTCTGGAAGTTAGACAGTAGGGAAACAGTACTCTTCGATTCTGCCTCTAGGTCGACTACGCCATTGCCTTCCTTGAATTCGCGCAGTGCCACTTCAGCTTGGTCTACAGCTCTTTCAGACTGAGGCAACTGGTTGGCGATAAACTGCTGAGCAGAAATAGCCGCAGCTCTGTTGGACTGAACATCTTTTTGGATATAGATATCCATAATGAGGTTGACAACCGCCGCCGAAAGCTCAGGGTCGGGAGAAGTGTAGGAGACCTTCATTACGTCGGTTCCGGTGACGGGGTAGACCTCCAGCGCCTCTGAAAACGTAATGGGGTCTAGCAGCTCTCCCTCACTATCTTTGAGCTGGAGCCGGTCAATGACCTCTTGAGCAATTGGGATAGAGCGGAAAAGCTCAACCTGTGTATCGAGTGGGTTGGCCTGCTTTGTCAGTGCCTTGAGTTCGGTTTCGTCTCGATCTAGGCCCACTAGCGCAGAGGTCTGGTTCGAAGACTCAAACAGCAGTCTGGCCTCTGCCTGATATTCGTTGCTTTGCTGTGAGGCTGCAACTGCCGACAGCGCGGTCGTTACGCCACAGACGGCTGCAATGAGTAGCCATCGCCGCTTGAGCACTAGCCAGTATTTCTGTAGGTCAATCTCTATCTCTTTTCCAAACTGATCTCTAGAAGTCATAGATCCCCTAACTGAAAGAAAGCGAGCTGCAACAGGCACCCATTAATGACGGTCATGGCGGATTTGGCACAGTGACTTGCCAAGATAGCAATGTCCGTATTTTCACTGTTAGTGTAATCAAATGTAAAGCGGTTGGTCTGTATCACTTTATGCGGGTGTGCCAGTTAAGTTGCAGCAATTACACCAATACTTTTTTTTGGTATAAGCCAATACCGGCCAGCGAAACAATACGTCGTGACGACTGCAATTTGTGCTGACTCACAGATACTCACGTCGAATGACAAACAAGTCAGCTTTAATGTTTCTATACGGTGCTTTCTGTACCCGTGTACGGGCGAAAAACAATGCAAAAATTCTACAGGACGGACCCGTTTGTGAAGACTCAATGAAGCTGAGAGGCACTATGAAAACTGTCCACTCTCGAAGCCTAGACCTAGGCGGTGGCGTCAATCAGGTCTGGCTTTGAATGCAGACAGTTTTTAATCATACTCAGTAGAACCTTCCTAGTAGTGGCTTTTCCGTGTTTGCTATGTCTCAGTCCATCCTCTCCCTCGGCGACAACATCAATACAGATGACATCATTCCGGCAAAGCGAGGGACGCAGGATGATCCGGCGCATCTGGCGCACTACGCCTTTGAACATGTGATTGGGGCGGGCAACCTTAGCCGCTACCACCGGATCGAGGCGGGCTATAACTTTGGCTGCGGGTCTAGCCGCGAGTTTGCGCCGCTGGCGATTAAGGCGGCGGGCATTCGCTGCGTGCGGGCTAAGTCTTTTGCCGAAATTTTTTATCGCAACAGCATCAATATCGGACTGGCTCTGGAAGTGATCGACCAGCAGGCTGTCCCTGCTGCCATTGAGGCCATCATTCAGGTGGGCGGCCTCATCGCCTACAATCAGCAGCGCCTTCAGCAGCGACGGCGCGAGGCTGAAGATGAATTAGCTTCTACGGATACCCGTGAAGCCGTCAGTCGTGGATCGGTGCAGCGACCGATGACAATGGCTGAAAAGCTATTGGCGCGGGCGTCGGGTCGAGTCTCTGTGCAGCCGGGGGAGGTGGTGTTTGCCAGGGTCGACTTGGCGATGTCTCACGATGCGATCGCCGGTCCAGTCGGTCAACTATTTCATCAGCACTTTGGCGCTACTGCCAAGGTTTGGAACCCCAGCAAGGTGGTCTTCGTAGCCGACCACTTCATTCAAATCAACGATATTCGCCCCGACCCAGGCGCTGTGACCATGTACCAGCAGATGGTGGACTTCGCCCGTGAGCAAGGTTGCCACCTGCTCGATGTGGTGTCGCCGGGCGAAGCGGCGGGTATCTGCCATGTGTTACTCCCTGAGCAGGGATTTGTCCGGCCTGGGATGATGATTGCCGGGACCGATTCTCATAGCTGCACCTACGGCGCGTTTGGCTGCTTCTCTACGGGGGTAGGTACCACGGATATGGCGAATATCTTTGCGATGGGTGACCTGTGGCTGCGGGTACCGGCGACGCTGCGGGTGGAGCTGGCTGGCCGCCTGCCCGAGCAGGTCAGTGCCAAAGACATCATGCTGTTTTTGCTGGGTCAGATTGGCTGCGACGGGGCGACCGGGAAGGTGATCGAATTTTGTGGCAGCGTGATTGGGCAGCTGCCCATGGATGAGCGTATGACCCTGGCGAATATGGCGGTTGAGTGCGGTGCCCTGTGCGGGCTGATGGCGGTAGACGATGTGACGCGGGCTTATTTGAGCGATCGCACTCCCCAATCCCCAGAAATGCCCTTCGAAGAAATCCACCCCGACCCCGATGCCGAGTACGCCCAGCGCTACCGGTTCGACCTGAGCCAGCTGAGCCCGCAGGTGGCCCGTCCGCCCAGCCCAGATCGGGTCGTTGCGGTCGCACAAGTCGGCGACGTACCGATTACGCGAGCCTTTATCGGGTCTTGCACGGGCGGTAAGCTGCACGACTTGGCAGCAGCGGCTGCAGCGCTCGAAGGTCAGCGCGTACATCCGTCGGTGAGTTTGTTTGTAGTGCCTGCCTCACAGGCGGTGCGGCAGCAGGCAGCGGCGTTGGGCTATTTGGAATGTCTAGAGCAAGCGGGTGCACACATCCTTAAGTCTGGCTGTGGTGCCTGCATCAATGCGGGGAAAGGCGTGCTGGGCAAAGCAGAGACGGGCATTTACGCGACCAATCGCAATTTTAAGGGTCGCAGCGGTGACCCTTCCGGGCAAAACTATTTGGCCTCGCCGAGGACCGTGGCCATATCGGCGGTGTGTGGGCGGGTGAGCGACCGGCTGTAGCCGATGGAAACAAGCCAATGGAAACAAGCTCATGACAGCGGCTTCAGCAGGCCGTTTTGCGCTATCAGCTCCAATACTTCGTGGGCAGAGAAGGAGCGCTTCTCTTTGAGGGCGATCGCTTTAATTGCCACGCGCAGTCGCTCGTAGTCGGCGTAGTCTAGCGGTTGGTTGAGATGGTGCTCAAAGAGGTACTGCAAATTGCTAGCGCCGCTGCACTTGCCGAACCAAATATCGGGATGGCCGTGGGGAAAGACGGCGTAGCTCTGGCGATCGCGCAGTAAAGCACTCACATGAATGCCCGACTCCTGCCGCTGGGCCGCAGGCGAATAGGGCGCATGGGGCCGGTGCCCTCGCTGCTGCAAATAGTCGACGACGCGGTCGAGGGCGTCGTAGTCGATGCCAGCAACCTCGCAGCCAAAGCGCACCCGCAGCCCGTGCAGCACTTGCTCAAGAGCGGCATTGCCCGCCCGCTCACCAATGCCGCCCATGGTGCCAGAGATGCCCACTGCACCCGCACGCACCGCCTGAATCGTATTTTCGAGCGCTAGCCCCATATCGTTGTGAAAATGAACCGACAGGGGCACAGATCCAGTGCGCGCCACCAGCTCGCGAATCCATTCAGTCGTTTTTTCGGGGGTCAATATGCCCACCGTGTCGCACAGCAAAAACTGGTCGATATGGGGCGCCAGCGTGTTGATGCAGTCTACGAGAAAAGAAACGTCGGCCCGGCTGGCATCTTCGGCGGCAAAACACACCCGTAGCCCCTGCTCTACCGCGTAGCGCACGTGGGCTAGGGCATTGTCGAGCATCGTTTGCCGGATGCGGGAAATGGTATTTGGTGAAATGTCTGCATCAATGGTTTTGTGCTGCAGCTGTGGATCGCCTGAGATGGAGGGCTCTCTCAAAAACATCAGCCGGTCGGACACTGCGTTGAAGAGAATGATTTGCTGTGCGCCGCAGTCTTTGGAGTGGTCGATGGCGGCGCGGCGCATCATGGTAGAGGCTGCGATTTGAGACTTCAGGCCGCCGTTTACCAGGTCGGACACTAGCTGCGCTTCGGAGGTGTGGATCGCAGGCATCAGGGCTATCTGATGAACCCCTGTCTGAGCGATGAGGTGAGCGATCGCAGCCTTATCTTCAAAAAACAGTCCGACTTGCTGTTCTCCGTCGCGCAGGGTTTCGTCGGAAATAATCAGGTTGAGCGTCTGCATCTATTCAAAGAGAAATAGGAATAGTCACAGACCTTGAACAGGTCTGAAAGTTTGTACCGTTATATTCTTTATCATCCCATATGTCGTCACGGCGCTGATGGCTTGTATAGCGGCACAGACAGCTTTACAGAGTGAATCAAAACCCGCTATGGTACTGCTTCAGGCGCATGGCCTTTCAGTGAAATAGCCCTCCGGTGAAATCGTCTTTCAGTGAAACAGTCTTTACGTGAAAAGTCTCAGTACACAGTCTAAGGCCGCAACATCTGAGTCGATTGCACAGGGCGCTGCCTTTCCAGCCTCAGGCGACCTGCCCCAACGTTTGATGGCCGCCCTGCAGCAGGCCGCCAATACCCCGGCAGGCATTCGCTATATAGATGCAGCAGGCGTAGAGACAAGGCAGTCTTACGGAGACTTGCTGAGCCGTGCAACCGGGTGGGCTGCAGGACTGCGATCGCACGCCCTCTGCCCCGGCGATATCCTCATTCTCCAACTCCCCCAGAGCCCCGATCTGCTTACAGCTATCTGGGCCTGCTTTTTGCTCGGATGCGTCCCCGTACCTATCTCTACAGAAGCCACCTCACAAGGCTCAACCCCGCTAGCCGCTGCATCTCAGCTCTTCGACTCAGCCACCATCCTGACGGTAGAGAGTCTGCGTAGCCACTGCGAAGCCATTACCCAAGCCATCACGCCAGAGCCCGCGCTGCTCACCGTTGAGACCTTACAAGAAGCGGGCGATTCCCAGGATGAAACGTCATTCGCCCACACTCCGAAACCCAATGACCTAGCGCTCCTGCTACTGACTTCTGGCAGCACCGGTCGGCCAAAAGGGGTCATGCTCACCCACCAAAATCTGCGCGCGAGCGTCTACGGCATGGCCACCGTCAATGACCTCAGTAGCACGGACATTACCCTCAACTGGATGCCCCTAGAGCACGTCGCCAGTCTGGTGATGTTTCATTTCACCCAGGTGTATTTAGGCTGCGAACAAATTCACGTTGCCCGCGAGCAGGTGCTCAAAAATCCGCTCACTTGGCTCGACCTGTTAGAGCGCTACCGGGCCAGCGCCACCTGGGCACCCAACTTCGCCTACGGCTTAGTTAACGATCAGCTAGAGAAAGCTGCTATAGAGAAAAAAGAACAATCCCAGAACTCAAAAGAACGCTCTTGGGATCTCTCGGCGGTTCGCTGGATGGGCAACGGCGCAGAAGCTGTCGTGGGCCAAACGGCCAGACGGTTTTTGCAGCTGCTTGAGCCTCACGGTCTTGCGCCGACTGCTGTGAGCCCGGGCTATGGCATGTCAGAGACCTGCTCTGGCATTGTTCATTCGCGTCAGTTTTCGATGGCGTCTACTAGCGAGGCAGATGCTTTTGTCACAGTAGGAAGGCCGATTCCGGGTACGGCGCTGCGAATTGTTGATAGTGACAATCAGGTAGTTGCAGCTGGGGAGGTCGGTCGGCTGCAGGTGAAGGGGCTGACCGTGATGGCGGGCTACTACCAAGGTGCGCAGTCTGAAAGAGAGGATAAGAGAGATCTGAATGCGGATGCTTTCACGGTAGATGGCTGGCTAAAGACGGGGGATTTGGGTTTTCTGAAAGGTGGCTGCTTAACGATTACGGGACGTGAGAAAGATGTGATTGTGCTCAATGGGCTCAACTATTACAGTCACGATATCGAATCTGTTGTGGAAGCGGTTGAGGGCGTTACGGTTTCTTTTACGGCAGCTTGCGGGGTACAGAGAGCCAGTGATGCTAGCGAACAGCTAGCGGTTTTCTTTTGCCCAGCTCAGACGTTTGATGAAAAGGCGCTGATAGAACTCATTTGCCAAATCCGCAGTGAAGTCATTCAGTACATTGGTCTTTCTCCTACCTATGTTGTTCCGCTCGAAACAACAGAAATTCCCAAGACGGCGATTGGCAAAATTCAGCGATCGCAGCTCAGCCAGCGTTTCAACAAAGGAGGTTTTGACCAACAGATTCAGCAGGTCGTCGACGCCTTTCGAAATCAGAGAAAGCAGCGCGATCGCACGCCAAAATCTCTCACCCAAACCATCACCTGCATCTGGCAGTCGGTGCTTCAGCTAGAGCACATCGGCCATCAGGATAACTTTTTTGAACTGGGCGGCACCTCCACCGGGCTGATGCAGGTGCTCGGTCAGCTACAAAACCAGCTTGACCCAACCCTACAAGCGGTCACCCTTTTTCAATATCCCACCATTGACGCGCTGGTTCGCTACCTTCAGCAAGCCGACACAGCACCGCCAACCCTTCAACTGCGTCCTCGGCGATACCGCGCCGCCACCCGCGATATCGCCGTCATCGGCATGGCCGGTCGCTTCCCCGGCGCCAAGGACCTGCCCACCTTTTGGCAGAACCTCTGCAACGGCGTGGAATCGATTACCTTTTTTACCCCGGAGGAAATGCTGGCAGCCGGTATCGACCCAGCGCTGATCCAGCGGCCAGACTATGTCAACGCCAGCCCCACGCTAGAAGATGTGGACTGCTTCGATGCTGATTTCTTTGGCTACAGCCCCAAAGAGGCCCGGCTGATGGATCCGCAGCAGCGCCTGTTGCTGGAGTGCGCTTGGCAAAGCCTAGAAGATGCTGGCTACGACCCGCTCACTTACGAAGGCGATATCGGCCTTTACGCAGGGGCCTCTATGAATACCTACCTGCTCAATCACGTATACCCGCAACGGCACACCCTCGATGCAAACGATTCGCTAGATGTATTTACCCTTAGCTCCCTAGGCGGATTCCAGGCAACGGTAGCCAATGATAAGGACTATCTCACCACTCGCATCTCCTACAAACTGAACCTGCGCGGCCCTAGCGTGAACGTGCAAACGGCCTGCTCTACTTCGCTGCTGACCGTGCACCTAGCTGCCCAGAGCCTGCTGCAGGGCGACTGCAATATGGCGCTGGCGGGCGGCGTCTCTGTAGAAACGCCGCAAAAGGCGGGCTACCTGTATCAGGCTGGAATGATTCTCTCGGCAGATGGCCACTGCCGGGCATTCGATGCCAGTGCGCAAGGCACGTTGTTTGGCAGCGGGGTGGGGATGGTGGTGCTCAAGCGGCTGGAGGATGCGATCGCTGATCGCGACTTCATTTATACCGTGATCAAAGGGTCAGCCGTTGGCAACGATGGCGGCCAAAAGGTGGGCTATTTGGCCCCGCTTAGTGAAGGGCAGGCCAGGGTCGCTGCCGAAGCGCTTGCGATCGCAAATATTTCAGCTAGTAGCCTTGGCTACATAGAGGCCCACGGCACGGGCACCGCCCTAGGAGATCCCATCGAAATTACTGGCCTTACCCAGGCCTTTCGCCTCAGCCCAGACCCGGTTAAGACTCACCAAAAACAGTTCTGCCCCATCGGTTCTGTAAAAACAAACGTCGGCCATCTCAACATTGCCTCGGGGATTGTTGGCTTTATCAAAACGGCGCTGGCAGTGCACCATGGGCAAATTCCGCCCAGCCTGCACTTCGAGATGCCCAATCCGCAAATAGACTTTGCCAACAGTCCTTTTTATGTCAATACGGCGCTGGCAAACTGGCCGCAGCGAGAGTCGCCTAGGCGTGCCGGGGTCAATTCTCTCGGCATTGGCGGGACCAATGTGCATGTTGTTTTGGAAGAGGCAGGCGCGGACGAAGGGAGTCAGGCACGATCGCACGAAATTTTCACCCTGTCCGCCAAAAATCCAACAGTCCTTAAGGCACTGGCCGAGCAGTTTCTATCCTTCTTAGGAGACCATGCCGGCATCTCTCTAGCAGATGTGTGCTTCACGCTGGCAGTAGGGCGATCGCACTTTCCCCATCGTCTGGCCTTCGTCGTTTCTTCGCTGACAGACTTACAGCATCAGCTCCAAGATTGGCTATCGACACAGACAAGCGAAACCTCAAATAGCCAACCGCCCACACCCTCAGACATTGCCTTTCTCTTCACTGGTCAAGGGGCTCAGTCAGTCGGCATGGGCCGTGAGCTATACGAAACGCAGCCCGTCTTTCGCGCCGCGCTAGATCGCTGTGCGCAGATTTTGCAGACATACGATGTGGATCTGCTGGCAATACTGGGCTTCGATGAACCTGATCAAACTGTCGATGCTCCTGCAGATGAGTCGCCAATACATCAAACCGCAAATACGCAGCCCGTGCTGTTTGCCTATGAGTATTCGCTGGCTCAGCTGTGGATGGCTTGGGGAATTGAGCCTGCGGTGCTGATGGGGCACAGCCTGGGTGAATACGTGGCGGCCTGTATCGCAGATGTCTTTAGCCTAGAGGATGCGCTCAGGCTAGTGACATCGAGAGGACGGCTGATGCAGGCGCTGCCAGCGAGCGGTGCCATGCTGTCTGTGGTGGCTGATGAAGCTTTTTGTGTGGGTTTGCTAGCGCAGGTGGAGGGCAGCGCTGAGATTGCAGCGGTGAACAGTTCGCAGAATACGGTGATTTCGGGGGAGGAGGGTGCGATCGCAGCCCTCAGCGAACGGCTAGCCCAGCAAAAGATTCAGCACAAACGCCTAAAAGTCTCCCATGGGTTTCACTCCTCGCAAATGGAGCCCATGCTACCCGCCTTTGGCGAGGTGGCCGCGTCGATCCGCTACCAGCCACAGACAACACCCATCGTCTCGAACCTCACCGGCCAGCTGACCGAAGTCAACAGCCCAACGCACTGGACCGACCATGTCCGCCAACCAGTGCGCTTTGCCCAAGGAATAGAAACTCTCCACCAGCAGGGCATTACAACCTTTGTAGAATGCGGCCCTCGCCCGGTGCTGTTAACGCTCGCCCAGACAACGCTGCCAGATCAGCCCCACCACTGGCTCCCCAGCCGCCACCCCAAAAAATCCGAGAGTCAGCAGCTCTTTTCTAGCTTGGCAGCGCTGTATGTGCAGGGTCACCCGGTCGATTGGCAGGCCTTTTATGCACCCTGCACCTACCGCCGCAGACCGCTGCCCACCTACCCTTTCCAGCGACAGCGCCACTGGATAGACCGTCTTCCCAAACGCCGTCTGGAAAGTACAATCCGACGCCATCCCCAAGCGCACCCCCTGCTCGGGCAGGCTATTCCTACACCGCTCAAACAACAGATCTTTCAGCAGACTCTTTCTGCGACTCAGCCCGATTTTCTACAGCACCACCGCGTTCAAAATCAGGTTTTATTGCCGGGGGCTGCCTTCATTGAGATTGGGCTGGCAGCGGGCGCGATCGCACTCAACACCACTGCCATTCAGCTCAGCAGCCTAGCCATTCCCCAGGCGCTGCCCCTGACCGATGACCCGGTTTCTCTACAAACCATTCTCACGCCGGAGGCCGAACGCTATCGGTTTCAAATTTTTAGCCAGTCGGGTCATGCCGATGCCGATTGGACGCTGCACTGCGAAGGTTTGTTAGCTGCTTCTGAAGCGATCGCACCCGACGCTATCTCTATCGAAACGCTCACCCAGTCTTTCCCTGACTCATCTGCTGAGCCCCCCTACGCCCGCTTTGCAGAGAGGGGCCTCGACTATGGCGGTGCGTTTCGCAGCCTTCAGGCCGTCTGGCAAGGTGAGGGCAAAGCGCTGGGCAAAATTTGCATCCCCGAAGGCACAGCGGTCGAAGCTTATCACCTACATCCGGCCATCCTGGATGCCTGCTGCCAAGTGATCCTTTCTGCTCTGCCCGACGCGCTGCTCACAAGGGCCTACGTTCCCATCGGATTAGAATCGCTGACGGTGCATCGCGCCCTGCCTGCAGCAGGGCAAGTAGTCTGGAGTCAGGTGGAATTGCACCCGAGTGGGGCAACTGCCGACATCGTGACTGCCGATGTCACCCTACTAGATGGGTCTGGGAATGCGATCGCACGTCTCGCTGGCCTCTCTGCCAAACGCCTCTCTGCCAAAGCCGTGCAACCTGCCTGGCAAAATTGGCTGTACCAAGTGGAATGGCAGCCTGCTCCCCAAGCTTCTCGCTCATCATCACTAAACCCGTGGCTCTTGCTCGGTCACGATAGCGCAACACTTCAGGAAATAGTCGCCGCGCTGACAGCCGAAGGAATGACCGGCATTGCTGCCTTAATCGATGCGGATAACAACTTACCTGAAATGCTTACAGATGCCAAACAACAAACTCACTTTGCAGGTGTTGTTTATCTCGCGGGTCAGACGGTAGAACAAAGCTGTAAGACTGCGCTGCAGCTATCACAGACGCTTATTTCTCAAGGTATTTCTGGTAAATTGTTGCTTGTCACCTCTGGTGCCATGTGTGTCTTAAAAAATGAGAAAGTTGATCCCTTTCAAGCGCCACTGTGGGGACTCGGAAAAACGCTCTCACTAGAGCATCCTGAACTCTCTTATACTTGTTTGGATCTTGAGTTAACCGCGACGAAAACTGAGCAAATTAACAATCTTGTCTCTGAACTTCAGTCGTTTTCCCAGACCAACGACCATCAGGTTGCTTACCGGAAGAGTGATCGCTACACCGCTCACCTGACAAAAGCTCAGCTGCAGACTGATGGCGAGCCTAATCAACCAAACCTACAGCTTCAGATAGCAACCAGAGGCACCTTAGAAAACCTTCGCTGGCAGCCCGCACCCCGCCGCTCGCCTAATGCCAACGAGGTCGAGCTACAGGTGCAGGCAACCGGGCTAAACTTTCGCGATGTGCTGAGTGCGCTGGATCTGTACCCCGGCGAGGCTGGACCGCTGGGGTTGGAATGCGTTGGGAAAGTAGTGGCGGTGGGATCTGCTGTTCAGAGCGTTGCGGTGGGTGAGGTGGTGATGGCGATCGCATCGGCGAGCTTTAGTCAATTTGTGACGGTTTCTGCCGACTGTGTGGTTGCTAAACCAAGCGAGCTAAGCGACGCAGAAGCAGCTACGCTACCCACGGCTTTTCTTACGGCTCACTATGCCTTGGTGCATCTAGGCAAGATTCAGAAGGGCGATCGCATTCTCATCCATTCAGCAGCGGGCGGCGTTGGTCAGGCAGCGGTCCAAATTGCCCAGCAGGCGGGGGCAGAAATCTTTGCCACTGCGTCACCGCCTAAATGGGAAAGGCTGAAAGAGCAGGGCGTTGCGCACATTTTTAATTCTCGCACCCTTGACTTTGCCGATGAAATTTTGGCGCAGACGGCGGGACAGGGGGTCACCCTAGTGCTGAATTCATTTTCGGGGGAGGCGATCACAAAAAGTTTTTCTGCCCTTTCGCCGGGGGGGCGCTTCCTCGAAATTGGCAAAGCCGGTATTTGGTCAGCCGAGCAGGTGCAGCGCCACCGCCCCGACGCTGGCTATCACGTCATCGATCTGATGGAGATTACTGCCCAGCAGCCCAAACGCATTCAGCAGATGCTACAGCAGTTGGTGGCTGAGTTTCAGTGCGATCGCCTTCAGCCCCTACCCTGCCAAACCTTGGCCGCCGCCCAAGCCGTTGACGCTTTCCGCACCATGCAGCAAGCCAAACACATCGGCAAAGTGGTAATTGCAGCACCCATAGACCAGCAAATTCCCCATCGCTCACCAAATAACATTCACGCTGAAGCGACCTACCTCATCACAGGCGGACTGGGCGCATTGGGATTGCAGCTTGCCCAGTGGCTCACCGAAGAGGGCGCACGCCATCTAGTGCTGCTCGGACGCACAGCCCCGACCGAAGCTGCCCAGCAGACCCTTGACCAGCTCACGCAAACCGGGGTCAATGTTCGTGTGATTCTCACCGACTTAGCAGACCGCTCCCGCCTTCAGCAGACGCTTTCTCCCCTTCTGGAGCCTACTGCCACCGTGCCGCTCAAAGGTATCTTTCACTTGGCTGGTCAGCTCGATGATGGCGTACTGCAGCAGCAAACCTGGCCAAAATTTGAGCGGGTGATGGCCGCCAAAGTTCAAGGTGGCTGGCACTTGCACCAGCTCACCCAGCACCTGCCCCTCGACCACTTCGTGCTGTTTTCCTCTGCGGCCTCTCTGCTCGGCTCAGCGGGCCAAGCAAACTACGCCGCTGCCAACAGCTTCCTCGATGCCCTAGCCCACCACCGCCGCGAGGCCGGGCTCGCCGCCCTCAGCATAAACTGGGGCGCTTGGGCAGGCACCGGCCTGGCGGCGACCCCAGCCGTACAGCAGCGGCTTGCGCGCAGCGGGCTCTCACCGATTGAGCCAGAAGCGGGTTGGGCGCTTTTACAAGCGATGATGGGCCAGGGTGAGCTTGCACAGGTGGGCGTGTTGCCAGGTGACATCACTAAGTGGATAGGCAAACAGACCGCGCAGTCTTCACCAGCGAACGGTCCTGCTCAGGCCGCGGTGACTGGCATTCAGAAGAAAATTCAGTCGGCACAAAAGAGCGATCGCCCGGCCATTTTATCGAGTTATCTCCGCCAACAGCTCGCCCTCGTTCTCGGCGTCCCGGTCACCTCATTGGTCAATGAGCAAAGCAGCTTTATCGATCTTGGCCTTGACTCTCTCACTGCCGTAGAGCTACGCAACCGCCTGCAGACCGGTCTGGGTTGCAAGCTACCCGTCACGCTGATATACGACCGGCCAACGCTCGCCGCTTTGAGAGACTATCTGTTGCAGGACCACTTGCAACAGAGTGAGCAATCTCCGGTTGAACAGTCTTTTACTGAGCCCCAAAAGTCACAAGAGCACGCTCACCTCAAGGCTGCATCCACTACTCAAAACGTGGAACAGCTGACAGAAACCGAAGCCGAATCGCGGCTAATTGCAGAATTAGAACGATTGGATTTTTAGCGAACGCTTCTAAAAAATTAGCCTCTCAGAAAACTATGGATGAGCAAACCACATCCGCCTCAGCCGCTACGCTGTCGCCTACCAAGCGGGCATTGCTGGCGCTCAAGACCCTGCAGGCCAAGCTCGACGCGCTAGAGCAGGCCCGGCATGAGCCCATTGCCATCGTTGGTATGAGCTGTCGGCTGCCCGGCGGAGCCGATACGCCCCGAGCACTGTGGTCACATCTGCTGAGGCGAAAAGACGCGATCGCACCCATTCCAAAAGACCGCTGGCCCAACGACGACTTCTATCACCCTGACCCCAACACACCCGGCAAAGTTATCACCCAGTCCGGTGGCTTTGTGCCCCACCTCTACGACTTTGACGCGGCTTTCTTTCGCATTTCGCCCCGCGAGGCGCTGACCCTCGATCCGCAGCAGCGCCTTGCCCTAGAGCTAGGTTGGGAAGCTCTGGAAAATTCAGCGATCGCCCCCGATACTATCAGCGCCCAGTCCGGCCAGTCGGTCGGCGTTTTCTTAGGCATTAGCAGCATTGACCACTGGCAGCAGGTGCTTTCGCAGTCGCCCGAAGCGCTCGATGCCTATCTCGCCACCGGCAATACCCACAGCGTCGCGGCGGGCCGACTCTCCTATCTGCTCGGGGTGACAGGGCCCAGCATGGCCGTCGATACGGCCTGCTCCTCGGCGTTAGTGGCGGTGCATTTGGCCTGTCAGAGCCTGCGAAACCAGGAATGTGCCCTAGCCCTCGCTGGTGGCGTCAATCGGATCATTACGCCCGCTGCTAGCATCAGTTTTTCGAAGGCGCGAATGCTCTCTGCAGACGGTCGCTGCCGCACCTTCGACCAGGCGGCGAGTGGCTTTGGGCGGGCAGAAGGTGGAGGAATGGTGGCACTGAAGCGATTGAGTGATGCTCAGGCGGCGGGCGATCGCATTCATGCCGTCATCCTCGGCTCTGCAGTGAACCACAATGGACGCACCAATGGGCTCACCGCACCTAGCCGCACCGCTCAGCAGGCTGTAATTCGTCAGGCGATCGCTGCCAGCCAAATCGCCGCCACCTACGTGAGCTACATCGAAACCCACGGCACCGGTACGGCCCTCGGCGACCCGATTGAAGTCGGCGCGCTGAGCGATGTTTTCAGAGAGGCCTTCAGACAGGATAGCGCTAGCACCCAATCGAAAACTC